>CAIMEA010000026.1 GCA_903839845.1 uncultured Hyphomicrobiales bacterium
GGATCGCTTTGGCAAAGTCGGGAGCGTTAATAATGATCGTCGCTGATGCTGCAATCCGGGCGATATATTCCCCGACTGTGCATCCCGGCATCATCTCAACGTTGGCATCGCCGCCGAGCAAGGCCTTGACTAACGTAATGGTAATGGCTCGCGCTTCATTGCGCGCAGTAATGAAGGAGGCGAACAGGTTGCGGTGTATTGGCTCTGCAAAGTCGTCCGCTTCAATAAATTGTGCGGCAATGTCGCACGCCTCGTTATTGATCAAGATCGCAGCCGCCTTCGGCAAAAAGCCTGATTTGGCCAATCGAGGATCACATGCAGCGTGGTTTCAGGGACCTCCCTGCGCCGCTGAAGCTTTTTGTCTTGATCCTAGTGGGGATCAGCTTTGTCCCGCCCTTCTTGTTCGGGCATTCCGGCGCGCCTTTTTGGTCTGCTCTTGTGTGTTGCCCCGTACTTTCTATTGAAACCGTTTGGAATGGTTGGCGGGCCCCACGGGGCGGGATCATTGGCTCCCTGTTATTTGGCTTAGTGCCCGCTGCGCTTTGGTGCGTGCCTACATATTGGCTCGGCCGACTGATCTAGCAGGTCGGCTCCAGACTGCCGCGACACATTTCAGGGTGACCCAATGAACTCAATCAATATCATCAGTCCTTACAAGCTCTACGGCAGTTGGGTCTTCGACGACGAGCGCGTTGGTTTGGTGCAAGAGCCCTTCGTGGCTGGGGCCGACATCATGATGGAATGTCTCGTTGCTGACATCCCTGACGCAGCTAAGGGATTTGTTCTGATATTCTCGGGCACGCCATTCCCAGGTCACCAGCATCGGCTTGATTGGCTACGTACGGATGGCGACGGTGGGAATTGGTACCGCTGGGAGGAATTTAAGCTAGAGGGCTGGCTCTGCCCGGCTCTGTTCAAATACTTTGAAGAACCGCCAAAGCATATTTACGCGCAGGCCAAGGCGCGGGGCTAAGCTTTCGATCCGTACGCTATCTCGGTAACCCGAGAATGGCGAGCATACGCGCCGCGACTTCGCGCCGCAGAGTGACACAAAAAAAACGAGCGCGACCATTCGGGGGGCCGAGCCGTTGCGGCTCTACTTCACACCGTAATCCGAAAGTCGCGGGCGCACGAAAAAGCCCTGCCGCGCTGAACTTTCCTAACTTCGCGGTTTGCTCTCCACTGTCAATCGGCGTCCAACTTTGACCCCTGATCGGCGTCCAATGTTGACCCCTTCGCGCGACGGTTTTTGACGCTAGCGCTCGCGCCGTCGGAGCTGGCCGGGGTTGCGGAGACGGGGCGAGCGCGGGTTGATGTGTGATCGTCGTCGCGGCTCTTGAAGCGCCAGCTGTCATTACCGGTCTCGACGATGTCGCAGTGGTGGGTGAGCCGATCGAGCAGAGCTGTGGTCATCTTTGCGTCACCGAACACGCTCGGCCATTCGCCGAAGGCCAGGTTGGTGGTGACGACGATCGAGGTGCGCTCGTAGAGCCGGCTGACGAGGTGGAACAAGAGCTGACCGCCGGATTGGGCGAAGGGCAGATAGCCGAGCTCATCGAGGACGATGAAGTCCATACGCTTCAGATGGTCGGCGAGCCGGCCCTGCCGGCCATTACGGGTCTCGGTCTCAAGCCGATTAACGAGGTCGACCACGTTGTAGAAGCGGCCGCGAGCGCCGCCGCGTACGCAGCTTCGGGCAATCGCGATGGCAAGGTGCGTCTTACCGGTGCCGGTCCCTCCGACCAGCACGGCGTTGCGCTGTTGGGCGATGAAGCCGCCGCCAGCAAGGTCGTTGACGAGCGTCTGGTTGATCGGCGTGCCCTCGAACTGGAAGTCGTCGAGGTCCTTGGCGAGCGGTAACTTGGCGATGGTGAGTTGGTACTTGATCGAGCGTGCCTGCTTCTCGCTGATCTCGGCGCTCAGCAGATCGCCGACGATGCGCTGAGGTTCATGCTGGCGTTTAACGGCGGTAGCCATGATCTCGTCGAAGGCGGCTTTCATGCCGTAGAGCTTGAGCTCGCCCATGAGGTCGAAGAGCTGAGTTCGTTCCATCAGATGGTCCTCCTGAGGTTGTCGTAACGGGCACAATCGGCGATTGGGGCATGGCGCAGCGTCAGCGCATCCGGCGTGGCAATTGTGATTGGCGGGCCGGGATCGCGCTGGCGGGCCAGAATGTTGAGGATGACATCGGCGGAGTGGACGCCATGGGCGATTGCCTCGGCACATGCCGCCTCGACCGCCGGCAGCCCGTCGGTCAGCGCCGCAGAGAGGATATCGACCATCTGCCGGTTACCGTCGTCGGCGCCGGCGAGCTTGCGCCGCACCCGCTCCATCGCGGCCGGCAGCACCCAGTCTTTGAATGGCGCGCCGTTGCGCAGGGCACCGGGCTTGCGGGCGAGCACCGGCACGTAATGCCAAGGGTCATAGACCGTATCGCCGCGCCCGAACGAGCGGACATGCTCAGCGACAATCCGCCCGTCCTGGCGGATGACGATGCGATCGGCATAGGCATGGACTTCGACCGGCCGTCCGACCGCGCTGGCGGCCACCGAGTACTTGTTGTTGTCGAAGCGAACCAGGCAGGTCTTGGAGACCGACGCCGGCACCGCGTGGAATCCATCGAACCGGCCGGCATAGGGAACGAGCTTCGGCCGTTCCGCCTCGAACGCCTCCCAGATCGTCTGGCCGGTCAGCTCTGGATGGCGATGCGCCTTGGCGTAGGCGATGCATTGATCGAGCAGCCAGGCGTTCAGTTCGTCGAGGTTCTTGAACCGCAGCCGTGGCGTGAAGAAGCGCTCACGGACAAGCCCGACCTGGTTCTCGACCTGACCCTTCTCCCAGCCGGAGGCCGGCGTGCAGGCGACCGGGTCGACGAGGTAGTGGCTGCACATCTGCAAGAAGCGGCGATTGTAGAGCCGTTGTTTGCCGGCGAAGATCGTCTCCACCGCCGTCTTCATGTTGTCGTAGATGCCGCGGCCGCAGGTGCCCTTGAACAAGGCGAAGGCCCGGTCATGGGCATCGAACACCATCTCCTGCGTCTCGCGCGGATAGGCGCGCACGAACAGCATACGGCTATGGCAGAGCCGGACATGGGCGGCTTTCACGGTCACCGTGACGCCGCTCAGCAGGACAATCTCGTGGCTCCAGTCGAACTGGTAAGCCTCGCCTGGTGCAAAGCTCAATGGGACGTAGGCTGCAGCCGTCGATTGGCCGCGCTCCTTGCTCCACCGTCTGGCGTAGCGGCGCACGGCATCGTAACCGCCCTCGTAGCCGCGCCGCCGAAGTTCCTCGAAGATGCGGATTAGCGTGAGCTGTTCGCGGGCCGACTTGGTCGCGTTCCCGTCCAGCAGCTCATCGAGATCCGAAGTCCATCGGTCAAGCTTCGGCCGCGGCTGGACCTCCCGGTCGTACTCGAAGGATGTCTCCCCGGATCGCAGTACCTTGCGAACCGTGTTCCGAGATACCCTCAGATCACGGGCAATCTCCTTGATCGTCTTGCCCTTGAGGAAATGCTCCCGCCGAATCCGCCCGATCGTGTCCACCGTCAACATTCCCCCACCACCCGCTTTGATTCAAAGCGGGCAGCGCATCAGGCCGAATGGGCGGGGGTCAATTTTGGACGCCGATACCCCCGGTTAGGGGGTCAAAATTGCACGCCGAATAACATATCACGGCTTCGGTGTCAATTCGCCTTACCTTTATGGCGGCTCCACCTGCTACGGCCCGCCGGAGGCGAGGGGCGGCAAATACGTCGCCGATCACGACTTCA
>CAIMEA010000027.1 GCA_903839845.1 uncultured Hyphomicrobiales bacterium
ATCGCCGGCATTGGCGGCGGCGCGCTGACCTCGCTGGTCGGCGGCGCGGCTGTCGTCACCTATCCGGCTTTAATCGCCGCCGGCATTGCGCCGCTGCCGGCCACCGCCTGCAATCTCTGCGCCTCGTTTCCCGGCGCATTCCTCGCTGCATTGTCGGATCGCGGCCAGTTGCCAAAATTCGATCGCCCCTTTATCGGCATGGTGCTGGCTTCGGTGCTGGGCGCGGCGCTGGGCGCGTTGCTGCTCATGGCAACGCCGCAGCGTGTGTTTGCCATTCTGGTGCCGCTGCTGCTTGGCTTTGCCACCGTGCTGTTCGCCTTCGCCAAACCGATCGGCGACTGGCTGCGCGCCCGCGCGCACAGCAAGGGCCGCGCCATCGACTTCAGCGTCACCAATCTGAAAATGCTTCTGCCGGTGTCGTTCTACGGCGGCTATTTCGGCGCCGGCGTCGGCGTGCTGCTGCTGGCTGTCATGACATTGGCGACGCGCGGCGATTACCGTTCGGCCAATGTCGCGAAAAATCTGGTGACCAGCCTCAACAGCGGCGTCGCGGCGGCGATCTTCATCTCGCAGGGCATCGTCATCTGGCCGCAGACTTTGGCGCTGATGGCGGGCTCCATCATCGGCGGCCAGCTCGGCGCGTCGATCGCGCGTGTCGCGCCGCGCGAGGTGATGCGCATCGCCGTCACCGCCGTCGGCGCGCTGCTCACCTGCTATTTCGCCTGGCATTACTGGTTCTAATTAAAGAACGATATCCTGCGTCTGCCGCGCCAGCTCCACGACACGCTTGGTCATCGCGCTGTTCGGATCGGTCAGCGGATCGAGCACGGTGAAATGATTGGCGCCGGCGATTTCTTCGTAGCGCGTTTGCGCCGTACCCTTCCAGCCGTCGGCAATAATTTTGCTCTGGCGCAGAAACTCCCCCGACTCAATGTCGCCGACGACAGCATCGAGCGTGCGCCCGACCGGCACCTGCCAATAGAGCGGCGAAACATCATGCGCGGTTTTGTCGGTGAGTTTGAGATCGATGTTCTGCGAAACTTTTGTCAGCGGCGCGAGATCGAACACACCGGAGATCGCGTAAGCCGCCGGCACCAGATCGTTCGGCGCGCTGGGGTCGAGCGTCGTCCATTCGGTCGCGGCCATGCAGGCGGCGAGATGACCGCCGGCCGAATGCCCATAGACCATCACGCGCTTCCTGTGCGTGTGCCAGAGCGTCAGCACCGCCGCGCGCATCTGTCCGACGATATCGGCGATTGTCACGGCGGGACACAGATCGTAGCCGACGACAGCGACGCTCACGCCATTCGCATTGGCGCCTTGCGCCATCTGGCTGAACATTGACGGCGCGAGCGCGCGCCACCAGCCGCCGTGAATGAACATCGCCAGTGGTGCGTCGGCGCTCGCGTCTTTGCCGGGAAAAAGATCGATGGTTTGGCGCGCCGATGGGCCATAAGAAATACCAAGCTTCGCGCCCGGCGAGGCGGCGCGATAGGCGTCGGTTTCCTTCTGCCATCGCTCGAAGATCGCCGGATGTTCCGGCACGCGGGCGCGGTTGTCGTATTCTTTTTCGTAGTCGATCGGCATCGAACGATCCTTGTCATGGCCGGGCTTGTCCCGGCCATCCCGCTTAGGGAGGAGCTCTGTTGCTATCCTAAGCGGGGTCACCGGGACAAGCCCGGTGACGACAACCCCAATTTCCGCTACTTTCGTCACTTATGCCGCCTGCCAGCAAACCCCTCCTCGTGCCCATCGACGGCCGCCAGTCGGAGACCGCGCTTTCCGTCGCGCGCGGCACCGCGCGGCTGCTGCATGCGCATGGATTTTCCGTGGTCAGCGAATTGCCGTTGCCGTCCGGCCGGAGGGCCGATCTGGTGGCGCTCGATTCGAGCGGCACGATCTGGATCGTCGAGATCAAATCCTCGGTCGCCGATTTTCGCGCCGACCAGAAATGGCAGGACTACCGCGCCCACTGCGACCGGCTGTTCTTCGCCACCGCGCAGGATGTGCCGTGCGACATCTTCCCGCCCGACGCTGGCCTCATCGTTGCCGATGCCTTCGGCGCGGAATTTCATTGCGAAGCGCCCGAGCATCGCCTGGCGGCGGCGACGCGCAAGGCGATGCTGCTGCTGTTTGCCCGCGCCGCGGCGATGCGGTTGCAGTCGCTGGTCGATCCCACCGGGCCTTACGAGGCGATGAATTAGCCACAGCCGTCATCGTCCGCGAAGGCGGACGATCCAGCGCTTGACGATCTCAGCGCGGCGCCCTTTTGGCCAGAATCCGCTGGAGTGTACGCCGGTGCATGTTCAGCCGGCGCGCCGTCTCCGAAACATTGCGGCCGCATAATTCGTAGATGCGCTGGATATGCTCCCAGCGCACGCGGTCGGCCGACATCGGATTTTCGGGCGGCTCGATCTTGATGTTCTCGTGCGCGAGCAGCGCGGCCAGCACGTCGTCGGCGTCGACGGGCTTGGCCAGATAATCGACGGCGCCCAGCTTCACGGCATTGACCGCCGTGGCGATGTTGCCATAGCCGGTGAGGATGATGCCGCGCGCGTCCGGCCGCTGACGCTTGAGCGCGGAAATGACATCGAGCCCGTTGCCGTCGCCGAGCCGCATGTCGACCACAGCGAAGGCCGGCGCGGCGCGCTCGACCTGCGACAGCCCATCGGCGACCGATTCGGCTGTGGTCACGGTAAAGCCGCGCTGCTCCAGCGCCTTGGCCAGCCGCTGCAGAAAGGAACGGTCGTCTTCGACGACCAGCACGGTTCGCTCGCCCGTATAATCGATAGCAACCGGCGCGCCGGCGATGTCGTTCATGGCAAGATTCACGGTTTCATTCCACATTTGGCCGTTTTAGGCGTTCTGGACGCGGTCACACCCTATTATACCGCGTAAAAATCGTATAAACAAATGGCAATAGCGCCCGCCCGATCACGTCGGCGCGAAGCTCAGCAACCGCTCGAATTCGCTGCGGTTCCAACGCAATGTGACGATAGCGCCGCGGTATGGCGGCGCGCGGTTGGCGAAGTTCAAGGTCGCGCCGGATCGCTCGAGCAGGGTTTTGGCGATGAAAAAGCCGAGACCCAGCCCGGTCGGCTCGCCGTCGTCATTGCCGGGCTTGCGGCGCCGGCTGGTGACATAGGGTTCGCCGATGCGGTCGAGAATATCGGGCGCAAAGCCCGGCCCGTCGTCGCTGATGGCGACCTCGATCGTCTCATCGTCCCACCGCGCCACAACGTCGACGCGCTCGTGCGCGAAGTCGACGGCGTTTTCCAGCAGATTGCCGAGCCCGTACAAAATCGCCGGATTGCGCGCGCCGACCGGTTCCGCCGCGCGGTCGTCGGGCACGCTGACGCCGATGGCGACGCCGAAATCGCGGTGCGGCGCGACCACCTCCTCGATCAGCGAGGTCAGCGGCGTGCGGTCGAACGGCTCGCCGCTCGACGACAATTCGGTCAGCTTGGCGAGAATGTCGCGGCAGCGCGTCGCCTGCGAGCGCAACAGCCGCACGTCCTCGCCATGCGGCGCGTCGGCGGGGATTGCGTTCTCCAGCTCCTTGGCGATCACCGAAATGGTCGAGAGAGGCGTGCCGAGTTCATGCGCGGCGGCGGCAGCGAGCCCGTCGAGCTGCGACAGATGCTGCTCGCGCGTCAGCACCAGTTCGGTGGCGGCGAGCGCGTCGGCGAGTTGCCGCGATTCCTCGGTGATCTGCCAAGCGTAGACGCCGATGAAACCGATCGCCAGCAGGATCGAGAGCCAGACCCCCATCATGTAGATCGGCGGCAGCTTCAGCGGATCGTCATCGTCCCACGGCAAGGGATAGTGAACGAAGACAAGCACGGTGGCGCAGGCGACGGCGAAGGCGCCCAGCATGATGGTGAAGCGCGGCGGCAGCGCCGTCGCCGATAGCAGAACCGGACCGAGAAACAGGAAGGCGAACGGGTTCTGCAATCCGCCGGTCAGGAAAATCAGCACCGCCAGTTCGGCGATGTCGAAGGCCAAGAGCCAGGCGGCGCGGTCGGGCTCTAGGCGCTGGGTCAGATGAAAGCGCAGCCGCAGCGCGATGTTGAGCCAGGCCGACAGTGCGATCACGGCGAGACAGGCCCAGATCGGCAATTCGAAATCGAGCCCGACATAAACCACCAGCACAGCGGTGCTCTGGCCGATGACGGCGAGCCAGCGCAACCGCACCAGCGTATCGAGGCGGACATTGCGGCGCGGATGATTGTCGGCAAGGCCAAAGGCGGGCATGCGGCCAGTGTAGCGGCTGGGGCTCGGTAGCACCAATTGCGCACAAGGTCGCGCCGCGCCGGCCCTTGCGCTTCGCCCCGCGCGGCGTCACATCTGGGCGGTCATGGATGTAACGCCTGCGCCCGCCATTGCCGTCGATAATCTGGTCAAACGCTACAAGACCGCGACCGCCGTCGACGGCATTTCATTCCAACTGGCCCCCGGCACGGTCACCGGCCTCCTGGGCGGCAATGGCGCCGGCAAGACCACGACCATCGCCATGATCATGGGCCTGGTCAGCCCCACCGCCGGCACCGTCGCGGTGCTTGGCGCAGAGATGCCGCGGCAACGCTACCGCGTCCTGCACCGGATGAATTTCGAGAGCCCTTACGTCAATATGCCGATGCGGCTGACCGTGCGGCAGAACCTGTCGGTGTTCGCGCAACTTTACGCGGTCGCCGACGAGGCCGCCCGTATCGCCCGCCTCGCCGCCGATCTCGATCTCACCGAGTTTCTCGATCGGCCGGCCGGCAAGCTGTCGGCGGGGCAGAAGACGCGGGTGTCGCTCGCCAAGTCTCTCCTGAACAAGCCGGACGTTCTGTTGCTCGACGAGCCGACCGCCTCGCTCGATCCCGACACCGCCGACTGGGTGCGGACGCATCTCGAGCGTTACCGCGCCGAGACCGGCGCCACCATTCTGCTCGCCTCGCACAACATGAACGAGGTCGAGCGCCTGTGCGAGCGCGTCATCATCATGAAAAAGGGCCGCGTCGAGGATGACGACACGCCGGCGCGTCTGCTTGCGCGCTACAGCCGCGAGACCCTGGAAGAAGTGTTCCTCGACGTCGCGCGCGGGCGCGATCGGCAGCGCGAGGTAACAGGATGAACGATGCCGGCCTCGAATTCTCCCTCAACCGCGTCGCCGCGATGGTGCGGCGTTATTGGTATCTGCTGATCTCGTCCTGGCCGCGCCTGCTCGATCTGGTCTATTGGCCGGCGGTGCAGATGCTGATGTGGGGCTTTCTGCAGACCTACGTGTCGAGCAACTCCGGCTACTTCGCCAATGCCGCCGGCGTGTTCATCGGCGCGGTGCTGCTGTGGGACATTCTGTTTCGCGGCCAGCTCGGCTTCTCTATTTCGTTTCTCGAGGAAATGTGGGCGCGCAATTTCGGCAACCTGATGATGTCGCCGTTGCGCCCCGCTGAATTCATCTCGGCATTGATGATCATGAGCCTGGTGCGGCTCGCGATCGGCATGGTCCCGGTGACGCTCCTCGCCATCGCCTTCTTCGGTTTCAATCTGTGGTCGATGGGCCTGGCGCTGGTCGCCTTCTTCATCAATCTCATTCTGACAAGCTGGGCGATCGGCATCTTTGTCGCCGGCCTTTTGCTGAGGAACGGCATGGGCGCCGAGAGCATGGCCTGGACCATCATGTTCCTGTTTCTGCCGCTGACCTGCGTCTATTACCCAGTGGCGGTGCTGCCGCATTGGCTGCAATACGTCGCCTGGAGCCTGCCGCCGACCTATGTGTTCGAGGGCATGCGGGCGCTGTTGATCGACCACGTCTTCCGCTTCGACCTGATGCTGGAGGCCTTCGCCTTCAATGTCGTGCTGTTTGCCGGCGCGGTTTTCGCGTTTTTGAAGCTTCTGGACAGCGCGCGCACGCAGGGGTCGTTGCTGCAGGGTGCCGACTAGGTATCTATGTATATGTTTATACATATATTTTCGGTCGTAAGACGAATCGAAGGAGTTTGGCGTTAGGTTGACGGTATGAAGGAAAAACGACACTCTACCGCGGTGCAGCACGAGCCGGGAACTCAGCCAATGCCGATCGGGGAATTCGACGGGGCCGCGACGCTTTCCGGCGAGCACAGCGCGTTCATGACGACGCCGATGTATTGGCTCTACGAGATGGGCCACGCCGCGCTCGATCCGTCGCGCGCCTTCGCCGACGCGACCAAGCTGTTCTTCAAAAATCCGATCAACCCGCTGGCACACACCACCTACGGCAAGTCGGTCGCCGCGGCGATGGAGTTGTTCGAACGCACCACGCGCCGCTATGGCCGCCCGGAATGGCTGATCGAGGACACGATCGTCGGCGGCGAGCGCGTACCGGTGAACATCAAGACGGTATGGGAGCGGCCGTTCTGTCGCCTTTTACATTTCGAGCGCGCATTCACGCATGTGCCGCGCCGGCCGCAACCGAAAATTCTGATCGTCGCGCCGATGTCTGGCCACTACGCCACGCTGCTGCGCGGCACGGTCGAGGCCTTCCTGCCCAATCACGACGTGTACATCACCGACTGGCGCAATGCGCGCTCGGTGCCGGTGGCCGAGGGCCGTTTCGACCTCGACGACTATATCGACTACCTCATTTCGATCCTGCATATGATGGAAGGCGACGCGCATATCGTCGCCGTGTGTCAGCCGTCGGTGCCGGTGCTGGCCGCCGTCGCCTTGATGGAAGCCGATAACGATCCTTACGTGCCGCACTCGATGACCTTGATGGGCGGTCCGATCGACACGCGCGTCAAGTCGACCGCGGTCAACAAGCTGGCCGAATCGAAAGGCATCGACTGGTTCCGCGGTCACGTCATCACCAAGGTGCCTTTCCCGCATCCCGGCGTCATGCGCGACGTCTATCCCGGATTCTTGCAACTGACCGGCTTTATGTCGATGAACCTCGACCGCCATCTCGAGGCGCACCGCGACCTGTTCCGCAATCTGGTCAAGGGCGACGGCGATTCGGCGACCAAGCACCGCGAGTTCTACGACGAGTATATGGCGGTCATGGATCTGTCGGCCGAGTTCTATCTGCAGACCGTCGACACCGTATTCATCAAGCATTCCCTGCCGAAGGGTGAGATGATGCATCGCGGTCGCCGCGTCGACCCAAGCAAGATTCGCCGTGTCGCACTGATGACGGTGGAAGGCGAACACGACGACATTTCCGGCATTGGCCAGACCGAGGCGACCCACAAACTCTGCCCGAATATTCCGGCCGAGGACAAGGTGCACTACATGCAGCTCGGCGTCGGCCATTACGGCGTCTTCAACGGCTCCCGCTTCCGTTCCGAGATTCAGCCGCGCATCGCCGATTTTGCCCTGTCGCATAATGGCGGGCACGGCGGCGGCAAAAAGCGCTGAGCAGCGGCGCGATCGCTGAACATTGCCGGCGCCGGCTTTTGTGGCACACTCGCCGCAATTCGATCCTTTGAGTCGGTTTAGGCTCCGCCGATGTCCCTAGCCCTGCGCGCCCTCTTTTCCAGCCGCACCAGCGAGCCGTCGATCATTACGGTCGCGTTGGATGGCGACGTCATTCCCGTGCAGTTGCGCCGCAACCGGCTGGCGCGCCGCTATACATTGCGCATACATACCGCGACGCGCGAAGTCGTGCTGACCATGCCGCCGCGCGGCAGCCTGAAGCAGGCGCGCGAATTCGCCCAGCGGCACACGGCCTGGATCGCCGCACGGCTGAAGCGTCTGCCGTTGCCGCTGCCCTTTGCCGACGGCGCGGTATTGCCGCTGCGCGGCGTCGATCACCGCATTGTCCATCGGCCGGCTGCGCGCGGCACCGTGTGGATCGAAGCCGAGAGCGCCGACGTCCGGCTCCTGTGTGTCGCCGGCGCGGCGCCGCATGTATCGCGCCGGGTCCGTGATTATCTCAAGCGCGAAGCCAAGCGCGATCTGGAGGCCGCCAGCAAACAGGCGGCGCTGGCGCTCGGCGTCACGCTCAAGCGCGTGTCGATCCGCGATCAGTCAAGCCGCTGGGGCTCGTGCTCGACCACCGGCGTCTTGTCTTATTCCTGGCGGCTTATCCTGGCGCCGGGTTTCGTGCTCGACTATCTCGCCGCGCATGAGGCCGCCCATCTGGTCGAGATGAATCACTCGTGCGCTTTCTGGCGTCAGGTCGAGCGCATTTGCCCGGAATTCAAGAAGGCAAAGGCCTGGCTCGATGCTCATGGCGCAGATCTGCATCGCTACGGCATGAGCTAGCGGCGAGCCCTGCCTTGCGCTAGGCACTCGTCATCGCCCGGCTTCCGCTGCGGCACGACACGCGGAAATCCCCCTATGCTGCGCCCCGGTACTTTCGCGCTGACCGCCCTGCTTGCGGCGTTGACGGCGATAGCGCCGCTTTCGACCGACATGTACTTGCCGTCGCTGCCTGATATTGCGCGGGCGCTGAGCGCATCGACGGCGCAGGTCCAACTCACCATCTCGGCCTATCTGATCGGCTTTGCCGTCGGACAAATCATCTACGGCCCGATTTCGGACCGGCACGGGCGCAAGCCGGTGCTGCTCGCCGCGCTTGCGCTTTATTCGGTGGCGACCTTGATCTGCACGCTGTCGCAGTCGATCGACGTGCTGATTGGGGCGCGCGCGCTCCAGGCGCTCGGCGGTTCCGGCTGCATCATGGTGGCGCGCGCGATCGTGCGCGATCTTTATTCGGGCCCGCGCGCCGGCCGTGAATTATCGGTGATGGGCTCGGTCATGGCGCTGGCGCCCGTTGTTGCGCCGCTCATCGGCGGCGCGCTGCAGACGGCGTTCGGCTGGCGCTCGGTTTTTGTCACGCTGATGATCGCAGGCATCGGCGGCGCGGCGGCGATCTGGCTCGTGCTGCCGGAGACGCTGAGGCAAAAAGCGAGCGAACCGGTTTCGCCTGCCTCGATGCTGCGCTCCTACGGCGTCGTCGTGCGCAACCCAGCCTATCTATCCTATATGGCTTTGGCCACTGGGAGCTATGCCGGACTGTTCGCCTGGATTTCCGGCGCTTCGTTTGTGCTGCAAAACCTCTACGGCCTGTCGCCGCTCGATTTCGGCATTGCCTTCGCGTTGAGCGCGGTCGGCTATCTCACCGGCACCAATCTGGCGACGCGATTCGTCATGCGGCTTGGCCTCGATCGCACCATCGGCTTCGGCTGCTGCGCGCTGGCCGCCGGTGGTCTCGGCATGGTCGTCTCTGTCGCGCTCGGTTTTACGTCCGCGTTTGCCCTTGTGCTGCCGGTCGCGATCTATCTCGCCGGCATGGGCATGGTGCTGCCGCAGTCGGTCGCCGGCGCCATGACGCCATTTCCCGAACGCGCCGGCGCCGCGTCAGCGCTGTTCGGTTTTGTGCAGCAGAGTATCGCGGCAATATGCGGCGCGACCGTCGGCGCGCTGCTCGGCCATAACGCCTGGCCGTTGGCCGGCGCGGTCGCAATCATGGGCGTTGCGACCCTGTCGTTCTGGGCGGCCACACGCGGCATTCGCGCCCGCGCCGCAAGACCGCATTAATTACGGCCGCGTCCAAACAGATTATTGAGCATCCAGCCGTCGATGCCGGTGGTTTGCTGCTGCGCGGCGACCGGTGGCGCTGGCGCTTGCGGGGCCGGTTGCGATCCGCCGAATAAGGTCGTGAACACGCCGCCGCTCGGCGCGCTTGGCAGGCTCGCGACCGGCACGCCCTGATGACCGTCGCGCATGAAGCGGCTCCAGACGTCGACCGGCAGGCCGCCGCCGGTCACTTTTTTGGTCGCCTTGCCATCGTCATTGCCGAGCCAGACGCCGGTGACAAGATGCGCCGTGTAGCCGATGAACCACGCGTCGCGGAAATCCTGGCTGGTGCCGGTTTTGCCCGCCGCCGGCCAGCCGGGCAGCGCCGCCTTGTGCGCAGTGCCGATGGTGAGGGTTTCCTGCATCATCGTGTTCATCATGCCGACATAGCGGGCCTCGACCACGCGGCCGAGCGGTTGCGGGTTGCGCGCATAGAGCTGCTGGCCCTTGGCGCCAAGGACGCGCTCGATGACATGCGGCATGACCGCGTAGCCGCCATTGGCAAAGGTCGCGAAGGCACCGACCAGTTCGAGCGGCGAGACCTCGGACGTCCCGAGCGCGATCGAGGCGTTCGGCTCCAGTTTGGACGAGATGCCGAGACGATGCGCGGTGCGGATCACCGCCATCGGTGAGACTTCCATCGTCAAACGCACCGACACGGTATTGAGCGACATCGCCAAGGCCTTAGTCAGTGTCACCGGACCGAAATATTCGTGGCTGTAGTTCTCCGGTTGCCAGCCTTTGATCTTGACCGGGCCGTCAACGCGCACCGTATCAGGCGTCAGGCCGTGTTCGAGCGCGGTCAGATAGACAAACGGTTTGAATGCCGAGCCCGGCTGACGCTTGGCGGCAACGGCGCGGTTGAACTGGCTTTCCGCATAATCGAGACCGCCGACCATGGCGCGCACCGCGCCGTCCGGCGTCATCGCTACCAGCGCGCCTTGCGACACACCGAATTTGTTGCCCTTGGCGGTGAGTTCGTCGGCCAGCGATATCTCGGCGCTCGCCTGCAATCTGGCGTCGATCGATGTCTCGACAGTCAGGTCTTCGTCGATATGACCGAGCGTATCGTTGAGCGCATCCATGATCCAGTCGGCGACATAATTGACCGCGCCGTTGGCGGCCTGCGCGACGATCCGGGGCGGCTTGCCGAGCGCGACCTTCTGATTGGCGGCGCTGATGAAGCCAAGTTCGGTCATCGATGCCAGTACCATTCTGGCGCGCTTCTCGGCGGCGTCGAAATTGCGCGTCGGCGCCAGCCGCGAGGGCGACTTCACCAGGCCGGCCAGCATGGCCGCTTCGGCAATGCTCATTTGCCGCGCCGACTTGCCGAAATAGCGCAGCGACGCCTGTTCGATTCCGTAGGCGCCGGAGCCGAAATAGACGCGATTGAGATAGAGTTCGAGGATCTGCGTCTTGGAGAATTTGCGCTCCAGCCACACCGCCAGCATCGCTTCCTGCAGCTTGCGGGTGAGCGTGCGTTCCTGCGTCAGAAACAGATTTTTGGCAAGCTGCTGCGTCAACGTCGAGCCGCCTTGGGCCACGCCGCGATGCAAGACATTGGCCACTGCCGCGCGCGCGATGCCCATCGGATCGATGCCGTAATGCTCGTAGAAGCGGCGGTCCTCGATGGCGACGAATGCCTTCGGCACGTAAGGCGGCAGCTCTTTCAGCGCCAGCACTTCGCCGGCCAGATCGCCGCGCCGCGCCAGCGCGAGGCCGTCCATGTCGACGATCTGGATCGAGGGCGGGCGCTTGGGGATTTCGAGCGACTGGATCGGTGGCAGATGCGCGCCGATATAGGCGACCGTGCCGGCGCCGCCTATGACGATCCACAGACCGGCAACCAGCGTCCAATAAGTCATGCGGCCGATCAGCGAGCGCCTGGCGCCTCGCTTCTTGCGACCTTTCGATTTCGGTTTGCGCGGGGCGGGCTTGTTGGCGCCGCCCGGCGCGCTGCGATCGCCGGCGCCAACGCGCACGTCAGGCGCAGTGTCGAACGTCGGCTCCTTGCGGCCGCCCGATTGTCCGCGTCCCTGCGCCATTACGCGACCCACACATGCCCGCGGCCACACGCGCCGCGGGTCCCCGCCGCACAAGTTACGGCGACGGGTTTAAGGCCTCGTTAAGAGGTGCTTCGCGCCGCATGGCCGAAAGCGGGGGCTAGTCTTTCTTAACTATCCCCTAGCGTAATCCCCGCGAATCCGCGCCATCGCCGTCACGTTTTGGCAATTGTTATGCTTTGCACGTTACCGATGGAGGAACATAAACAGACGCTTTCCGCGTCTGGTCGACTGGAGTCGGCATGGGGGAAGCGCTTCTCAGCGATATGGCGGCTGCGTTTGCGATCGGCGCGATCCCGCCCGGCGCGCTTATGGCGGCCGCGGTATTGTCGTTCCTGGCCATCGGCACCATTACATTCCTCATCGTCCGGCTGACAGGGCGCCACACCTCTTCGATTGGCGCAGATGGCGAGCTGTTGCGCGCCATCGCGCTCAACAGCATGGCGCAGGGTATCGTCATGTTCGACGCCGCCGAGCGGGCGGTTGTCTGGAACGAGCGCTATCTCGAACTGTCGGGACTGAGCGCCGAATTCATGCAAGCAGGCCGGACGCTCTGTGAAATCCTGCGGGCTCGCCAAGGCATCCACACATTTCAACTCGATATCGAGACCTATCGCCGCGATCTTCTCGCCGATATCGGCTTTGGCAAGACCAAAAGCGTCATCCTCGACGGGCCCGATGGGCGCTCTTGCCACGTCGTCATCGCTCCGATGGCGGCGGGCGGCTGGATTACCACCCACGAAGATATCACCCAGCAGGTTGCCGCCAAGCGGATCATCGAAGAACAGAAACGACATCTCGACGCGGCCATTTCAAATATGCCGCAAGGCCTTTGCATGTTCGACAAAGAGCAGCGGTTGATCGTCTGCAACAGGCAATATGCCGAGCTTTACAGTCTGTCCGGTGATTTGTCGAAACCGGGCACGCCGCTGCGGTCGATATTGAGACATTGGGCGCGGGCGATATGCGCGCCGGACGAGCTGGAAGCCTATGTCGAGGATCGCCTGAGCAACGTCGGCAAGGGCGACGACTACCAGATCGTCAATCGTTTCCCCGACGGCCGCTATATCGCGGTCGTCCATCAATCCATGCCCGGTGGCGGCTGGGTATCTACCCACGAAGACGTCACCGACGCCAAGCGCCGCGAAGAATCATTCCGGCTGCTGTTCGAGAGCAGTCCGATGCCGATGTGGGTGATGGACCGTCGCAGCCTGAGATTTCTCGCGGTCAACGACGCTGTTGTCGCGCGCTACGGCTACAGCCGCGAACAATTCATGGCAATGACGATCCCCGATTTGCGCGCGCCTGAAGAGCGGGCGGCATTCGCCGAATACCTGCGGGCCTTGCCCGATATCCAGCTGGACGCCCGCATCGGCAAGCATTGCAGAGCCGACGGCAGCGAAATTGATGTCGAAGTCTATTCCAGGGTTTTGCCTTACAACGGGCACGCGGCGCGCATCACCGTGATGCACGATATTACCGAGACCAAGCATGCGGCCGACGAACTTGGCCGCACCAAAAAATTTCTCGACGCGGTGATTGAGCATGTCCCGGTGCCCATCGTGGTGCGTGACGTCGCAGGGCTGGAAGGCGATACGCGCGGGGCGCGCTTCTATCTGTTCAACCGGGCTTATGAGGCGCTGACCGGCGATTCGCGGGCCGATCTGATTGGCAAGACCGCGGCCGAGATCTATCCGCTCGACCGCGCCGCGCTTGTCGTTAACGCCGATAACGATGCGATCCAATCAGACAGCGTGATCGACGTGGTCGAACATACCATCCAGACGGCTGCCAATGGCAGCCGGCTGGTGACCGGCAAGAAGACCGTCATCAGAAACGTCGACGGCAAGCCGCAATATCTTCTCACCGTGCTCGACGACGTCACCGAGCGCCGGCAGGCACAACAGCGCATCGCCTATCTGGCGCATACCGATTCGCTGACCGATCTGCCGAACCGGGCGACCTTCGTCGAATATCTCGACACGACGCTCGTCAACGCCGCAGCGAGCGGCGAGCCGTTCGCCGTTCTGTGCGTCGATCTGGACCGCTTCAAGGAAGCCAACGACATTTACGGCCACCTGGTCGGCGACCGCTTGCTGCGCGAGGCCGCGCGCCGGCTATACGCGGCGGCCGGCGGCCAGTTTCTGGCCCGCGTTGGTGGCGACGAATTCACCCTCGTGCTGACGCAGGGCGCGCAGCCGGACGGCGCTTTGGCACTCGGTGAGCGCCTGCTGGCGGCCTTCAAACCGGCGTTTGACGTTGACGGTCAGCAATTGCAAATCGGTCTGACCATCGGCGGCGCGATCTATCCGGCCGACGGCGACAGCGCCACGACCTTGATTGCCAATGCCGACGCGGCGCTTTATCGGGCCAAGTCGGAAGCGCGTGGATCGCTGCGCCTGTTCGACGCCAGGCTTGGCGCGCAATTGCACGAGCGCCGCGATCTGCAGGCCGATCTGCAAGGCGCCATCGCCCGCGACGAATTCTTTCTGCACTACCAGCCGCAACTGAAAGTCGCGACCGGCGAAATCACCGGTTTTGAATCGCTGGTGCGCTGGCAATGCCCGAAGCGCGGCCTGGTCCCGCCGGGCAGCTTTATTTCGATCGCCGAGGAAACCGGGCTGATCGGTCCGCTCGGCGACTGGATTCTGCGCGAGGCTTGCCGCGAGGCGGCATCCTGGCCGGTCCCGCTCAAGGTTGCGGTCAATATTTCGCCTATCCAGTTTCATGCCGGCGATCTCGCGGCCCAGGTGCATATGGTCCTGCTGGAGACGGGTCTCGCCCCGCACCGGCTGGAGCTGGAAATCACCGAAGGCGTACTGATCGACGACTTCCAGCGCGCGATCGCGATTCTGCGAAAGCTGAAATCCCTCGGCGTCAGCATCGCCATGGATGACTTCGGCAAGGGCTACTCTTCCTTGTCCTATTTGCATTCTTTTGGCTTCGACAAGATCAAGATCGACCGCAGCTTCATCGGCGACCTCCAGCAGAATCATCATTCGATGGCGATCGTGCGCGCGATCATCACGCTCGGTCACAGTCTCCACGTTCCGGTTCTGGCCGAAGGCGTCGAAACCGAAAGCCAGCGCGCGTTCCTGCAACGGGAAGGCTGCGACGACGTGCAGGGCTATCTGACCGGGCGCCCGCTGCCCATCGCGGCCTATGCCGACGCGATCGGCCGGCCAGCGGCGCGCGAGATCCGTGCCTCAAACAATTAACGCGTAAAGGTCGGCGGATTCCCGCGGCCTGCGTTGACGCCCATGATCGTGCTAATTATCATTCGGCGGTCACACCCCGGCATGTACCCGGCTCATTAAGCCGGCGCCGTCAGCTCAACCGCTCGTGAAAGCGTAGTCATGAATTTGTCGTGGGCTGCGCCCGATGTTGCGCCATCATCCGTTCCGGCGCCCCGCTGGCTCGCGCCCGTGGTGTTGCTTGCCCTTACGGCATGTATTTTTGGCTTCTTTTTTCCGATCACCGACGTGGGCCTGAGCGACGAGACGAGCTACCTCGTTGCCGGCGTCGAATTTTTCAAGTCGCCGCCATCCATCGAAAGCGGTCCGCTTTATTCGCTTTGGTATTTCTTACTCAAGCTTTTATTTCGTGACAGCTATGTCGTTTATTTCCTGTCCTGGGTCTTGCTGGTTGTTTTGTGCCTGGCGATTCCCTTTCTCATTGAGCGCAGCCGCCGTGCGATCGTCTACGCCATCCTCGCCGCTTTTATGCCGTTCTATATCGTATGGCCCTATATCAATCTATTTAGCGCGGCGATTGTTCTTGTCGGGCTGTCGATCATCGAGACCCGCACTGAGCGTTCCTATACGGTCGCCTTTGGCATCCTGCTTCTGACCTGCGTCGTTGTCGCGCTGGTGCGGCCGGAGTATCAGTATGCTTGCTATGCCGCTTTTGGTTTCTTTCTGGCCGCCGTCGTGCTTGAAGGAAAAGCCCGCGAGCATCTTCTTCTGATCGGGATATGCGTCGCCGCCTTCGTCGGCGTTGAATTGCTGTTTGCCGCCTTGCCGGGCAATCGAAGTGGCGCGGCCTTCGCTGGGCACCACGATGTCATTTATTTCGAGCAGGGCAAGCTCAGCGAAAATCCCTGGACGGCCTGGAATGCCTACAAGCTGTTTGGCCTGTCGCAGGATGCGACGCTGCTGGACTTTATGCGCGCCAACCCGAAAGAGTTCTGGTCGCACATCTATTATAATATGACCCGTCCGCTTTTTATCGGTCTTCTGACGATTGGCGCCCTGACGCTTGCGATTTCAAGCGTGCGGGTTGCCGCGGACAGACGCATTGCGCCGACGCTGATGCCTCTTCATCGGCTTATCCCGCTCGCTGTTGTCTATTTACCGGCGGTATCGGCGAGCGCCATCATGTACCCCAAGAACCACTATTTGGTGATCCCGTTTCTGGTGAGCGCCTTTTACATCGCGCGTAGCGATCTTGTCGTCGCACTCACCCGCCGTACCGTGGTCATAGGCCTGCTCGTTGCTTTGGCCTTCGCGTCGATCGCGGTGAACTACAAGATCAAGCTTGGAAAACTGGCGCCGTATAAGTTCAGCGACACGCTCGAATGTCTCGTGGACATGCAAAGGCAACGCGGCATTTACAGCGGCGGTTTCCTTGAGGCGCTTGGCGGCGCCAATGCCTATCTCAAGGGAGATACTTTCTGGATCCGGCATTATTCAATCAAGGATGGCGAAAGTCTTGACAGCTTCCTGAACAGGACATCGCCGGTGGTGGTCATCGTTGACGAAAATCTCTTCGGGTACATGAAGGCTAAAGGCAATGTGACCGTCGGCTCGATTGCCGAATTGAACGGGCTGATCCAGAAGCACGGATTTACCGAATATAAGTGCCGGAGCCCCGGCCCATCGATTTTCTACGCCAACTGAAGCCGGGCCCTTAACGTCAAAGGGCATTCGCAGCTTTTCCAGGCCGGGCTGCCAAAAATAGGTATTGCAGCCTAAATTCCTGGTGTGCTTCTAGCGATACCGACCTACCATCCCCATATGCTGTAAATAATAAAGTCTTGCTGTCTAATATCTGGCCGAAATATCGCGCTTAATTGATGATTCGGGCTGATTTCGTTCGGTTTGCCCCAAAGGAGTTCCCGCCATGGCCAATGATTCCCGAACCCCGGAAAGCGCCGAAGCGCGCCAAAAGAAAAAGGCGCTGCAAGCGGTCGAAGGCCAGAAAGCGATGGTCGAATACGAGGCGGGACTCCGCCAGATGCGCGAAAAGACCGAGCGTTTGCGCGCCCTGAGGCTGGCTCGCGACGAAGCCGAGGCCAAATTGGCCGCCGAGGCGCCCCCGGCTGCGAAAAAGAAGGCCGCCAAGAAAAAGGCCGCGAAGGCCGTAAAGGGCGACGAAGTGGACGAGGAAGCCGACGCCGAGTCCGTCTCCTAGCCCCGGCACGATTAGTTGGGTGCGTCGCCAACGGTGGGCGGCGGCAAAGGGGCTCCCTGCGTCACCGCCGGAGCCGTGGATTTGATCGCAATCACCTCGAAACGGTCAGCGGCGATTTCCAGCGTGCCGATCAAGGTGGGCATCACCAGCCGCGCCGGCGCGATCACGTTGCTGCCGACAATCGGCGCGAACCAGAGTTCCATGTCGCGCTGGCCGCCGACATATTTCACCAGCATGCTATCGGCGCGATAGCCGGCAATCGGCTTGAGCATGACGGCGCAGACCAGCACCGGTCCGGCATAACCGATGTCGATCTTCATGCGATCGAGACGTTTGAATGACAGCGCCAGATCGTAGCGGCGCTGGCCGTCGAAAATCGACAGCACGCGGTCGCAATCGGCCGGCACCGGAACCGATTTCTCGCCGGGCGGCGCGACAACCAGCATGGCTGTCAGCGGATCGGTGACGCCGCGGCGGTCCGCCTCCGTGACCGGGATACGGTCGTCCTTCTTCGGCGGCGTATCCAGGCGCAAGGTCTTCACGTTGCCGTTCTCGAACGTCATCTGCAGGCCGGCGACTTCGCCGTCCTCGGTCACATTCGACGAGAAAAATGTCGGCCGCAGCCGGTCGGCGTCGATGACGCCGCGCGTCGCCACACGGCCTTCGCCGTTGACCAGCACGCTGAGCGCGCCGCTCGCCTTGCCGTTGGCCGCGGTCGTGTAGCTGCCGGGATTGAGGTCGACCGTCCAGGACAACTGGCCGATCGAGACACCGACCATTGTGATCGCGAAGTGCGCATTGAGCCGCGCATCGGCCCGCGCGGTTGCGCCCGGGCCGAATAGCGCAAGACCTGCAACAAGACCGGCAACAAGACTTGCGATCAGAATGGCAGCCGGGCGGGCGGTTCGTGCAAACATGGAACTATTATAAGCAGATTGCCGCTGAGTCGTCAGGCGCTAGCCGGCCGGCGTACCGAAATTGGCGCTCGTCAGGCGGCCTTGCCGGGCTTTTCCGGCTTGGCAAAAAGCGCGATCAAAGCGCGCTTGATGGCGGCCTGGCGGGTCGGCGAGGTGATCTGCGCGCCCATCAAGTCTGTCACATAGAACACATCGACCACCCGCTCGCCGAACGTGGCGACGTGCGCGGAGGCAATGTTGAGGTTGAGTTTCGACAGCGTCGCGGTCAGTTCGTAAAGCAGGCCGGTGCGGTCGAGCCCGGTGACTTCCACCATCGTGTAGCGATGTGACCACTGGTTGTTGATGGCAACCGACGGCTCCAGCGCGAAGGCCTTGATGCGGCCCTTGGGCGCCACGCGCTTGGCAACCACGTCGGGCAGCCGCAATTCGCCGCGCAATGCCTTCTGGATCGAGTCGGCGATGCGGCTGCCGCGCCGCTCCTCGTCGTCGGTACGCTCGAATTCGCGCGACAGCGAAATGGTGTCGAGCGCGCGGCCGTCGGTGGTGGTGTAGATCTGCGCATCGACGATGTTGCCGCCGGCCACCGAACAGGCGCCGGCGATGATCGACAGCAGCCAGGGATGATCGGGCGCCAGCACGGTCAGTTCGATCACCGCGCGCGCGGCGTCGAAGCGGATGGCGGTGGAGAGATTCTTGCCGTCGTCCTCGGCGGTGCGCACGAATTGCGCGTGTTCGACCTTGTGATCGAGATCGACCTTGAGCCAATAGGCCGGATAGAGACGTGCAATATAGGTTTCGATCCGCTCCGGCGGCCAATCCGTCGTCTTCATGGCGGCGCGGAATTCGTTCTGCGCGGCGGCGACGCGTTGCGCGCGATTGACTTCCGAGAAGCCGCCGGTCAGCACAGGCTCGGTTTCGAAATATAAAGTGCGGATGAGCTGCGCCTTCCAGCCATTCCACACCCCGGGCCCGACGGCGCGAATGTCGGCGGTGGTTAGGATGGTCAACAGCTTGAGCCGCTCGACGGATTGAACGACCGCGGCGAAATTTTCGATGGTCTTGCGGTCGGACAGGTCGCGCGATTGTGCCACGCTCGACATCACCAGATGCTGCTCGATCAGCCAGGCGATCGTCTCGGTGTCGGCGGCGGAAAAGCCGAGTCGCGGACAGAAGCGCCGGGCGATGCGCGCGCCGGCGATCGAGTGATCCTCCGGCCGGCCCTTGGCGATGTCGTGCAGGAACATCGTCACGAACAAGATCTTGCGGCTCGCCGGCGTGATCTTGTGGATCAACTCGTTGGCGAGCGATGTTTCCTTGTTGGTGCCGCGCTCGATCTCGGTCAGAACGCCGATGCAGCGCAGCAAATGCTCGTCCACCGTATAATGGTGGTACATGTTGAACTGCATCATCGCCACGACCTTGCCGAAGGCCGGCACGAAACGGCCGAGCACGCCGGCTTCGTTCATCCGCCGCAGCACGGTTTCCGGGTCGTTCTTGGAGGCGACGATGTCGAGGAACAGCCGGTTGGCTTCCTCATTGTCGCGCAATTTGGCGTCGATCAGCTTGAGCGAGCGCGTCATCGCCCGCATCGCGTCCGGGTGCAGAGCAAAATTGTGCTTTTGCGCCAGATCGAAAATACGGATCAGGTTGACCGGATCACGCCGAAACACGCTGCCATTGACGATGCGGATGCGGTTGTTTTCGGCGATGAAGTCCTCGGTGCCGGCGATCGCCTTGCGCTTGACCGGGCGCAGCTTGGCCATCACGCGCGACAGCACCGGCACGGATTTGGCTTCGCTCTCTTCCAGTTCGGCGCAAACGATGGCGGTCAAGTCGCCGACGTCCTTGGCGTTGAGGAAGTAGTGCTTCATGAAGCGCTCGACATCCTGCTGTCCGGGATGCTCGGTATAGCCGAGGCGCACCGCGATCTCGCGCTGGATGTCGAAGGACAGCCGTTCCTCGGCGCGGCCGGTGACGAAATGCAGATGGCAGCGCACCGACCAAAGGAAATCCTCGCAGCGGCGGAACAGTTCGTATTCGTGCTTGTCGAACACGCCGCGCTTGATCAGTTCGTCCGGCTCGCGCACGCGATACACATATTTTGCGATCCAGAACAAAGTGTGCAGGTCGCGCAAGCCGCCTTTGCCGTCCTTGACGTTTGGCTCGACCAGATAGCGCGACTGGCCGCCGCGGCGGTGACGGTCCTCGCGCTCGCCGAGCTTGGCGGCGACGAATTCATTACCGGTACCGCGCACGACGTCCTGATCGAAGCGCGTCACCAGCTCGTCGAACAGCTTCTTGTCGCCGAGCAGGAAGCGCGCTTCGAGGATGGCGGTGCGGATCGTCATGTCCGCCTTGGCCTGGCGGATGCATTCGTCGACCGAGCGCGTCGCGTGGCCGACCTTCAGCCCGGTGTCCCACAGTGCATAAAGGATCGCCTCGGCGACCGACTCGCCCCAGGCGGTCTGCTTGTAGGGCAGCAGGAACAACAGATCGATGTCGGAGCCGGGCGCCTGCAGCCCACGGCCATAGCCGCCGGTGGCGACCACCGCCATATGCTCGGTCTCGGACGGATTCTCCGACGGGTAGAGATGCTTGCGCACGAACTCGAACAGAATACGGATGATCTCGTCTTCCATCTGGCACAGCCGCTCGGCGCAGCGACGGCCATGACGATCCTTGAGCAGAAGCTTTTCCGCCTTGGCGCGGCCTTCGATCAGCGCCGCCTTGAGCCGCTGCGCCAGCGCCGAGCGCAATTCGACGTCGTTGCCGGTTCTGTCTTTGGCGAGCTTTTCGAGATCGGCGACGATGGCGCGGCTGTCGATCAACTCGGCCGCCGCCCGGGTGGGGGCAGCAGTGGCTTTGGACGAATCGCGGTCGATGACGAGAGAGGCCATGGGGCCATCGGGATAGCGGAGGCCGGGCTTTAAGTCACCTGCGATGCGACATGTCGGGGGTTTCAGTTCTGATTTTGTTTGGCCGGCGCCGCCATTCGGGTGTGCACTGCGGAAAAATGCCTGAAATCGCGGCATGGCCGTTCCGGCCGGTCGGCAGTGGTGGCAGGCCGGTCGGCGCGTTATGGTCGATCCAAGCAAATACAGTCCGGGGAGGCCTTGGCGCTATGCGTATGTTTCAAGTCTGCCGTTGCGGCGAGCCGCTGCAACTCAACGAAAAGCCCACCCCGCAGCCGGCCGGCACCGAGGTCCTGCTCAAGGTCCAGGCCGCCGGCGTCTGCCACAGCGATCTGCATATCTGGGACGGCTATTACGAGCTGGGCGGCGGCAAGCGGCTGCAGTTGCTCGAGCGCGGCATCAAGCTGCCCCTGACCATGGGTCATGAAAATGTCGGCGAAGTGGTCGCGATCGGCCCGGATGCGAAGGGCGTCAAGGTCGGCGATATCCGGCTCGCCAATCCCTGGATCGGCTGCGGCGAATGCATGGTGTGCAAGCGCGGCGAGGAGAACCTGTGCAAGACGCCGCGCAATCTCGGCGTCTTCACCGATGGCGGCTATGCCAGCCACGTGATGGTGCCGCATCCGCGCCACCTGTTCGACATCGGCACGTTGACGCCGGTGCAGGCGGCGCCCTTGGCCTGTTCCGGCATCACTGCTTTCAGCGCGCTGAAGAAAGTCGGCCCGGTCATCAAGGACGAGCCGGTCGTCATCATGGGCGCTGGCGGCCTCGGCCTGATGGCGATTGCCCTGCATAAAGCGATGGGCGGCAAGAGCGTTGTGATGGTCGATATCGACCCGGCCAAGCGCGAAGCGGCGCTGAAGGCCGGCGCGATCGCCGCGATCGACGGCCGCGCTGCTGATGCGGCAAAACAAATTCAGGCAGCGACCAATGGCGGCGCCTGGTCGGTCATCGACTTTGTCGGCTCGTCCGACACCGTGAAGCTCGCCATCGACTCGCTGGTGGTGAAGGGCGGCAAGGTCGTCATCGTCGGCCTGTTCGGCGGCGATATCACCATCTCGACGCCGTTTTTCCCGATGCGGGCAATGACCGTTCAGGGCTCCTATGTCGGTTCGCTGCCGGAAATGAAAGAACTTCTCGAACTCGTCAGCCGGACCGGCGCGCCGCCGGTGCCGCTGCGCGAGCGGCCGCTCGACGAGGTCAACGAAGCGCTCAACGATCTGCGCGCCGGCAAGGTGATTGGGCGTGTGGTGTTGACGCAGGCATAATGCATTGAAAGCTGTCGTCCCCGCGAAAGCGGGGACCCATACATCGAGGCCTTTCGATAGTGCGCGGCGAATGGGTCCCGGATCTCGCTGCCGCTCGTCCGGGACGACAGCGTTGGATGATTATTGAGAGTGGCCTGAATGTCCCCCGACCAGTATTTCATACTTACCTTAATCATCCGCATGGCCGTCACCGCCGCCTTCCTGCTGGCGGCGACGATTACTGCCGAGCGGGCGGGACCGCTGGTCGGCGGTCTGGTGGCGACTTTGCCGATCAGCGCCGGACCGGTTTACATTTTCCTAGCGCTCGATCACGGCGCGCATTTCATCGGCGTCAGCGCACTCGGCAGCCTGGTGACCAACGGCATCAATATCGTGTTCGCGCTCACTTACGCGCTGCTGGCGCAGAAGCGTTCGCTGGCCGTCAGCCTGTCGGGCGCCTTTGCCATCTGGATCGTGCTGAACTGGCTGACCAGCTTCGTCGCCTGGACCTTGCCGGCCGCGATCGTCTTCAATGTCGCGGTACTGGCGGTGGCGCTGTGGCTATCTGCCACGCTGCGGCACGTCCGTTCGCCGCAGGTGAAGGCGCGCTGGCACGATCTGCTCATGCGTGCCGCCATGGTGGCGCTCTTGGTCGGCATCGTCGTGACGCTGAGCTACCACATCGGTCCGACCGCCAGCGGCAATCTGGCCGTCTTCCCGATTGTGCTGACCAGCATCATTCTGATTTTGCACCGCCGCGTCGGTGGCCCGGCAACCGCTGCGGTGATGGCCAACGCTGTGATCGGGCTCGGCGGATTCGGCATTGCCTGCATTACGCTTAATCTCGCCGCCGATCCGTTTGGCGCGGCGCTCGCCTTGAGCCTGACACTCGCCGTCTCGGTCGGCTGCAATCTCCTGGTGTTTTTCGCGCGCCGCCGCCTGGTCGCGTCATGAGCGTGGCAAGTCTCGACTTTGTCTTTATTCGGCTTCGCGCAGCTTCGCCTTCAGCGTATAGATCGCTTCCATCGCTTCGCGCGGCGACATTTCGTCGGGATTGAGCGCGGCGACGGCGCCCACCAGCAATTCATGCGCGGCATCCTGCACGCCTTGCGGCGCCTTGTACGGCGTGGCGAACAGCGGCAAGTCCTCGAAGCCTTTCGGCGCGGCGCGGTCTTCCTGCTCCAACTTGGCCAGCACCAGCCTGGCGCGCTCGATCACGCTCGACGGCAGGCCGGCAAGCTTCGCCACCTGAATGCCGTAGGAGCGGTCGGCAGCGCCCGGCGCGACCTCGTGCAGAAACACGACGTCGCCCTTCCACTCCTTCACCTTGACGGTGACATTGTGCAGCCGGTTGAGCCGCGCCGACAGCGCGGTCAGTTCATGAAAATGCGTGGCGAACAGGGCGCGACATTTGTTGACGTCGTGCAGATGCTCGACGGTGGCCCAGGCGATCGACAGGCCGTCAAAGGTCGCCGTGCCGCGGCCGATTTCGTCGAGGATCACCAGTGAGCGCGCGCCAGCCTGATTGAGAATCGCCGCCGTCTCGACCATCTCGACCATGAAGGTCGAGCGGCCGCGCGCCAGATCGTCGGCGGCGCCGACGCGCGAGAACAATCGATCGACAACGCCGATATGCGCCGACTTCGCCGGCACGAACGAACCCATCTGCGCCATGATGGCGATCAACGCGTTCTGCCGCAGGAAGGTCGATTTGCCGGCCATGTTCGGGCCGGTGATCAGCCAGATGCGGCCGGAACCCCCACCCAATCCCTCCCCCGCTTGCGGGGGAGGGTAGGGTGGGGGTGGCGGCGACAAATCGCTGTCATTGGCGACGAATGGCGTGCCGTCGCGCGCCAGGGCCTGCTCGACCACCGGATGACGTCCGCCTTCGATGGCAAAGGCAAGCGAATCGTCGATCAGCGGCCGCGCGTAATTGCGCTCGGCGGCGAGCGCACCGAGCGCGCTAGCCGCATCGAGCCGCGCCAGCGCCTCGGCGCATTGCTTGATCGCCGCGCCTTGCGCGATCACCGCGCCGGCCAGCTTCTCGAAAATCTCCAGCTCTAACCCAAGCGAACGGTCGGCGGCGCTGGCGATTTTCGCTTCCAGTTCGCCGAGTTCGGTCGAGGTGAACCGCACCTGGCCGGCCAGCGACTGGCGGTGAATGAAGGTCGCGTTCAACGGCGGCGCGGTCAATTTGTCGGCGTGCTGCGCGGTCACTTCGACGAAATAGCCGAGCACGTTGTTGTGCCGGATCTTCAGGCCTTTGACGCCGGTCTCGTCGGCATAGCGCGCCTGCAAGGCGGCGACGACGCGGCGCGATTCGTCGCGCAAGGCGCGCGTTTCGTCGAGCGTCGCGTCATAACCTTCGCGGACAAAGCCGCCGTCACGCTTGATCAGCGGCAACTCATCGGCCAGCGCCCGCGAAAGTTCGATGGCGAGCGTCGCATCCGGCCTCTGGCACAGGCTCAAGGCCTCGGCGATTTCCGCCGGCACGTCCTTCAGCGCGCCGAGCGCATTTGCCAAATCGCTTGCCGCGCGCACGCCATCGCGTATCGCGGCAAGGTCGCGCGGGCCGCCGCGCTGCAAGGCGATGCGCGACAATGCTCGCGCCAGATCGGGCGCTGCCTGCAGCCGCGAGCGGGTATCGGCGCGAGCCGCGACGTCGTCGACGAAGCAGGCAACCGCATCGAGGCGCAGGGCAATCGCCTTGACGTCGGTCAAAGGCGCCGCCAGCCGCTGCGCCAGCAGGCGCGAACCGGCCGAGGTTACCGTGCGGTCGATGCAGTCGAGCAGCGAGCCGCGTCGTTCGCCCGACAAGGTCCGCATCAATTCGAGATTGCCGCGCGTCGCCTGATCGATCGCCATGGTGGCGGCGGCTGCTTCGCGCAAAGGCGGCGACAAAGGCGGGCGCTGGCCGATCTGCGTGCGTTCGACATAAGTGACGCAGGCCGCGGCGGCGGTCAGTTCGAGCCGCGTCAACAGGCCGAAGGCCTCGCTGGTCGCCACCGCGAAAAACGACGTCAGCCGCCGCTCGGCGGTGGCGCCGTCGAAGATGTCACGGGTCAAAGGCGTTACCGCCGGCAGTTCGCGCCATAGCGGCACCAGTTCGGCATCGGCATAGAGCGCGTCGGAGACGAGAATCTCACTGGGTTCCAGCCGTGCGATCTCGGCCGAAAGCATCAGCCGGTCGCATTCGGTGATCCGAAATTCGCCGGTTGAAATGTCGATCCAGGCCAGGCCAAAGCGCGCTTCGCTATCGACCGACGACAGCCGCGCGCGGGCAATGGCGAGGAGATAATTGTTGCGCTTGGCGTCGAGCAAAGTGTCTTCGGTCAGCGTGCCGGGCGTCACCAGCCGCACCACGTCGCGCCGCACCACGCTCTTGTAGCCGCGTTTTTTTGCCTCGGCCGGGTCCTCGAGCTGCTCGCACACCGCGACGCGGTGGCCGAGCGCGATCAGCCGATGCAGATATTCGTCCGAGCGCACCACCGGCACGCCGCACATCGGGATGTCCTGGCCCTGATGCTTGCCGCGCTTGGTCAGCACGATGCCGAGTGCGCGACTCGCCACTTCGGCGTCCTCGAAGAACAATTCGTAGAAATCGCCCATCCGATAGAACAGCAGCGAGTCCGGGTTGGCGGTCTTGATCTCAATATACTGCTCCAGCATGGGAGACAGTTTGCCGTTGCCGTCATGGGTCGGCGTCGGCCCGCCGCTTTCGGGCGGCGGCTCCGGTTCATCGAGGCCGATGGGGTGGATCAGGGACATGGCGGAAGGTTAGCAGATCGTCCGCAGGTAATTCCACCCGCAGAGAACGGGCTACACACACTCTGTCATCAGCCGCGAAGGCGGATGATCGAGCATTTGCGGCGTTTATTCGCGCTAGGGACGAATTAAGTGACTTCGTTCGCCCGCTTGAGGCCCGAAATCATCGACGTATTGAGCAAATGCTCGCGCGCCCGGACCGGATCGGCGGCAACCGCCACCAATTCCTCAAGCCGCGCCCGCTGCACAGCGGGATCGCGTTCTTCCATGGTCTGCTTGTTGCGGATCGACATGGCCTGCACCTGCTCGATGGTGGCGGCGCGGCGCTGCCGCGAATAAAGGTCGAGCAGAGCTTCCGGCTCGCCATGCCAATGACGGCCGAGCTTGTCGCAAAGATTGATGGCATCATGGATGCCGCTGTTGAGGCCGAAGCCGCCGAGCGGATTGTTCAGATGGGCGGCGTCGCCGGCGAGCAGCACGCGGCCGGAACGGAAAGCGGATGCCACGCGCTGATGCACCCGGTAAGTGCTCTTGTAGCGAACCTCATAGGGGCCGGCCTTCGGCACGAGTCGCTGCAACGCCGACTCGATGCGTTCCGGCGACAGCAACGTTTCTTCGCTTTCGTCTGGATTGACCGGGTAGGCCAGCCGCCAAAGCCCGGGTGCGCCATCGTCCGGCACCTTGAACAGCGCACCCCATTCGACGGGGTCGGCGATATAGCAGTTGAGTGCGAAGCCGTGCTGGGCGAAATCGTAGGGCGTGCTCACCACCACGAACAGCTCCGGCCAGGTGAAGCCCTCGAACTCGACGTCGAGGCCCTTGCGCACCGCGCTGCGGCCGCCGTCGGCGCCGATCAGCCATGACCCTTTGATCGTGCGGTCCGCGCCGCCGGTGCCGAAGGTCACCGTGACGCCATCGGCATCCTGTGTGAAGCTCTTGAGTGTGTGGCCGAAGTTAATTTCGACCTCTTTGTCGCGCTTCAGGATATCGAGCTGGATCGGCGTCAACCGGTGCTGCTCGAGATGCAGGCGATACGGGTAGGGCGTGATGTCTTTCAGCAAACCGAGATCGAAATCCGCGACCAGGTCGCCCGGGCGATTGCGGATCTGCCAGTGCTGCACCTTGAGGCCGGTCTCGTGCATCTTGTCGGTGATGCCGTAAGGCGCCATCATCTCCAAAGTCGGCGGATGAAACGAGCCGGCGCGCAGATCGTGCGTCAGCGCCGGCTCCGCTTCAAACAGAACGACGGGGAGGCCTTGCTTGCGTAAGGCAAGCGCGCACATCAGGCCGGTCGGTCCAGCGCCGGCAATAATAACGGGAAGTCGATCGGTCATTGATGCCTAGATCTTCGCTGATTTGGGATTTGGCAGCGCCGCAGATTCAGTTTGTTCCCTCCCCCCTTGTGGGGGAGGGTTAGGGAGGGGGGTAATGGTGAGTGGCAGAGCGTTCCGCAATTACCCCCACCCCCAACCCCTCCCCGCGAGGGGAAGGAGAGAGTAACTACTTGACGAGCTTCGTGCCGGTGATGCGCTCGAGATTGCCGTGGGCGATTGCTTCTCTTTCGGCCGCGGAGATGTTGGCCGCCTCGAGGAAGCGCAGCGCGTCGCGCGTGTACATCGTGCCCTTTTCCGGATCGAACGGGCAGTCGGAGGCGAACACGATCTTGTCGTGGTCGAAGAAGGACAGCCCCATCGTCATGCCGGCTTCCGACGAGAACGTCGCGGTGTCGGTGTAGAACGAGTGCTTGAAGTAATCGAGCGGACGCTTTTTGAGCTGCTTCAGCAGTACCGTGAGGTCTTCGTCCGAGGTGCGCGAGCCGAGCTGATCCCAGCCGGGGCCGATGCGGCCTTCCAGCATCGGCACGATGCCGCCGAAATGGTGGGTGATGATCTTGATGTTCGGGTACTTGTCCATGAGCTTGGAAAACACCAGCCGCGCCATCGCCGCGCCGGTCTCGTAGGACCAGCCGAAGGTCCACCAGATTTCGTATTTCGATTTTGTTTCCGATGCGTAGTCTGCAACGGCGGCATTGCGCGCCGGGTGCAGCCAGATCGGCTTGTTGAGCTTTTCCATCGCCGCGAAGAACGGCTCGAACGCCGGGTCGTCGAGCGGCTTGCCGGCGACGTTGGTATAAATCTGCACGCCGAGCGCGCCATTCTTGATCGCGCGGGTAGCCTCCGCCACGCCGACATCGGGTGCGCCGAGCGCGCCTTGCGCCACCCAGCCGGGGAAATGGTCGCTGTCCTTGGCGCAGATCTCGGCCAGTTCGTCGTTGATCAGCCGGGCATATTCCTCGACCTTGGCGCCGTTGCCCGAATCTCCCTGAGACTTGGCGAAGACTTCGAGCGGCGGCATGGCGTAGGAGATGATCTGCGCGTAGTCGGGGAAGGTGTCGACCACTTTGCGGCGGGCATCGAGATCGTGGATGCAGGGCACCTCACGCATGCGCTTGCCGATGTCCGGATAGCCGCTGTCGACCAGCAATTGGAACATCCGGCTCGGCATGAAATGGGTATAGGCGTCGATACGCATGGAACTCTCCGTGACTGGATTTCGTGTCTTGTTATCGTGCCGAATGCGACCGGGCTAGCGTTTAATAGGGCGTGATGACGTTGAGCAGCGCCTGGCGCTTGTCATTCATGACAGCGTCACGGGCGCGGGCCAGCGCGCCGGGCAGATCGGCCGGGTTTTCCACGCGCTCGGCGTGTGCGCCCTGCGCCTTCGCCATTTCGTCGTAGGGCGGCGCCGGATCGAGGTCGGCCAGTTCGCGACCGTCGGTCTCGCCGGAGACGCCGTCCTTGAACATGGCCAGCGTCGAATTGCGTACCGCGCCGTAGCGGCTGTTGTTGAAGATAATGGTTAGGATCGGCAGGTTGTGCTTTTGCGCCACCCAGTGGCCGACCGTCGGGTTGGAGAACATGTAGGCGCCGTCGCCGAGCGTGGCGACGATCAGTTTGTCGGGCGCCGCGAGCTTGGCGCCCAGCGCGGCGCCCAGGCCCCAGCCCAGTCCGCCGGCCGGTCCGAGTGCGAACAAGGTGCCGGGCTTTTCGCGCGGACAATGGTCGGCGCGCAGCGGATATTCGTTGAAGATGATGGCGTCCTCGCCGACCGCCTCGAAGATGGCGCGCGACAGATAGGCCGGGGAAATGCGCTCGCCGGCAACCGAGTCCTTTGTCAGTTGCGCGCGCCGCGTGCGCATACGCTCGGCCAGCCGGGTGCGGCGCGCCGAAATGCGCGCTTCGGCCATTTGCAGGCGCGGTCCGACGGCCTCAAGAAGGGCCTCGAGCGAATTGCTGACGCCCGCCTGCACGGCAAGATCGCTCGGAAACGAACGCATCGGATAGCGCACGAAGAACGGGTCTTCACCCATATGGACGATACGCGCGCCGGCCGGCGGATGTTGCAAATGCGGAATCCACGGCACGTCGGATTCGAGCGAGATCACCAGATCGGCGTCGGCCAGCAGCGCGCCCGGTTCGTAGCCGAAATGCATCGGATGGCTGGACGGCAGGCAGACGCTGCGCGGGTTATGCGTGATGACGGGAATGGCGCACTTTTCCGCAAGGGCACTCAGGGTCCGCACCGCGTCCGCCGGCAGGACGGAGGTAATGATCAGCGGCCGTTCGGCGGCGGCGATCCATTCAGCCAAAGTCGCGATGGTCTTCGGATCGGGATGCGCGCGCGGCGCCGCCGTACGCGGCTTGATCGGTGCGATCGGCTCCGTCACCGGCGCCGACAACGGCTCGCGCGGCAACACCAGATAGATCGGGCCGCGCGGATGCGCCATCGCCACTTCGACCGAGCGCGCCACGACATCGCCGACCTGGCCCGGCGTTCGCAGTTCGTAATCCCACTTCACCAGTTCGCGTACCATGCCGGCCTGGTCGAACATTTCCTGTGCCCAGTGAATGGGGCGCGAGCGCGAACCGAACGAACCTTTTTCGGTGATCGGCGTGCGTCCAGCGGCGAGGATCAGCGGCACGCGGTCGCGCGACAGGTTGGTGAGGTTGTTGATGGTGTTGGCGGTGCCGACATTGACGTGGACCATCACGGCCTGCGGCCGGCCATTCATCAGATAGGCGCCGTGCGCCATGGCCACCGCCAGATTTTCATGCGGTACCAGCACCGGCATCGGCACTTTGGCGTTGGTCTTCTTGGCGCGGCTGAAGGCTTCGACGACCGGCGGAAAGTCTGTACCGGGATTGGCGAACAGATAATCGGTGCCGTGATCGGCGAGCGCGCGCAGGAAGGCCTCGGCGGCGATCGCGGGCCGGGGTCCTGGTGTCGGTGTCGCGGCCATGTGTTTCGTCCCCGGACTATAAATCCGCGCCATTCAGGCGTCGGATATTGATTTTCCGGCGTGTTCTACTCGACAGGGGTAGGCCTTACAAGCAAAGGCTCGTCGCGCCAAAGCTGCGAAGCCATGCGTGCGCGACGAGCCTGATCTGCGTGTGGGCAAGCGCCCGTCAAGGGCGCCAATAGTCCTTGGTTCAGAACGGGTAGTGCTGGTGGCTCTCGATGGTGACCCAGCGCAGTTCGGTGAATTCGGCGATCGCGCCGACGCCGCCGAATCGGCCGTAGCCGGAATCCTTGGTGCCGCCGAATGGCATTTGCGGCTCGTCGTTCACCGTCGGGCCGTTGATGTGGCAAATACCGGACTGAATGCGCTTGGCAACCGCCATGGCGCGCTGGATGTTCTGGCTGAACACCGCCGAGGACAACCCGTATTCAGTGTCATTGGCGATGCTGACCGCCTCGTCATCGCCATCGACACGGATGATGCTCTTGACCGGGCCGAACGATTCCTCGCGGTAGATTTTCATCTGCGGGTTGACGTGGTCGAGCAGGGTCGCCGACCAGGCGGTGCCGTTGCGCTTGCCGCCGGCGACCAGCTTGGCGCCCTTGCTGACGGCGTCGTCGAGCAGTTCCTGCATGCGGTTGGCCGCGTTCTCGCTCACCAGCGAGCCGAGCACGACCTTGCCGCGCGGATCGCCGAAAGGCAGGCCGTTTGCCTTGGCGGCGAGCTTGCCGACGAAGTCGTCGGCGATCTTGTTGTCGACGACGATACGCTCGGTCGACATGCAGATCTGGCCCATATGCATGAAGGCGCCGAAGGCCGCGCCGTTCACCGCGTCGTCGATATTGGCGTCGTCGAGCACCAGCAGCGGCGCCTTGCCGCCGAGTTCGAGCAGCACGGGCTTGAGATATTTCGCCGCGATCTGCGCGACGATGCGGCCGACATGGCTCGAACCGGTAAAGTTGACGCGGCGCACGGCCGGGTGCGCGATCAGCGCCTCGACAACCTGCGGCGCGTCCTCGCGCGAATGCGTCACGACATTGATGACGCCTTTCGGAATGCCGGCTTCCTGCAACACCTTGCCGATCAGCATATGGGTGGCGGGGCAGGTCTCCGACGCTTTCATCACCACGGTGTTGCCGCAGGCCAAAGCCATCGCCACCGAGCGCACGCCGAGAATAACCGGCGCGTTCCACGGCGCCATGCCGACGCAGACGCCGGCCGGTTGGCGGATCGCCATCGAGAAGCAGCCCGGCTTGTCGGACGGAATGACCTCGCCGTGAATCATGGTGGTCATGCAGGCCGCTTCGCGCAAAATCTTGGCGCCGAACATGACATTGAAGCCGGACCACGGCCCGGTCGCGCCGGTCTCTTCCATGGTCAGCTTGATGAACTCGGCCGTCTTCGCTTCCAGCAAGTCGGCCGCTTTGAGCAGCAGCTTGCGGCGTTCGTTCGGGCCGGTTTCCGACCACGCAGGAAACGCGGCAGCCGCGGCGGCGCAAGCGGCGTTGACGTCGGCGACCTTGCCGGCCGGCGATGTGCTGGCGACGCTGCCGGTGAACGGGTCGAGACGGTCGAAGGTTTTGTTGTCGATCGCGGCGACATCGGCGCCGTTGATCAGAAGCGATACGTTCATGTCATCCTCCCCAAGATTTCATTCACTCTACAGTTGTTCTCGCGCCGCCGGACTGCGGCGCAAAGTCTCATATTGGGCCTTAAAGATGCGGTATGCGCACGTCGAGCACGGCGCAGCGTTTTTCCTCGCGCACAACCCGCAGCGCCTCGGCGATGGCCGCTTCGACGTCTTCCGGCCGTTCCAGCTTGCGGGCGAAAGCGCCACCGGCGGCGGCGGCGATTCCGGCGTGATCGGGCGCCGGATCGAATTCGACGCCGATCGCATTGGCGCGGCTGGCATAGCCATCGGGATGCACCGCCAAGGTCGACATTTTCGGCGAGCGCCAGCCGCCATTGTTGTAGATCACCTGCAGGAACGGCGTGTCGTATTTACGCGCCATCCAGTGCACTGACGACGGCACCGAGAACATGTAGGAGCCGTCGCCGGACAGCGCGATGACCGTCTTGTCGGGACAGGCGAGCTTGGCGCCGATGGCCGCGCCGCCGTGCCAGCCGAGCGACGAGCCGCCGCTGAGAAAATACGAACCTGGGCGCGACGGGCGCAGATGGTTGGCGATGGTCGGGTAGTTGGTGATCGTCTCGGACAGGATGATGGTGTTGTCGTCGATATGCTTGCGCAAACACGCCGTGAAATATTCCGGCGTGATCATCGCGCCGTTCGGCTGTTCGCGCTTGTGCCATTGCGCGGCCAGCGCGTCGTGCATCTTGCCGTAATGCGCTTGGCGTTCTTTCACCTTGCCGGCGTCAATGGTCATGCCATTGAGCGCGCCATTCACTTGCGCCAGCGCCGTGGCGCAGTCGGCCTGGAACACGCGCTGCGCCTTGAAGTACCAGAGCGGAATATCGAGTTTGAGCGGATCGACGTCGATATGGAATATATTCGCGCCGGCCGACGGCTTGCTGACCGACGGCACCCAGGGGGCGTCGCTATCGAGCACAAGAATAACGTCGGCTTCCGCCAGCACCGGTTCCTGATACGGCTCGCTCCACCGATTGCCCATATAGAGCGAATCCTCGGCCGGATAATTCATATTGACGGGCGATTGCTCGAGCACGGCGATGCCGAGGCGATGGCATAGCTTGATCAGTTCGGGAACGGCGGCCGGATTGCGGCCGACACCGCTGGTCACCACCAGCGGCCGCTTGGCGCCAATGAGCGCCTGCGCCAGTTCGGTGGCGTCGTCGGCGCGCAGCGGCAGCGGCGCAATCGCCGGCCATTCGGAGCTATCGATGGCGACCGGCGTGACATCCTCTTCCATCACCTCGCGCGCGCCGACCAGATAGACCGGCCCCTTGGGCTCGCTCTTGGCCAATTGCATGGCGCGGTGCGTGACCTGCTTGATGTTGCGGCCGGTGCGGAATTCGTAATCGAACTTCACGTAGTTGCGGACGATGCCGCGCTGATCGGCAATGTCCTGGATCCACTGGATCCATTCGTTGCGCGATCCCTTCAATTCGCCTTCCTGCGTATAAGGCGTGGCGCCGGCGAAAATCAAAACCGGCACGCGGCCGCGCAGTGCGTTGTGCACGGCGCCGCCGAGGGCCTGGGTGCCGCATTCGACATGCACGATGACGGCCTGCGCTTCGCCGGTGACCTGGGCGTAGCCATGCGCGGCGGAGAGCGCCACCATTTCGTTCGGACACGTCAGCATGGCGGGAAAGCCGCGCGCGCTCGCCTTGCCCTCGGCGACGGATTCGACAATAGCCGGATGATCGCTGCCAAGATTGGCGAAAATAAAGGAGACGCCGGCCTCCTTGAGCGCTTCGAGAAAAGCCGTACCTGCTGTGTACACGCGGGAATCCTATCTGCCGAGAGAAGTTAGAGAGTCCGCCGGGGCCGGCCTACATACGCGAAGGCAGCCACAGCGCAATGATCGGGAAGGCGATGAGAATCACCAGCCGGATCAGATCGGTGACGATGAAGGGCAACACGCCCTTGAAGATAGTCGAAAAGCTGACGTCGGGGACCACGCTCTTGATGACGAAGACGATCATGCCGACCGGCGGGTGAATGAGCCCGAGTTCGACCGTCATCACAATGATGACGCCGAACCAGATCGGATCGAAGCCGAGATGGACGATGACCGGGAAGATGATCGGCACGGTCAGGATGACCATCGCCAGGGCATCCATCAGGCAGCCGAGGATCAGATACATGATCATGATCAGCGCCAGGATGCCGTAACGGCCAATGCCGAGCGCGGTGAGGAATTCGGTGACCTTCTGCGGCGTCTGCGTCACGGTGAGGAAATAGCCGAACAGCAGCGCGCCGATCAGAACGGTGAACACCGCGGCGCCGGTGCGGGTGGCCTGCAGCAGCGAGCGGCGGATGTCGTCGCGGTTGAGCCGGCCGCGCAGCCAGCCGATCAGGAACGCGCCGCCGGCGCCCATTCCGCCGGCTTCGGTGGGTGTGAACAGGCCGCCATACAGGCCGCCGATCACGAAAATAAACAGCAGCAACGTCGCCCAGATGTCGCGCAGCGCGCTGAAGCGTTCCTTCCAGGTGTGGCGCGGGCCACGCGGCAGGAAGTTCGGCCGCACGAAGCCGATGATGCCGACGGTGCAAATATACATCGTCGCCGCCAGCAGGCCGGGCAAGATGCCGGCGATGAACAATTTGCCGATGTCCTGCTCGGTGATGATGCCGTAGACGGCCAGCACGGTCGACGGCGGCAGCATGGCGCCGAGCGAGCCGCCGGCGGCGATCACACCAGTGGCGAAGCTCTGCGGATAGCCGAAGCGCCGCATTTCCGGATAGGCGACGGTCGAGAAGGTCGCGGCGGTGGCGACCGATGAGCCGGATATCGCGGCGAAACCGCCGCAGGCGGCGATGGTGGCAATGCCGAGCCCGCCGCGCAAATGGCCGAGGAAGCTGTTGGCGGCGCGAAACAGTTCGCGGCTCATGCCGGAATTGGACACGAACGCGCCCATCAGGAGAAACATCGGGATGACGCCGAAAGTATAGTCGGTGACCGTGCGCATCGAGGTCTGGCCGATCATCTTCAGCGCCGGATAACCGCCGACGATGTAGCCGAAGCCACCGACGCCGACGAGGCCCATGGCCATGCCGACCGGCACGCGCAGCAGCATCAGCGCGAACAGAACGATGAATCCGATAATGGCGACGGCGTCGGTGCTCATGTTTGCGCTTTGCTACTCAACCGGCTTGATGCGATAGGCGCCGTCTTCCATCTCTTCGGGATGGAAGATCAGCCTGTAGGTGCGAATGGCGATCAGCAGCACCGCGGCGGCGTCGCCGGCCCAGGCCAGCGCGAAGAAGGGCCAGGTCGGCAGCCGCAGATCGAAGGTGAGGACGTTGTCGTTATAGGTGCCGGTCACCTTGTCGAACAAGGTGTAGGTCTGCACGGTCACGACGAACAGCAGAACCAATGTGGCGAACACGTCGATGAAACGTTGATGGCGCGGCCCGACATTGGCCCAGACCAGGTCGACGGTGATGTGCGTGCCGCGATAGGAAGTCGCGGCGATGCCCCAGAAAATAAGAATACCGAGCAGCAGCCGGCCGAAGTCGTAGGCGTCCGGAATCTGGATGGCGAAGAAATAGCGCAGCAGCACCGAGATGAAAATGTCGGCGGCGACAATGCCGACGAAAAAGGCGGCGATCAATTCGATGCCGTTGATGAAGCGGTCCATCAAATTGCGGTGGCGCGGCGGCACGGCGTGTTCAGTCACGGCTCCTCGCAAGGCTCAAACGCGCCGGACGCTTGGTGAAACGTCCGGCGCGATTATCGGCTCAATGAGCGGCGTCTTATTCGCCGGCTTTGAATTTGACGAGTTGGGCTTTCAGCGCGCTCATCGTGGCGGCCGGATCGCCGCCGGCCTTCGTCACATTGTCGGCCCAGGCCTTCTCCAGCGGCTCGGCCGACTTTTTCCAGTCGGCGAGCTGGGCCGGTGTGAGTTCGTAAACTTCGTGGCCGGCTTCGGCCTTCAGCTTGGCGATGCCGTTATGCTCGAAGTCGGCCCAGGGACCGGCGACCTTGCCCGCCCATTCATTGGTGCAGTGCGCGTCGATGACCTTCTTCTGCGATGCTGACATCTGGCTATAGGTGTTCTTGTTGAACACGAAGGCGAAGGTGGTCACGTAGAGCGACGCTTCCATATGATACTTGGTGACCTTGTCGATGCCGAACAGCGGGATCGAGCCCCACGGGAAGGTCACCGCGTCGGCGACGCCCTTGTCGAGAATATCGCGCACTTCCGGCGCGCTCGATTGCACATTGGTGGCGCCGAGCTGGGTCATCCAGGTCGCCATGGTGGCGTGCGCGGGGCGGATCTTCATGCCCTTGATGTCGGCGGGCACGACGATCTTCTTGGTCTTGGAATGGAACGTGCCCGGATCGTGCACGAAGGCGAGGCAGAACTTGACGTCCTTCATCTCCTTGTCGGCATAGGCGCGATACCAGGCGTCGAGCGCCTGCGAGCCGCCTTTGGCGTTGGAAATCAGGAAGGGCAGTTCGCCGGCGGCGATGACGGGAAAGCGGCCGGGCTGATAGCCGGGGTTGATATACGTAAGGTCGGCGATGCCGTCGCGCGCCATGTCGTAATGGTCGAAGGCCTTGCCGAGCTGCTGGGCCGGATAGACCTTGTATTTGATCGTGCCGCCGGAGTCCTTCTCGACCGAGGCGCCCCATTCCTCGAGCGCCTTCTGCAGCGGGTGTGACGGCGGCACCCAATGCGACAGCTTGAGGTCGAACGTCTTGTCCTGGGCAATTCCGGCGGTGGTCGCGCCGAGCAGGCCGGCAAAGGCGAGCGCGGAGGCGCAGACGGCGATACGGATTTTCATCGGTTTTCTCCCTCGGTTGATACCGTTGGTTACAAAGCCAACTTTTTTATTATTCAGCCGCATGTTGTCGCGCTTGTAAAGGGAAGTATATGGTTTGATATCAAACTATAAGCTTGACCGCGGCGGGCGGCGGGCAGGGAGCGACGACGTGGGCGTAAAGAACGCTAAAGGCGGCAGCCGTGTGCGGCGCGGCAAGAATGGGGTATCGAGCGTCGAATCGATCAATTTCGGTCCGCTGGCGACCTGGGTCGGCTTCAATCTGCGCATGGCGCAGGAGTCGACCTTCCAGGCCTTTTCACGCCAGTCTCAGGAGATCGGCGAAAGTCCGGGCCGGTTCGCAACGCTGACATTGATCGCGCGCAATCCGGGCATCAGCCAGACCGAGTTGAGCCAGGCCGCCGGTCGTGACAAATCGAGCCTGACGCCGGTGATCGAGGATCTGGTGCGGCGCGGGCTGGTCGAACGCAAGCGACTCAACCACGACCGCCGCGCCTATTGCCTGAACGTCACTCGCGACGGCAAGAAAACCCTGACGACCATGATGCGATGCGCGCGCCGGCACGAGCGCAACCTCGACAAGATCATTGGCCTGAAGAACCGCGATCGCTTCATCGAAATATTGAAGAAGCTCGCGGCTGGGTTCAACTGAGCCGCGGGTCAGGCCTCGAACTTTGTCAGCACCGCGTCCGGCACCGGATGCGATTTCAGACGTCCGTCGGCGTCGCGCACCGTCCAGACCCGCTTTTCCGAACATTCCGCGCACAGCGCGCCGTCAAGGCTGAGCTTGTGTTCGACCTCGAAGCTGGAGCGGCCGAAAACGATGGTGCTGAACACGTTGACGTCGTCGCCGAAGCGCGTCGGCTTGATGAATTTCGCCTGCGTGCGCACCAGCGGCCAGCCGGTGAATTGCAGTTTCTTGAACATCTCGAATTTGGTCATGCCGAGCACCGTCTCGAACAGCATCGCCGTCGAGTGATCGAAGATGCGGAAATAGTTCGGGAAAAAAATGATGCCAGCGGGATCGCAGTCGCCCCATTCGATGCGCACCATGCGGGTGTTGCTGTGTGTTGCCATGTTGCGGACTACCGCGGTGCCATGCGCAACGCGCCATCGAGGCGGATGACTTCGCCGTTGAGATAGCCGTTATGGACGCAGTGCAGCACCAAGGCCGCGTATTCGCTCGGCCGTCCCAGGCGCTTCGGAAATGGCACCGAGGCGCCGAGTGAGTCCTGCGTCTCCTGCGGCAGCGCGGTCAGCATCGGCGTGCCGAAAATGCCCGGCGCGATGGCGAGCACGCGAATGCCGAACTGCGCGAGTTCGCGCGCCGCCGGCATGGTCAGCGCGGCGACGCCGCCCTTGGACGAGGCGTAAGCCGCTTGTCCAATCTGGCCCTCGAAGGCGGCGACCGAGGCGGTCGACACGATCACGCCGCGTTCGCCATCGGCGAAGGGCTCAATTGTCTGCATGTCGGCGGCGACCAGCCGCATCATGTTGAAGGTGCCGATCAGATTGATGCGGATGACGCGCTCGAAATCCTCCAGCGGCTGCGGCCCATCGCGGCCGACAATGCGCTTGGCCGGGCCAATACCGGCACAATTGACCAGAATGCGGGCCGCGCCGTGCGCCGCCTTGGCCTTCTCAATGCCCGCCTTGGCGCCATCGGATGAGGCGACATCGCAGGCAATGCCGACGCCGCCAATGTCCTTGGCGACGCTCGCGGCGCCGGCCTCGTTGATATCGAATACCGCCACCTTGGCGCCGGCCGCCGCCAAAGCGCGCGCGGTCGCGGCGCCCAGGCCGGATGCGCCGCCGGTCACGATGGCCGCCTGTCCCTTGAGTTCCATCGTTCGATTTCCTTCTTTGCGCGCGATCAGGCGCTATACACCGGATTTTCAATCAGCATGGCAATGCCCTGGCCGCCGCCGATGCAGGCGGAGGCAATGCCATAGCGCAGGTTCGCGCGTTTGAGTTCGCGCGCCAAGGTCAAGGTGAGGCGAATGCCGGTAGCCCCCAGCGGATGGCCGATGGCAATCGCCCCGCCATTGACGTTCAATCTGTCCTCGTCGAGTTCGAGTTCGCGCGCGCAGGCCATGACCTGGGCGCCGAAGGCTTCGTTGATCTCGAAGCGGCCGATGTCGCCGAGCGTCAGCCCGGCGCGTTGCAGCACGGCGTTGATCGCCGGTACCGGGCCAATGCCCATGACGTCCGGCCGTACGCCGACGGCGGCGCTGGCGACAATGCGCGCCAGCGGCACCTTGCCGAGCCGGCGCGCGTAATCGGCGCTGCCGACCAGGATCGCCGCCGCGCCATCGACGATGGCCGACGAATTGCCGCCGGTTTGCACGCCGCCGAAGGCCGGCTTGATTTTCGCAAGTTGCGCCTCGGTGGACACGCGGATGTGGCTGTCGGCTGAAATCTCGTCCTTGATGCGGATGCCGCGATCCTTCAGCCCGTCCACCGAAAATTTTTCGGTCGTTACCGGCACAATCTCGCCGGCAAGAAATCCGCTTTGTTGCGCCTCGGCGGCGCGAGCAAAGGAGCGCGCCGCATAGGCGTCGACCTCGGGACGCGTGATCTGATACTGCCGCGCCAGATTCTCGGCGGTGTCGCCCATGCCGATGCCGCAGGACGGATCGAGCAACGCTTCCCAGAGGAAATCCTTGAACTCGACCTGGCCCATGCGGAAGCCGCCGCGGCTCGTATAAGAGGCGACCGGGTTGCGGCTCATGCTTTCGCTGCCGACGCACAGCGCCAGTTCGGCGCGCTGCAGCGAGATCGTATCGGCGGCCTGCGCCAGCACCTCGATGCCGGTGCCGCAGACCCGCTGCACCAGATGCGCCGGCGTCGCCTGCGGCACGCCGGAATAGAGCCCGATATGGCGCGGCAGCATGTAGGCGTCGAAGCTGGCCTGCGCCATGTTGCCGGCGATCACGGTGCCGACGTCGTCGGGGTCCGCGCCGCTTTTTGCAAAAGCCGCGCGCGCCGCCTTGATGCCAAGATCGATCGGCGACACCGAGGCGAGCGCGCCGTTGTAATCGGCGAAGGGCGTGCGGGCGCCGTCGATCAGCCAGGCGTCGCTGAAGGTCGCCGCCAAACCGTTTTGCCCTTCTGACGACACGATCCTACTCCCTGATCCTGATGACGCGCGGCGACGGCGCTTCGGCATAGACATCCTCGACCAAAGCGGCGCGATTTTTCAGAACGGCGCGCTGGTTGATCGAGCCCTTGTCGGTCATCTCGGCTTTGTCGAGCGACGGCGGCTCGGCCATCAGCAGCGCGCGGCAGATTTTGGTCGACGAGCCGGTGCTGCCGCGCGCCATTGTCTCCAGCAGCGTGGTGAAATGCGCGCGCACGCGGCCATCGTCGAGAACGATATCCGGCGCGGTGTCGGGGGCGAGGTCGGTGCAGAGCGCGCGACAGGCGTCGATATTGGGAAATACCAGCGCGGCGACATCGTCGCGGCTTTCGCCGGCGATGACGACATCGCGCACATAGGGCGCGCAGGCATCGATAAATTGCGCCCGCATCGGGCCGACATGCACCCAGGTGCCGGTGGCGAGCTTGAAATTCTCGGCGATGCGGCCGTCGAACAGGAGACCCTGTTTCGGGTCGGCCGGATCGGCGAACTTGAAGCAGTCGCCGAGCTTGTAGAATCCCTCGTCGTCGAAAGCCTGCGCCGTGTGTTGCGGCTGCCGCCAATAGCCGGGCGTGATGTTGGGGCCGCGCACCCGGGCTTCCAATTTGCCTTCGTTCGGCACAAGTTTCAGCTCCATGCCGGCGCCGGGCAGGCCCATGTTCGTCGCGTCCGCCGTCGGCCAGGTGCGCGCCAGCGCGAAGGGCGCGGTCTCGGTCGAACCAAAGCCGGTCGAAAACAATATGCGCTCGCCGCAAGCCTGTACCGCCAGCGCCTGAACGTCTTCGAAGACATGCTGCGCCAAAGCCGCGCCGGCGAACCACAACATTTTAACGCGGCTGAAGAATGTCTCGCGCAAACGCGTATCGCTGCGCAGATAAGGCAGCAGCGCCTCGAATCCCTTGGGCACCGTGAAGTACCAGGTCGGCGCGATCTCGCTCAGATTCCGCACGGTCTCCTCGATCGCGCCGGGGATCGGCTTGCCTTCATCAATATAGAAAGTGCCGCCATTAAAGATCACCAGCCCGACATCGTGGTTGCCGCCGGCGGTGTGGTGCCACGGCGCCCAACCGACGAGCACGGGCGGCTCGTCGATGAAAAAGGCGAGCGCCTGGCGCAGCATCACCTGGTTGGCGCACCACATGCGCTGCGTGTTGATGACGCATTTCGGCACCCCGGTCGAACCGGAGGTGAACAGGAATTTGGCGATCGTCTCCGGCCCGACCGCGTCATGCGCGGCGTCGATTCTTCCGGTTGGCGTGCCGTGCAGCGCATCGAATGAAATTGTCGGACGGCCCGGCGTCGGATTCCGGCCGACGACAACGTCCACGTCGTCCGGCACGACCGATTGAATCGCGCGTGCGAATGCCGCGCCGTCGGCGGCGAACACCAGCCCCGGCGTGATCAAATCGAAGATCGAGCGCAGACGTGCCAGATCGTTCGACACCAGCGAGTAGGCCGGCGAGATCGGTGCGTAAGGGATGCCGGCATACAGAGCGCCGAGGCCCAACAGCGCGTGTTCGATATCGTTGCCGGACAGGATCGCAATCGGCCGCTCGGTCGAGAGGTTGCGCGTCAGCAGCGCCTCGCCGATCTCGCGCGCTTGTCGCAGCGCCTGCGCGTAGGTCACCGTGCGCCAGCCCCCGGCTATATCGCGTTGCGCGAACAGGACGCGGTCGGGCGCAACCTTGGCCCAATGCACCAGCCGTTCGGTGATCTTGTCCGGATAGGGCCCGAGCGCTTGCGGCGAGCGCAGCAGCAGACAGCCGTCGGTGCGCGACTCAATCATCACGTCTTGCGGTCCGAGCGTGACCTGGCGCAGCGGCGGCAGGGTTGTCGGGACGGTGCGTGCGGGCTCTGCGTTCATTCGGCTATCGCAATCACATTGGCCGGCAGCGGCGAGGCATAGAGCTGCGCGGCGAGGCTGGCGCGGCTGGCCAGCACGGCACGCTGGTTGATCGAGCCTTTGTCGGTCATTTCGGCTTTGTCGAGCGATGGCGGCTCGGCCATCAGGACCGCCCGCATCACCCGCATCGACGACCCCTGACCGGCGGCGAAACCGTCGAGCAATTCCGTGAATTTGGCGCGCACCGCCGGCGCTTCGACGACAGCGTCGGCCGGCGTGCCGGCAGCAAGCCCGGCCAGTTTGCGGCAGGCCTCGATGTCCGGAAAAATGAGCGCGGCGACGTCGTCGCGGTCGGCGCCGGCCAGCACAACGTCGCGGACGAAAGGCGCGAAATAATCGACAAACCGCGCCCGTAGCGGACCGACACTGACCCAGGTCCCGGAGGTCAGCTTGAAGTCCTCGGCGAGGCGGCCATCGAACAACAACCCTTTGCCCGGATCGTTCGGGTCGGCGAATTTCAGCGCGTCGCCAATTTTATAAAAGCCCTCGGCGTCGAAGGCGTCGCGCGTGTGCTGCTCCTGCCGCCAGTAGCCGGGCGTGATGAGCGGACCGCGCAGGCGCGCTTCCAGCTTGCCGTCGTTCGGCACCAGCTTGAGCTCGACGCCGGGAAACGGCACGCCGATATTGCCGGCGCGGTCGGCATCCCATGTGCAGGCCAGCGCCGACGGCGCGGTTTCGGTCGAGCCGAGCGACGACAACAGGATAATGCGTTCGCCGGTGGCCTGAACCGACAGGTCGATCAATTCATCCCAGGTCGTCTGGTTGAGGCTGGCGCCGGCGTAAAACATGACCTTCAGCCGGCTGAAGAAATTCTTGCGCAATGTCTCGTCGGCGCGAAAGTGCGGCACCAGCGCCTCGTAGCCTTTCGGCACGTTGAAATAAATCGTCGGCGCGATGTCGCGCAGATTGCGCGCGGTCTTCGGCACGCCCGGCGGCGTCGGGTTGCCATCATCGATATAGAGCGAGCCGCCGTTCATCAGCACCAGATTGAAATTGTGATTGCTGCCGAAGGTGTGGCTCCAGGGCAGCCAGTCGACCACCACCGGCGGCTCTTCCTTAACGAACGTAAAGCCTGAGGTAATCATCGCCTGGTTCGCGCACAGCATGCGATGCGTGTTGATCACCGCTTTCGGCGCGCCGGTCGAGCCGGATGTGAACAGAAATTTCGCAATCGTGTCGGGCGTCACCTTCGCCTGCGCGGCGGCAACGCCGGCGGCGTCTTCGGCGCCGATCAGATCGGCGAACATCGTCGTTGGCCGGTCGCCCAACGGGTTTTGCGCCACGACCAGTTCAATGTTGTCCGGCACTGTGGCGTAGAGCGCGCGCGCGAACGGCCCGCCATCTGCGGTAAACACTATGCCGGGCGTCAGCAGGTCGACGATCATGCGCAATTTGCCGAAATCGCTCGACATCAGCGAATAGGCCGGCGACACCGGCGCGTAAGGAATGCCGACAAGCATCGCGGCGAGCGCCAGCAACGCATGCTCGATGCTGTTGCCGGAAAGGATAACGATCGGCCGTTCTGGCGACAGGCCGCGCCGCAACAGCGATGCGCCGATGCGTTTCACCGCATTGAGCGTCTGCGCATAAGTGAGGGTCCGCCATTTATCCTGTGCGTCGCGCTGCGCCAGGAACACGCGGTCGGGCGCAGCCTTTGCCCAATGATCGAGCGGTTCGCCGATTGTGGCGTGATAGCGCGCGAGCGCCTGCGCGGCCGTCATATGGATCGTGCCGTCGGCACGCCGGTCGAGCACGCAATCAAACGCGCCAAGCCGCACCGGACGGAGCGGCGCGGCGGCGGGTCGGGGCATTCTTCCCGGTTCCGGCATTTCGTCCCTAGCGCGTTCTTGTCGTCATAACGTTTCGTCTCACTCCGGCCGGGTCACCTTGCCGGCGCGGCCCTCGAGAAAGGCGGTGAGCCGGCTTTTTGCCTCGGCGTCGGCCTGCGCGATCGAGGAAATCAGCGCCTCGACCGCGTAGCCGCTGCCGGGATCGATCTCGGCAATGCGCGGCAGCACATGGGTGATGGCGAAATTGGTCAGCGCGGTGTTGCTGGCGATGCGCTCGGCCAGCGCCAGACCCTTGGCGAAGCCCTCGCCCGGTTCTGTCAGATAGGTCGACAGCCCCATCGCCTGGCCATCCTCGGCGGCATAAGTGCGGCCGGTCAGCATCATGTCCATCATGCGGGCGACGCCGATCAGGCGCGGCAGCCTTACCGAGCCGCCGCCACCGACATAGATGCCGCGGCTGCCCTCGGGCAGGCCGTAATAGGTCGAACGCTCGGCGACGCGCACATGCGTGGCCGCCGCCAGTTCAAGCCCGCCGCCGACCACCGCGCCATGCAGCACGCAAACCACCGGCACCTTGCCGAACTGGATCTTGTCGAACACGCGATGCCACATGCTGGAGTGCGAAATGCCCTGCCGGATGTCGCGCTCCTGTAATTCGCTCAGGTCGAGTCCGGCGGAAAAATGATCGCCCTCGCCATGCACCAGGGCCGCGGCGATGTCGTCGGGCAGCGAGGTGAAGAACGTCTCGATGCCGAGCACCGTGGTGTCGTCGAGCGCGTTACGCTTCTGCGGCCGAGCCAATGTCAGGATGGCGACCTTGCCGCGCCGTTCGGCGCGCAGCGAAGCGGGCAGCGCAATGTTCAACGATTCTGCACCGGCAGCGGACGTCGGTCTTGAACTCACGGGCTTAATCTCCTGCGGGCCGCCGCCTCTCGGGGCGACGGCCATTTGATCATGTCGCTGACAAACCTCTGACGCAACCGCCGGCCGGTCGCGCCGCTTATGCCTATTTCACCAGCGGACAACCGCCATCCGCCAGCGGTCGGAACGCCTTGTCGGCGGGAATCGTGCCGACGATCTTGAACAGATCCCAGTCGCCTTTCGATTCCGATGGCGCTTTCACCTGCAGCAGAACGAGCGGGTGGATGGCGCGGCCGTCCGGCCGGATCGTCACTTTGCCATAGACCGGCTCGTCGGATGGCGTTGCCTTCATGGCGTCGACCACAGCCTTGCCGTCGGTCGCGCCGCCGGCTTTGTCGACGGACTTGAGATAATGCAAGGTGGCGGAGTAGACGCCCGCCTGCATGTGGTTGGGATACATCTTTTTCGGATGCAGCGCGGCGTAGCGCTTGGCGAAGGCGCGCGTGCCTTCGTTTTCGTCCCAGTACCAGGCGTTGATGGCGCCCAGGCCTTGCGCGGTTTGCAGACCGATCGCCGGCACGCTTTGCAGATCGAAAATCAGCGCCACAACCTTCTGGCTGGCGCTGATCTTGAAGTCGTTGGCCTGCTTGATGGTGTTGACGGTGTCGCCGCCGGCATTGGCGAGCAGGATAACATCGGCCTTCGAGGCCTGCGCCTGCAACAGTGCCGACGAAAAATCATTGATGCCGAGCGGCAGGCGAACGGCGCCGAGCACCTTGCCGCCGCTGGCGTTGATTTCGTCGGTCGCCTGCTTTTCGAGGTCCTGACCGAAGGCGTAGTCCGCCGTGATGAAGAAGAATGTTTTGGCGCCTTGAGCCAAGAGACCCTTGGCCGTGCCGTGGCCGAAAGACCATGTGTCATAGGTCCAGTGCACGAAGTTCGGCGAGCACTTGGCGCCGGTCAACAGCGCGGTGCCGGCGCCGGAGCCGATCACCACCTTGTTCTTTTCGCGGGCGATGTCCGACACCGCCAGCGCCACCGCCGAATTCGGCAGATCGACGATCATGTCGACGCCATCGAGATCGAACCAGCGCTTGGCGATGCCGGCGCCGATATCGGGCTTGTTCTGATGGTCGGCGTTGATGATTTCGACTTTGCGCTTCGATGTCTTGGCGAAGTCCTCCGCCGCCATTTGCGCTGCGACCACCGAGCCGGGCCCCTGGAAATCGGAATAGACGCTCGACATGTCGTTCATGACGCCGATGCGGATGGTGTTGCTCGACTGGGCCAACGCCGGCGCCGAGCACAAGGCCAGCAGAAACGCGAGCTTCGCGGATTTCACCATGATGTCCTCCCTGCGGACGTACGGCGCGGTCCTGTTTTATTGTCGCCGCAAGGCGAGGTTGTCACCGCCGCGCCGCGGGGTCAAGATTGTTGTCGAGGACAACAATCGGCATTTGGCGATGCTGCGCCGCGGCAACGGTGAGCGGTTTCTAGAGGACTTCGAAGACGTCCAGCCGCACGGCGCGCGCTTCGCGTTGGCCGCGCGCCAGGGCCAGAATGCGGTTGAGCCAGGAGACCGAGGGGCCGGAGGTCTCGAACCGCATCACGGTGCGGAAATAGTAGAGCGATGGATCGACCTTGTCGCCGCGGGCGAGACTTTCCAGGACGTTGGGCGGACCGTGCCGCAGCCCCTCGCTAGAAACCAGGATGCGCGCGCCTGTGTCGGTATCGATGGTGTAGCGCGCCGACACATCGATGGCGCCGTCGCCGCGCACGATCTGCCAATCGGCCCCGCCCCGGAGAATGCGCCCCTTCAATCTCGGTCCATCGACGGTGCCGCCGAGGATATCGATGATGCGCCGCTCGCCATAGGGTGTCCGGCCCAGCTCGAGGGCGGCGGCCAGCTCGACATGAATTTGGAAGATGAGTTGCATTCCCGGCATGACGGTCATTCGTTGGGGTCCCCACTTTCACGCTGGCCAGGCCGATTTCGCCATTTGACCCTGTCGGTGGCTCGCCGTAAATACGGTGCCGCAACCGGGAACCCAATTTTATGGCGCGTATCACGTCTCTTTCCGAAGCCATCGCCGGCACCGTGAACGACGGCGATACAGTCGCCTTGGAAGGCTTCACGCATCTCATTCCGCATGCCGCCTGCCACGAGATCATCCGGCAAGGCCGCAAGGAGCTGACTTTGGTGCGCATGACGCCGGATCTGGTTTACGACCAGATGATCGGCATGGGCTGCGTCAAAAAGCTGGTTTTCTCCTGGGGCGGCAATCCCGGCGTCGGCTCGCTGCACCGATTCCGCGATGCGGTAGAAAATGGTTGGCCACATAAACTTGAGATCGAAGAGCATTCGCACGCCGCCATGGCCAATGCCTATGAGGCCGGCGCGTCCGGCCTGCCTTGCGCGATCTTCCGCGGCTATATCGGCGGCGACCTGCCCAAGGTGAACGCCAAGATCAAACGCGTCACCTGCCCATTTACCGGCGAGGAACTCGCCGCCATCCCGTCCCACCGCCCCGACGTCGCGGTCATCCATGCCCAGCGCGCCGACCGGGCGGGCAATGTGATGATCGAGGGCGTGCTCGGCGTGCAGAAGGAGGCCGTGCTCGCCTCGAAGCGTTCGGTGGTGACGGTCGAGGAAATCGTCGACGAATTGCCCGAACGCAGCCTGAACGCGGTGGTGCTGCCGCACTGGACCGTCGGCCATGTCGTTGAAGTTCCGGGCGGCGCCTTCCCGTCCTATGCGCAGGGCTATTACCCGCGCAACAACAGCTTCTATAAAGCGTGGGACGACATCGCCAAGGATCGCGACAGTTTCCACGCCTGGATGAAGACAAACGTTCTGGACAAAGGTCCCGATGCCTTCGCGCAATATGCGCGCAAGCACAAAGCGGCGGCGGAGTGACGACAATGGCCAATTATAAGCCGACCGAAATGATGACCATCGCCGCCGCGCGCCTGCTCAAGAACGACGACATCTGCTTTGTGGGAATTGGCCAGCCATCGGCGGCCTGCAATCTGGCGCGCCTGACGCATGCGCCTGACATCACCTTGATCTACGAATCCGGCACGCTCGCCACCAAGCCGACCGTGCTGCCTCTGTCGATCGGCGACGGCGAATTGTGCGACACCGCGCTGACCACCGTGTCGGTGCCGGAAATGTTTCGCTACTGGCTGCAAGGCGGCCGCATCAAGGTCGGCTTTCTCGGCGGCGCGCAGATCGACAAGTTCGCCAACCTCAACACGACCGTGGTCGGCCCTTACGACAAGCCGAAGGTTCGTCTTCCCGGCGGCGGCGGCGCGCCGGAGATCGCCACGTCGTGCGGCGAGATCTTCATCATCATGGCGCAGGGCAAACGCTCGTTTGTCGATAAACTGGATTTCGTCACCTCGATCGGTCACGTTTCGGGCGGCGACTCCCGCCAAAAGCTTGGCGTCAAGACCAAGGGTCCGACCAAGCTGATCACCGATCTCGCCATCTTCGCGCCCGATCCGCAGACCAAGGAGATGATTGTCGTCTCGATCCATCCCGGCGTGACACGCGAGCAAGTTCAGGAAAACACCGGCTGGCCGGTCAAGTTCGCTGTCAAGGTCGACGAAACACCGGCGCCGACGGCCAGGGAACTCGAGGTGCTGCGCGAACTGCATGCGCGCACCAACCGTGCTCACGCGGCGGCGTAAAGGAATAAAGAAAAATGCGCGACGTATATCTCTGCGATGCCATTCGCACTCCGATCGGCCGCTTTGGCGGTTCGCTCGCCAAGGTGCGCACCGACGATCTCGCCGCCGTGCCGATCAAGGCATTGATGGCGCGCAACCCGAAGGTCGATTGGGACAAGCTCGAAGAAGTCTTTTACGGCTGCGCCAACCAGGCCGGTGAGGACAACCGCAATGTCGCGCGCATGGCGCTGCTCTTGGCGGGTCTGCCGCAGAGCGTTCCCGGCGTCACCTTGAACCGGCTCTGCGCCTCGGGCCTGGAGGCGGTCGGCACCGCCGCCCGCGCCATCCGTTCCGGCGAAATGGAATTTGCCATTGCCGGTGGCGTCGAATCGATGACGCGGGCGCCCTTCGTGCAGGGCAAGGCGCAGGAAGCCTTCTCGCGCCATGCCGAAATCTTCGACACCACCATCGGCTGGCGCTTCGTCAACCCGCTGATGAAGAAGCAATACGGCGTCGACGCCATGCCGGAGACCGGCGAGAACGTGGCGGCGGATTTCCAGATATCGCGCGCCGATCAGGACGCCTTTGCCATCCGCTCGCAGCAGCGCGCCGGCAAGGCGATCGCCGCCGGTTACTTCGCCAAGGAAATCGTCGCGGTCGAAATTCCCGGCCGCAAGGGCGAGACCGTCAAGGTCGACGCCGATGAGCATCCGCGTCCCGACACGACGTTGGAGCAACTTGCCAAACTCAAAACGCCGTTCCGCGAGCCCGGCACGGTCACGGCGGGCAACGCCTCCGGCGTCAATGACGGCGCGGCGGCGATCATTCTCGCGTCGGAAGCCGCGGTGAAGGCGCATGGTTTGACGCCGCGCGCCCGCATTCTCGGCATGGCATCGGCTGGCGTGGCGCCGCGCATCATGGGCATCGGCCCGGTGCCGGCGACGCTCAAGCTTATGGCGCGTCTCGGGCACAAGATCCGCGATTACGACGTGATCGAACTCAATGAAGCTTTCGCCTCGCAGTCGCTCGCGGTGTTGCGGCAGTTGGGCCTGAGTGACGACGCCGAGCATGTCAATCCGCATGGCGGTGCCATCGCGCTCGGCCATCCGCTCGGCATGTCGGGCGCCCGTCTGGCGCTGACGGCGGTGCATGGTTTGGAAGAAAGAGGCGGTAGGCTGGCGCTCGCCACGTTGTGCGTCGGTGTCGGACAGGGTGTGTCGCTCGCACTCGAACGCGTACAATAAAAAGGATAAACGAGAATGTCGCTGATCTATCCCAAGAAAAGCCTCGAGGCTTATCCCAAGCATCTCTCACCCGGCTACAAAAGCACCGTCAAGCGCTCGCCGTCGAAGCCGCTGATGATCGTGCCGCATACTTTGTCGGAGTTGACCGGCCCGGTTTACGGCCACGACGCGGTCCAGGAAAACGACAACGACCTGACCAAGCAGCACAAGGGCGAGCCGCTTGGCGAACGCATCGTCGTGCATGGACATGTCCTCGACGAGGACAAGCGCCCAGTGCCGAATGCGCTGGTCGAACTGTGGCAGGCCAATGCCTGCGGCCGTTACGTTCACAACGTCGATCAGCATCCGGCGCCGCTCGATCCGAACTTCACCGGCGCCGGCCGCACCGTCACCGACGCCAAGGGCTATTACAAATTCATCACCGTGAAGCCGGGCGCCTATCCGTGGGGCAATCACCACAACGCCTGGCGGCCGAACCACATCCACTTCTCTGTGTTCGGCCACTCGTTCCTGTCGCGCCTGGTCACGCAGATGTATTTCCCCGGCGACTACCTTTTCCCCTACGACCCGATCTTCAATTCGGTGCTGGATGAAAAGGCGCGCGCGCGCATGATCTCGACCTTCGATCTGGAAAACACCGTGCCGGATTGGGCGCTAGCTTTCCGCTTCGACATCGTGCTGCGCGGCCGCGAAGCGACGCCGCTTGACAACGACGAACACTAGAACAAGTCCACCAGCCGCGCATGATCCCGAAAAGTGGCAACCGGTTTTCGGATAAGATCATGCGCAGAGGAAAATAGAATGTCCGAAATCACGCCCTCACAGACTGTCGGTCCGTTCTTCGCCTATGGCCTCACGCCCAAGGGCCGTTGCGACTGGGATCCGAATGGCAGCTACAGCTGGAAGAACACGGTCGAATCCAATCTGGTGACGCCGGATGCTTCCGGCACCCGCATTCACATCGAAGGCACTGTGTTCGACGGCGACGGCAAGCCGATCAACGACTGCATGATCGAAATCTGGCAGGCGGACAGCCAGGGCCGTTACGCCAGTCCCGGCGCCAATCGCGCTTTGCCCAACACCAAGTTCAAAGGTTTCGGCCGCTCCGCCACCGACAAGGCCGGCGTCTATGCCTTCGACACCATCAAGCCGGGCTCCGTCGCCGGGCCGGGCGGCAAGCCGCAGGCGCCGCATATCGTGGTCTGCATTTTCTCGCGCGGCATGCTGCGGCAGGTCTATACGCGGCTGTATTTCGACGACGAGCCGGGCAATGCCAGCGACCCCATTCTGAACATGGTGCCGGCCGACCGCCGCGGCACCCTCATTGCCCACAAGCAGCCAGGCGCCGACAACCAGTACCGCTTCGATATCCGCGTGCAGGGCGGTGATGAGACGGTGTTTTTCGATATCTAGCGCCACGGTTTTTAATCGCGAATGCAGGCGGTCGGCGGAAACGCCGGCCGTTTTTATTGCCCACAATTGCCCACTGATGACCTCGTTTTTGCCCACTATTTGCACCCGTCTGCCTGCGCTTAATTTTTCCGAAAGTATAAAATATCGGATTTCATTGAATAATATCGTATTGAGTTCTGCCCACATATCCTGCCCAACTTCGTATGGTCGATTTTGTGGTTGACGGCCTTACCTCTGCTTGGTTCGCTAGGCGGGCGCAAAGGCCTTGAGAGCCACCATAAAAGCGCGAGGAAATGTCATGAACGAGGTCATTCTCCAGGAGATCAGCGAATTCTGCCGTCAGCGCGGTCTGGCCGAATCGACATTCGGGCGCCGCGCCGTCAATGACGGCAAGCTCGCCAGCCGCCTGCGCAATGGCGGCCGCATCACCACCGACACGCTGGAGCGCATTCGCGCCTTCATGTCGCAAAGCGACGATGACGCCCCGGCGCGCCGTCGCGTGCTGTTCGACGCGCCATCCGCGCAAGTACTTCCCATCATTAAACCGCAGGCGCCACCAATGGCCACGAATCAGACGGATGACGATCCGCAACGCAATTTCCGCTTCTTCGACAACCGGCAGAAATACCTGTTGTTCGTGAATACCTGCAGCGAAAAATGGGAAGTCGCTCAGCGCGTCAGTCTCGAACTCGCCAATATTCACCCGCGCCCGCCGGCGGTGCGCGTGTTCGACGCCGGCGTCGGCGACGGCAGCGTGCTGACGCGCGTGATGCGCTCAATGCACGACAAGTTTCCGACTATGCCGCACTATATCGTCGGCAAGGAAATCAGTCTCGAGGACGTGCGCCTCACCTTGCACAAGATGGCCGATCGTTTCGTCGAGCATCCGTCGACCGTGCTGGTCCTGACCAACCTGGCCTATGCCGAAGCGCCGTGGCTCGCCGCCAAGTCTCTGCAGGCAGCGACCAGCATGGTGTGGAAAGAGCTGGCGATGGACGGCACGACCGCCCACACGTTCGAGGAGCAGATCACCGCGCTTGAACCGTTTCTGGCCGAAAGCTGGAAGGCCAAGGTCTCGCCGAAGAGCGGCAACCCTGTCTATGAACGTCCTGTCGTTCTGGTGATCTACCGCAACGATCACCGCTTCCTGCTCGATCAGGTCATCCCGAAGCCGGGCGGCACCAGCGCCGACTACGATCTGGTGATCGCCTCGCAGCCTTATCGCGCCCGCGCTTCGCTCGAGTTCAAGGCCAAGCGCGTGCTGGCGCCGTTGGCAAAGGCATTAGGACCGGGCGGACGCATGATTGCGATCCAATCCTACGGTCATGATCCGGCGATGGAAATCATCCATAAAGTGTGGCCGGAGGACAATCCGTTCACCCACAGCCGTCACGACTTGCTCAAGGAAACCAAGCACGAACTGGGATCGGCGGCGCGCGACCTGAGCTTCAACGCCTATTCCGACCAGCGTTCGCTGTTCAAGTACGAGATGCACACGCTGCCATCGGAAGTGTCGTCGTCGATCGGGACATCGACTTTGATGGCGGCGTGGAACGCGGCGGTCTATGTGGCGCAAGTCGAGGACGACCGGTTGTCCGACGTCAACAGCGACCGGCGTTTTATCGATGCGACGCGCGACACGCTGCAAGAGCACGGCGGGCTTTGGTTCTACGACGAATCCTTCGTGATTTCGCGCCGGCGCGAGTAAACGCATGACGTCGGCTTTCGCCGCATCGTTCTCGCTCGAGGCCACGCGGCCGAGCGATGCCGATATCGCGGCGATCGCCGGCGTCCTGCCAAAGGGCACGGCGGTCTATCTGTCCGCCGTGCCGGGCGCGACGCCCGCCGAATTGGTGGCGACCGCGGCGAAACTGCGCCGCTCCGGGCTTGATCCGGTCGCGCATGTCGCGGCGCGGCGGATCGCCGGCGCCGAACACTTTAGCGACCTCTTGAAGGCGCTACGCGGCGAGGCCGATATGCGTGAGCTGCTGGTGATCGGCGGCGACGTCGACCAGGCCGGGCCCTATGCCGATGCGCTTGCCGTTATCCAGAAGGGCGCCTTGGGTCACCTCGGCTTCGAGGCGATCGGCATCGCCGCCTATCCGGAAGGTCACGCCCGTATCCCGCCCGGACGGCTGGAGGCGGCGCTCGACGAGAAAATCGCCAGCGCCACGGCGCAGGGCCTGCGCGTCCACATCGTCAGCCAGTTTTCGTTTTCGCCCGAACGGGTCCTGACCTGGCTGCGGCAATTGCGCGGCGCGGGCATCGCCGTACCGGTCAAGGTCGGCATGGCCGGGCCGACCAGCGTGCCGGCTCTTTTGCGCTACGCCAAACGCTGCGGCGTCGCCGCTTCCCTGCGCGGCCTGGTATCCGGCGTCGGCGCCGGCCTCGTCGGCCAGATCACCACCGGTTCGGTCGGGCCCGGCCGCATGATCGATGCGCTGGCGACGGCCGAAGTGCAGCAGCGGGATCTCGGCGATATCGCGCCGCATTATTTTTCGTTCGGCGGGGTCGTCGAAACCGCATGCTATTCATGCGATGCGGCCAGCGCGACGCAAAGCCAAAGCCGTGCTATGGCATGTCCCAACAGCGCCTGACCCCCGGCGGCCTCACGGCCAATCGGACAAACGCCAAGCGCCCTTGAAAATTAGACCCGCCGCAACGGCGGGACTGCCTACGGAGGAAAAGATGTCCCAGAGAACCACCCCGCCCTTCCGCGCCGACCAGGTCGGCAGCATTCTGCGCACCAAGGCCATTCACGACGCGCGCGCCAAGCACGAGAAGGGCGAGATGACCGACGCCCAACTCAAGGCGATTGAGGACGCCGAGATCGTCAAGGTGATCAAGAAGCAGGAAGACGTCGGTCTGGAAGCCATCACCGACGGCGAATACCGCCGCTCGTTCTGGCACTATGATTTCTACGGCATGCTGGACGGCGTCGATGTCGTTAAGGCCGACCACGGCATTCAGTTCCAGGGCATGCAGACCCAGATGAAGGTGCTCAAGGTCACCGGCAAGATCGACTTCGCCGCGAACCATCCGATGCTGGAGCACTTCAAGTTCCTTAAAGGCCACACAACCAAGACGCCGAAGATGTGCATTCCCTCGCCGACGGTGATGCACTTCCGCCTCGAGCCGGGTTCGGTCGCCGCTTCCGCCTATCCCAACCGCGATGCGATTTTCGACGATCTCGCCATTGCCTATCAAAAGGCGATCAAGGTGTTCTACGCCGCCGGCTGCCGCTATCTTCAGTTCGACGACACCGCCTGGGCCTATCTCTGCTCCGAGGCCGAACTGAAGAAGGCGCGTGAGCGGGGTCTCGACGTCGACCATCTGCAAGCGACCTATACCAAGTGCATCAACAAGGCTCTGGAAGCCAAGCCCGCCGACATGGTCATCACCACGCATGTCTGCCGCGGTAATTTCCGCTCGACCTTCATCTCGTCGGGCGGCTACGAGCCGGTTGCCGAAAGCATGCTGGCCAAGTGCAATTACGACGGCTACTTCCTCGAATACGACACCGACCGCGCCGGCGGCTTCGAGCCGCTCCGCTTCCTGCCGAAGGGCAAAAAGATCGTCGTCCTCGGTCTCGTCAGTTCGAAGGTCGGCGCGCTTGAGCCGATCGCCGACATCAAGAAGCGCATCAAGGAAGCCGAGAAGTTCGTCGCGCTCGAGCAGCTCGCTTTGTCGCCGCAGTGCGGCTTCGCCTCGACAGAGGAAGGCAACGTGCTGGCCGAGGACGAACAATGGGCCAAGCTTAGGGAGATCGTCGCGATCTCGAAGGACGTCTGGGGGAAGTAGCTTCCTCTTCCCTCTTCCCTCTCCCCGCGTTTGCCGGGAGAGGGTGGCGAGCGGCGGCTGCCGCTCGCCGGGTGAGGGGCCGATCGATTCGCTCAGCCTGCCTCATACCCCTCACCCGACCGCATTCGCTGAAAGCTCAGGCGGCTGACCTCTCGCCGTTAACGGGGAGAGGTGAAGAAAACTAGGGAGCCAACGCCAATGTCGCAACGTACATCGCCGCCATTCCGCGCCGACCATGTCGGCAGCCTGCTGCGCCCGACCGTCCTCAAGGACGCGCGCGCAAAATTCGCCGCCGGCACGCTCGACGCCGCGGGCTTGAAAAAAATCGAAGACGAAGAAATCATCAAGGTCGTCAAGAAGCAGGAAGAAATCGGCCTGCAACTGGCCACCGACGGCGAATTCCGCCGCTCCTGGTGGCATTTCGATTTCTTCCGCGGCCTGCAAGGCGTCGATCTGGTCGAGGCGCCGCCGATCAAATTCCACGGCGTCGTCACCAAGAGCGAAGCGATCAAAATCAACCGCAAGGTCGACTTCGCGGGCCATCCGCATCTCGAGCATTTCAAGTTCTTGAAGGCGAATTGCAGTGTAGTCCCGAAGATGACGATTCCGGCGCCATCGACATTCCACTTCCGGCAGGGCCGGGCGATGGTCAGCAAGGAGGCCTATCCCGATCTCGACGTGTTCTTCGACGACGTCGGCAAGGCCTGGCAGAAGGCGATCGGCGCGTTCTACGACGCCGGTTGCCGTTATCTGCAGCTTGACGACACCGCCTGGGCGATGATGTGCGACCCGAAGGAGCGCGAGGGTTCGAAAGCGCGCGGCGATAATCCCGATGCGCTGCCGGAAATCTATGCGCGCGTGACCAATGCCGCGCTCAAGGACAAGCCGGCCGACATGGCCATCACCATGCATTCCTGTCGCGGCAATTTCCGTTCGACCTGGATCGCGCAAGGCGGCTACGAATTCGTCGCCGAGCAGCTGCTCGGCAAAACCAATCTCGACGGCTACTTCCTTGAATATGACTCAGACCGCGCCGGCGGCTTCGAGCCGTTGCGCTATTTCCCCAAGGGCGACAAGCAACTGGTTCTCGGTCTCGTCACCTCCAAGAGCGGGACACTTGAATCCAAGGACGACATCAAGCGTCGTATCGACCAGGCGACGAAATATGTCGCGCTCGAACAACTTTGCCTGTCGCCGCAATGCGGCTTCTCCTCGACCGAGGAAGGCAATGTGCTGGCCGAAGACGAGCAGTGGGCCAAGCTGCGCATGATTGTCGAACTCTCAAAGGAAATCTGGAAGTAATGACCCTTCGTACCAAGCCGCCGTTTCGAGCCGATCATGTAGGGAGTCTTCTCCGTCCCGCCGCGCTGAAGCAGGCCCGTGCCCGGCGCGAAAATGGCGAGATCACAGCGGAGGCGCTTAAAGCAATCGAAGACCGCGAGATCATTTCCGTCATCAAGAAGCAGGAAGACGTTGGCCTGAAGTCCATTACCGACGGCGAATTCCGCCGAGCCTTCTGGAATTACGACTTTCTCGGCGAACTCGACGGCGCGGAAGCCTATCTCGGCGAGCGCAAGATCAAATTCGAAGGCGTCAATCCGCGGCCGATGATGATGCGCGTGACCGGCAAGCTCGGCACTTTCTCAGGCCACCCGATGCTCGAACACTTCAAGTTCCTCAAAGAGCACACAAGCGCGACGCCGAAGATGACCATCCCGTCGCCATCCAGCATGCATTTCCGCTATGGCCGTGACGCGGTGCCGGCGAGCATTTATCCGGACATGAGCGACTTCTACCGCGATCTCGGCGACACCTACCGCCAGGCCGTGCGCGCTTTCGCCGATGTCGGGTGCCGCTATCTGCAGCTCGACGAGGTGAATTTTACCTATCTGTGCGACCCGAAGCTGCGCGAGCAGGTCGCCAGCCGCGGCGACGACCCTTCCAGCCTGCCGCTGGTTTATGCCGATATGATCAACGCGGCGATTTCCGACATCCCGTCCGACATGGCCATCACCATGCATCTGTGCCGGGGCAATTTTCAGTCCACATTCGTTGCTTCCGGCGGCTACGAGCCGGTGGCGGAAATCCTGTTCAACAAGATCAATGTCAATGGCTACTTCATGGAGTACGATTCGGAACGCGCCGGCGGTTTCGAGCCGTTGCGTTTCGTGCCGAAGGGCAAAACGGTAGTGCTCGGCCTCGTCACCTCGAAATCCGGCAAGCTCGAATCGAAGGACGAACTCAAGCGTCGCATCGACGAAGCCGCCAGATTCATTCCGCTCGACCAGTTTTGCCTGTCGCCGCAATGCGGCTTTGCCTCGACCGAGGAAGGCAATATCCTTGCCGAGGACGAGCAATGGGCCAAGTTGCGCATGATCGTCGAGATAGCGAACGAGGTTTGGGGCGGATAAACCCCGCTCATTCCCGCGAAAGCGGGAATCCAGACAGCCAAAAAGCGCTGGGTCCCCGCTTTCGCGGGGACGAACGGAATTAAAATCAGGGAGCGAGACGCCGATGTCGCAAAACACCAAGCCGCCGTTCCGGGCCGATCATGTCGGCAGTTTGCTTCGTCCCGCCGCGCTGAAGGATGCGCGCGCCAAATTCGCCAAGGGCGAAATCCCGCTCGCCGCGCTCACCGAGGTCGAGGATCGCGAG
>CAIMEA010000028.1 GCA_903839845.1 uncultured Hyphomicrobiales bacterium
CGGAGCAAACCAGAACACTCGCTGCGCGGAACGCCGGGAGAAGGGCGGACTTGCGTTGCTACCTGCTTCGACAGGCCTCGATGTCGCGAGGCGTCGAGGCGCGCGGGTCCCCCGGGACCCTGGCGTTCCGCGCACCCTCTTCTTTTTTGAGGCGCGCGCAAGATCAGGAGACGGCCTGCCCGGGGCCGTTAAAGAATGCGGGCGATGAATCGCGTCTGCTCTTCTTTTTACCCTCCCCTGGAGGGGGAGGGTCGCGAGCGACAGCGAGCGGGGTGGGGTGGAAGCCACAAGCAGGAAGCTCACCCCACCCCGACCGCTTTCACTTCGTTCAAGCGGCCGACCCTCCCCCTCCAGGGGAGGGTAAGAAAAATCACCCCGCGCCGGCCGGCCTCGCAATCGTCAGCGGCACGTTGCGCCGGCGCAGTCCCGGCGCCGTGTCACCTGACTGTCATAGAGCGCCGATACATCACGCTACCGCTTGTAAGTTGGGGGATTGTCCATGGTCGATCGCGTCTACAACGTTCTGTTCCTGTGCAGCGGCAATTCCGCCCGTTCGATCATGGGCGAGGCCATCCTCAACGATCTCGGCAAAGGCAAGTTCAAGGCCTTCAGCGCCGGCACCACGGCCAAAGGCGAGGTCAATCCGCACACCGTGAAAGTTCTGGCCGCCGCCGGCCATGACGTCTCGAACCTGCGCTCCAAGAGCTGGGACGAATTCGCCAAGGCGGATGGCGAGAAGCTGGATTTCGTCATCACGGTTTGCGACGACGCCGCCGGTGAAACCTGCCCGGTCTGGCCGGGCGAGCCGATGCTGGCGCATTGGGGCATCCCCGATCCGGTCAAGGTCAAGGGCAGCGAAGCCGAAATCGCCGTGGCCTTCGACGAAGCCTACGGCATGCTCAAGCGCCGCATCGATCTGATGCTGTCGATCCCGATCGAGAAACTCGACAAGCTGGTGGTGACCGCGCGCCTCAAGGACATCGGGCAGACCGACGGCGCCACCGCGATGGCTAAAACCGGCTGATCCACCCGCCTCGCCAAGGTCGCGGCCGGGTACTTGCCGGCCGTCATCCGGCCGTCGTAATATGTCGATATGTCTCGACGGATGGACGTAATAACAATGGACGCGAAAAAATCCCAGGCCGCCTTCGCCGCGCTCGCCCAGCCGACGCGGCTCAAGGCGTTCCGCAAGCTGGTCGCCGCCCATCCGGACGGTTTGCCGGCCGGCGACATCGCCGCCTTCTGCAAGGTGCCGCATAACACCATGTCGACGCATCTCGCCGCGCTTATGCGCGGCGGCCTGATTTCGGTGACGCGCGACGGCCGCTCGATGAACTACCGCGCCAATCTCGACGGCTTTCTCGGCCTGATCGATTTCATGCTGCGCGACTGTTGCGGCGGCAATCCCAAGATCTGCGCGCCGGTGGTCGAGAATTTCAATGCAAGTTGCGGCGCGCCGCGAACCAAAAGGGTGAATGCCAATGGCTGACCATGTTTTCAACGTCCTGTTTCTCTGCACCGGCAATTCGGCGCGCTCGATCATCGGCGAAGCGATTCTCAATCGCCTCGGCCAGGGGCGCTTTCATGCTTTCAGCGCCGGCAGCCATCCGAAGGGCGAGGTCAATCCGCGCACGCTCGAACTGCTGCGCGGCTTCAACTATGACGTCGCCGGACTGCGCTCGAAAAGCTGGGCCGAATTCGCGCAAGCGAGCGCGCCCAAGCTCGATTTCGTCTTCACTGTCTGCGATGACGCCGCTGGCGAATCCTGCCCGATCTGGCCGGGCCAGCCGATGACGGCGCATTGGGGCATTCCCGATCCGGCCGCCGCGACCGGCAGCGAGGCGGAAATCGCGCTGGCGTTCAAGGACGCCTATCGCATGCTCAACCGGCGTATCGAATTGTTCCTGGCCCTGCCGCTCAACAAACTCGACAGGCTGGTGCTTGCCGAACGGCTCAAGGATATCGGCGGCAGCGAAGGCGCGACCCAGTTGGCGAAAGGTGAATTGGCGTGAGCGAATTTTTCTCGCGCCGCCTGTTCGCCGAAGCGCTAGGCAGCGCCTTGCTGCTCGCGACTGTCGTCGGCTCCGGCATCATGGCCGAGAGACTGTCCGGCGGTAACGTCGCCATCGCGCTGCTGGGCAACACGCTGCCGACCGGCGCCATTCTCGTCGTGCTCATTCTGATCTTCGGTCCGCTGTCCGGCGCGCATTTCAATCCGGCGGTCACGCTGGCCTTTGCCCTGCGCGGCGAATTTCCGTGGCGCGAGTTTGCGCCCTATATCGCCGTGCAGATCGCTGGCGGCATCATTGGCGTCTTTGCCGCGCATGCGATGTTCGAACTGCCGCTCCTGCAATTCTCCGCGCATGTGCGCAGCGGGCCTTCGCAATGGTTCGCCGAGGCCGTCGCCACTTTCGGCCTGCTGCTGACGATTTTCGGCTGCGTGGCGAAAGCGCCGCAAGCTGTGGCCTATGCGGTCGGGCTTTACATCACCGCGGCCTACTGGTTCACCGCCTCGACCTCGTTCGCCAATCCGGCGGTGACCATCGCGCGGGCTCTGTCCGATACCTTTGCCGGCATCGCGCCGGTGGGCGTTCCAGCCTTCATCGCCGCCCAGTCGGTGGGCATGCTGGCGGCGCTCGCCGCCGGCCGCCTGCTTTGGCCCCGTGAAAACGTCAAGCGGCCTTGATTTTGGCCGGTCGCCTCTCGCATTGCCCTTTTGCGCGCCCCATGTTTAAGGTCCCGGCTCTTTTGCCGACCTTTTAGAAGCAAGCATCCTGCATGGCGCGCGACCAGATCGATATGACCCCGATTGAGACCCGCGATGAACTCGTCGCGTGGTTCGAGGCGGGCAACAAGCCGAAGGCGCAGTTCCGCGTCGGCACCGAGCATGAGAAATTCGTGTTCACGCTCGATGGGCACAGGCCTGTGCCCTATGCCGGCGCCAAGAGCATCCACGCCATCCTCGAAGGCATGCACGGCCTGCTCGGCTGGGAGCCGATCATGGACGGCGAGAACATCATCGGCCTGTTCGACGTCACCGGCGGCGGCGCGATTTCGCTGGAGCCGGGCGGGCAATTTGAATTGTCCGGCGCCCCGGTCGAGACCGTGCACCAGACCGCGGCCGAACTGATGGCGCATCTCGCCCAGGTGCGCGAAGTGGCCAAGCCGCTCGGCATCGGCTTCCTCGGCCTCGGCATGACGCCGAACTGGAGCCGCGCCGAAATTCCGGTGATGCCGAAGAGCCGCTACAAGATCATGACCAACTACATGCCGAAGGTCGGTACGCGCGGCCTCGACATGATGTACCGCACCTGCACGGTGCAGGCGAACCTCGACTTCTCGTCCGAAGCCGACATGGTCAAGAAGCTGCGCGTGTCGCTGGCCTTGCAGCCGGTGGCGACGGCCTTGTTCGCCAATTCGCCGTTCACCGAAGGCAAGCCGAACGGTCTTTTGTCGATGCGCTCGGAAATCTGGCGCGACACCGACAATAACCGCGCCGGTATGATGCCCTTCGCCTTTGAGGACGGCATGGGCTTCGAGCGCTATACCGATTACGCGCTCGACGTGCCGATGTATTTCGTCAAGCGCGGCGACACCTATATCGACGTCGCCGGCAAATCGTTCCGCGATTTCTTCGCGGGCAAGCTATCCGATCTGCCCGGCGAGCGGCCGACCATGTCCGACTGGGCCAATCATCTCTCCACGATCTTTCCCGAAGTGCGGCTCAAGCGTTATCTGGAAATGCGCGGCGCCGATGGCGGGCCGTGGCGGCGCTTGCCGTCGCTCTCCGCATTCTGGGTCGGGCTGTTCTATGACGACGTCTCGCTCGACGCCTGCTGGGACATGGTCAAGGACTGGACCGCCGAGGAGCGCCAGAAGCTGCGCGACGACGTGCCGAAGCTCGGCTTCCGCGCCGAGATTCGCGGCCGCAACATGCTGACCTTGGCGCAGGAGACCTTGCGCTTTGCCGCGCGCGGTCTGGCGCGGCGCAAGCACTTCGACAAAAACGGTCGCGACGAGACGCGCTACCTGCGCCCGCTCGAAGAGAGCATCGCGCGCGGCATCACGCCGGCGGAAGAACTGCTGGAAAAATTCCACGGCGAGTGGAAAGGCTCGGTCGAGCCGATATTCGAAGAGTATGTGTATTAGGGTCCTTTGATGGCCAAATCCACGCCCGCCACGCTCGCGCTTGAGAAGGCTGGCGTCGCCTTCAAGCTCCACGAATACGACTACGACCCCAGCGCCGCGCGCATCGGCATGCAGGCCGCCGAGGCGCTCGGCATCGAGCCGGCGCGATTGCTCAAGACTTTGATGGCGAAAGCCGGCAACGATGTCATCTGCGTGCTGGCGCCGTCCGACCGCGAAGTGAATCTGAAGAAGCTCGCGCACGCTGCCGGCGCCAAGAGCTGCGCCATGCTGCCGGCCGCCGAGGCGGAGCGCATTACCGGCTATCACGTCGGCGGTATTTCCGCCTTTGGCCAGAAAAAGCGCGCGCGGGTCTTCATCGAGCAATCGGCAATGTTGTTTCCGCTGATCGTCGCCAATGGCGGACGGCGCGGATTGCAGGTCGAGCTTTCGCCCGCCGATCTGGCGCGAGTGCTGGACGCGACCGCGGCGGAGATTTGTTGAACTATTCCGCCGCCTGTACCGACTCCGACAGATTATCGAGCGACAGGATGATGTGCTCGGCCAGCGCATCGGCGAGCGGCGAGCCCTCGTGCGAATTGCGCACCAGCCCGATATTGCAGCTCGGCAGTTCGGGGAAGCCGTCGGCGGCGGTCAGGACGCGCATGCCGGGACGCAAGCCGGACTCGGGCAGCACCGATACGGCGAAACCCGCGAGCACGGCGGCGGCGACCGCGCCGGCATTCGAACTCGAATAGAGAATGCGATAGGGCCGGGCCATGGTGTCCAGCCGGTCGACGGCGGAGCGCCGCCAGCTGCAGGTCGGCCGGCCGAGCGCCAGCGGCAGCCGTTCCTCCGAATGCGTGGCGTGCCGGTTCGACGTCACCCACAGCAGGCGCTCGCGGCGGAAGGTTTCCGACGCACGCTTGGAGTCGCAATTGGTGACGATGGCCAGATCGATTTCGTTGGCGTCGATGCGTTCCAGCAGGTCGACCGAGGGTTCGCAGATCACCGACAACTCGACGCTCGGATAGGCGCGCGAGAACCGCGCCATGATTTCCGGCAGATAGCGGTCGGCATAGTCGTCCGGCACGCCGAGGCGGACCCGGCCGGACAATTCGGCGTCGGAAAAGGCGGCGATGGTCTCGACATTCAGTTTGATGATTCGCCGTGCGTAATCGAGCAGCCGCTGGCCGTCGTCGGTGAGCTTACTGGCGCGGCCGTCGCGGGCGAAAATCGGCCGCTCCAGCCGTTCTTCCAGCCGCTTCATCTGCATCGAGACCGCCGACTGGGTCTTGTTCACGACCTCGGCGGCCTTGGTGAAGCTGCCGGTTTCGGCGATGGCGACGAAAGTGCGCAGTTGATCGACGTCGAGAAGCGCGGTCATGGCAGGCATCCCAAATTGGTTGTGCTCGGCGTTAATTTCAGCACGCCACAAACCTGCTCACGGAAACGACATCGAATTGTTTCAACGAGCGATTTTTCGACGGCTAATAGTCCCATTCAGCCACAGTCGTTAATATCAGCATTCCTGATCGGTCAGATTAAAAACATTCGTTTCACTAATCAATAGGCCGCGCGCATACAGGCGGTGCTTCGGAAAGAGGGTTGGGAGACCCCAATGGCTCGAAGCCGGGCTTTCAAGGCGATCAGGCCTTCGACCCCGCTGAACTGGATGGAGACTGCCATGACGACCGCACATTTTCCCGTTGTTCCGCTCGCCGCCGGTACTTTGGCCCGCGTTGTCGCCGCCGCTGTCGCGCCGGTCGCCTATTCGCTCAAAGCCATTGTGCGCGCCCTGCGCCACCGCCGCGAAGCCAATGTGCTGGCCCGTCTCGACCGTTATATGCTGGCCGATATCGGCCTGACCCGCTCGGACGTCGCCGACGCCTTCTCGACGCCGTTGTGGGAAGACCCGACTGCGCTGTTGAGCGAGCGGGCCATCGAGCGGCGCATGAACCGCGCCGTGACCCGCCATGCCAACAGCCAGGCGACCGACAACGCCTTCCACCGGCCGGCAACCGACCGCCCGGCGCAGCAGACCGTTTAGCGCATGATCCCGAAAAGTGGGTACCGGTTTTCGGACAAGATCATGCGCAAAGTAAATTAGCCCCAAACGGCCGATCCCTCTCATCGGCCGCCGATCCGGGACAACGCGAAATCCCCTCTCGCGCCCGGACATCAGCGCCCGCCGGCCCCTCCGGCGGGCGCAAACTTTTTCCATCCGGTCTCATTCCTTCGCGGCAATTGCCGTCGCATGGTTTAAGATACGGCATGGTTTTGCGGCTCAAATTCATTTGCGCGTTGCTGGCGGGGCTCGTTCTCGCCGGCGCGGTGCAGGCGCAGAGCGGCTTCGATCGCCGTGGCGGCGACTATCTGAAGTTCGACATCCGCTCCGGCGACCCGGCCGAATGCGCCCAGCGCTGCGAGCGCGACGGCCGCTGCCAGGCCTGGACCTTCGCCTATCCGCGCTCTGAGAAAGCCTACGCCCAGTGCTGGCTGAAAAACAAAGTGGTGCCGCGCTTCGAGGACCGCTGCTGCGTGTCGGGCGTGCGCGGCGCCGGCGTCATCGAGCCGCGCAAGGGTCCGATTGAAACCGCGATCGACCGCGTCGGCGGCGACTACCGGAATTTTGAAACGCCGTCCGACTCGACCGGCGCGGCCTGCCTCGCTGCCTGCGAGGCCGACAATAAATGCCGCGCCTGGACCTATGTGCGGCCCGGTTATATCGGCGCGCCGGCGCGCTGCTTCCTGAAAGACCGCATCACGCGGCCGCGGCCCAAGCCTTGCTGCGTGTCGGGAGTGGTGCGCTAACGCGTGAGCCCGAAAAGTGGAAACCGGTTTTCGGAAAAGATCACGCGTAGACTAAGAGATCGCGCGTTCTTCAACTCACGCCGCTAAAGAACCGCGACAGGCGCAGGCCCTTGGGCCAGGTCCACAGCGGCTGGCGCTTCATGCCGAGATCCCACGAACCGACGATGCCATCGACGCGGCCGATCAGATTGGAAATCGGCAACATGCCGACGCCGCCGGCGGCGAGCGGCACACGCGAGTCGGCGGAGTTGTCGCGATTGTCGCCCATGACGAAGACATGGCCGGGCGGCACGATCGTCTCCGGGACATTGTCGAGCGGGTCGTAGGATGAAAGCTTGAAGATCGTGTGGGTACGGCCGCCCGGCAGCGTCTCGATGAAACGCCGCGCGGTGGTCTGCGAACCGTCTTCGTTCTCGGCCGGGCCGTTGCCATCGGCTTCGATACCGACAGGTTGTCCATTGATCGATACGACGCCGCGCGTCAGCGAAACGCGCTCGCCGGGCAGGCCGATGACGCGCTTGACCCAGACCTGCGACCGGTCGCCCGGCCAGCGAAACACGACGACATCGCCGCGCGCCGGCAGCGCGCCGAAGACGCGGCCTGAGTCCGGCAAGGCGATGAAATTGGGCAGCGACGCGGTGCTGTAACCATAAGGATATTTGGTCGCCAGCAATTCGTCGCCGATCAGCAGCGTCGGCTCCATCGAGCCGGATGGCACATAGAACGGCTCGGCGATCGCGGCCTTTGCCGCCGTCACCACCAGGATGATGCAGGCGAGATCGAAGGCGGATTTTGACCAACGGCGTATGCGTGACGGCTGCTCGGTCATGGGTGTGAACTCCGCGATCACGCCGTGCCGCCGACGGTGATGCGATCCATGCGCAGGCTCGGTTGGCCGACGCCGACCGGCACGCCCTGACCGTTCTTGCCGCAGGTGCCGATGCCGGGATCGAGCGCGAAGTCGTTGCCGATCATCGAGATGCGGTGCAGGTCGGTCGGCCCGTTGCCGATCAGCATGGCGCCTTTCACCGGCGAGGTGACCTTGCCGTTTTCAATCTTGTAGGCCTCGGTGCACTGGAACACATATTTGCCGGAGGTGATGTCGACCTGACCGCCGCCGAAATTGACGGCATAGAGCCCGTTCTTCACCGAGGCGATGATCTCGGCCGGATCGTGCTTTCCGGCCAGCATCGCGGTGTTGGTCATGCGCGGCATCGGCACATGCGCGTGGCTTTCGCGGCGTCCATTGCCGGTCGGCTTCATGCCCATCAGCCGCGCGTTCTGGCGGTCCTGCATGTAGCCGACGAGAATGCCGTCCTCGATCAGGACGGTGCGGTTGGTCGGCGTGCCTTCGTCGTCGATCGACAGCGAACCGCGCCGCGATTGCATCGTGCCGTCATCGACGACGGTGACGCCCTTGGCCGCGACCTGCTGGCCCATCAGCCCGGCGAAGGCGGAGGTCTTCTTGCGGTTGAAGTCGCCTTCGAGACCGTGTCCGACCGCTTCATGCAGCATGACGCCGGGCCAGCCGGCGCCGAGAACGACATCCATTTCGCCAGCGGGCGCAGCGACGGCGGTCAAGTTGACCATCGCCTGACGCACGGCCTCATCGACCGCGTTCTGCCACATTGCCGGCTCGATGAAACGTTGATAGCCTTCGCGGCCGCCGACGCCATGGCTGCCGGATTCCTGGCGATCGCCATCGCCGGCGACGACCGAGACGTTGAGCCGCACCAGCGGCCGGATATCGCGATAGGTCTCGCCGTCGGCGCGCAAAATTTCCACCACCTGCCAGGTCGCGGCGATTGACGCGGTCACCTGCCGCACGCGCGGGTCCTTGGCGCGGGCATAAGCGTCGATGGTCTCGAGCAGTTTCACTTTGTCTTCGAAGGACGGCGTGCCGAGCGGATTTTCATCGCCGTAAAGCTTGCGGTTGGTGCGGCTCGGCGCGGCGGCATAGCTGCCGCTGTAGCCGCCCTTGACCGCGCGCACCGCCTCGGCGGCGCGGGCCAGCGCGCCTTCCGACAGGTCGGAGGCGTGGGCATAGCCCACAGCTTCGTCCTTGACCGCGCGCAGGCCGAAACCCTGCGAGGTGTCGTAAGTGGCCTGTTTCAACCGGCCATTGTCGAAGGCCAAAGCCTCGGTCTGCTTATATTCGAGGAACAGTTCGCCATCGTCGGCGCCTTCCAGGCCGCGCCCGATCAACTGTCGAACCTTGCCTTTGTCGAGGCCGGCGCGGTCGATCAGGGAGGAAATCGCTGGATCCATGACGCTATTCTCCGGTGGCGGGTCCACTATCAGATAGGGCGTCCGGGGCGATTTGGCGAGGGTCGGCCAGCCGCTTCTCGCCCCGGCAACGGAACCCGACAAATTTTATGGAAGAATTATGGGCGACGGGGGTTACTTCCCCTATGTAACTCCCGTCCTCCGGACATCAGGAAACAGCAATGACATTCTCGACCGAAAAAAGCTCGTTGCCGGCGCTGTCGCATGCCGATGCCCTGGCGGCGAATACCGCGGATTTCCTGTTGCTGTTCGGACGTGTTTTGCTTGGCTGTATTTTCATCCGCAGCGGTTACGGCAAGATTTTCGACATCGGCACCTATTCGATGACCTTCGCGGCGCGCGGTCTGCCGGCTTACCTCGCTTATGTATCGGTGCCGCTGGAATTCTTCGGCGGCATTGCCATCGTCCTCGGCGTCGCTACACGCTATTTCGTCATTGCGATGGTCGCCTTCATGCTGGTCGCGACCTTCAGTTCGCATGCTTATTGGAATTTCACCGACGCCGCCGCGCGGCGCGCGCAGGAAAACAATTTCTACAAGAACATCGCCATACTCGGCGGCTTCCTCTTGCTGTTCGTCACCGGCAGCGGCCGCTTCAGCCTCGATCATTGGCTGCGCCGCCGGGGCTGACCGCATGGATCGGCCAAGCCAACGCCCACCGGATCCTGACAAGGTTGAGGATCCGGGAACCGACGAGCGCGACCGGCGCGCGACCAACATCTTTCTCGCGGTATTTGGCGTCATCATTGTCGCCGCCGGCGTCTGGCTGGCCAATGCAATGGTCGACTCACGCAAGGCGCAACTGTGCTTCGAGTCCGGCCGGCGCAACTGCAATCCGATCGAGGCGCCGGCGCGCCGGCTGGATTGAAGCGGCCGCGCCGGCTCATTCGACTTGCCGGCGATGTGGATTATTTTAAACAACTCGCATGTAAATTCGCCGCCGCCGGCCAAATGGCTTTTTAATAAATTGACGGCAAGCTGCCGATCCCGTGACCGGCACAAAAGGCGCCGCAATGTCAGTCGACCAACGTCAATATCCGCGCACGCCCGGCAATAACCGCGCTGCCATGGCCTTCATCAAGCGTAACCTGCCGCCGGTGATGTGCACCGTGGCGGATATTTCCGAGGGCGGCGCCGGGCTGACCTTTGTCAATATCGCCGGCATTCCCGATCAGTTCGAACTGGAAATCAAAGGCGAGACCAAGACCCGCGTTTGCAAGGTGGCATGGCGTGCCGAACCGCACCGCTTAGGCGTCGCTTTCATCGCGGTATAGGAGCATTTCCAGGCGAAGTGGGAACCGGTTCGCCGTCCGGAAACGCGACAAATCAAAACTCTAGGATCTGGTCGCCAGCCAGATGACGTGTCGGGCGCCGCCGCGCGATCCATTGGCGCGTACGCGCTTTTCCTCGACGCCGAATCCGGCCTGCCGCAGACGGCGCGTGAAGGCCGGGTCCGGCGCCGACGACCATACCGCCAGGACGCCACCCGCGCGCAGCGCCGTGTGCGTCGCGCTCAAGCCGGGCAGGTCGTAGAGCGAATCGTTGCCGGGGCGGCTCAGCCCGTCCGGCCCGTTATCGACATCGAGCAGGATGGCGTCATAGGTCGCGGCATCGGCGGCGATCATCGCAGCGACGTCGATCTGGCGTAAATGCACGCGCCGATCGCTCAGGCTATGTGCAAAAATCTCCGCCATCGGCCCGCGCGCCCAGGCGATCACCGCCGGCACCAGCTCGGCCACATCGATATGGGCGTCCTGCGGCAGCTTGTTGAGCGCCGCGCGTAGCGTGAAGCCCATGCCGAGGCCGCCGATCAGGAGCCGCGCCCGGTTGCGGGCGGCGATGAGTTCGCAGGTCAAGGTGGCGAGCGCCTGCTCGGAGCCGCTCAGGCGGCTGTTCATCAGTTCGTTGCCGTCGAGCTTGATCGAGAACTCAAGCCCGCGCCGCATCAGGCGCATTTCGCCGCCGCCGGGAATGGTAGCCGAATCGACGAGGGTCCAGGGGATCACGGGCGCTGCACTTCAAAAAAAGAGGCATCCGCGCCTTTATGGCGCGGATGCCTATCTCCTGGAAAGTACCTTGCGATTGTGGGCGGTCAGGCCGGTTGTGCGACCAGCACCGGATAGTCGGTGTATCCCTTGGCGCCCGGCGTGTAGAACGTCGCCATGTCCGGCGCATTCAGCGCCGCGCCGGCTTTCCAGCGTTCGACCAGATCGGGATTGGCCAGGATCGGCTTGCCGAAGGCGATCAGATCGGCGCGGCCGGCGGCGAGATCGGCCTCGGCCCGCGCGACGTCATAGCCGCCCGACAGGATCAGGGCCTGCTTGAACGTCTTGCGGAACGTCGCCTTGATCGAGTCCGGCACCGTTGGCGCGCCTTGCGAAGAATGATCAACAAGATGGATGTAGGCAAGGCCAAGCGCGTTGAGCTTGCCGGCCAGATAGGTGTAGTCGGCTTCCATTTCCGGATAGAGCGGCATGTCGTTGAACACGCCGTAGGGCGACAGCCGGATGCCGACCTTGTCCTTACCGATGGCCGCGACCACAGCCTCGGCGACTTTCAGCACGAAGCGGGCGCGGTTCTCGATTGACCCGCCGTATTGGTCGGTGCGGACATTCGAGTTCGGCCGGATGAACTGCTCGAGCAGATAACCATTGGCGCCATGCAGTTCGACGCCGTCGAAGCCGGCCTTCACCGCGTTGGTCGCCGCGTTCACATATTCGGCGGTGGTCATCATGATGTCGGCTTCCAACATCGCTTCCGGTACCGGATGGTCCTTCATGCCTTCGGCGTCGGTGTACATCTGGCCGGCAGCGGCGATCGCCGACGGTGCAACGATGCGGCCGCCCTTCGGCAGATTGAGCTGATGGCCGATGCGGCCGGTGTGCATGAGCTGCACGAAAATCTTGGCGCCTTTCGCATGCACCGCGTCGGTGACCTTCTTCCAGCCGGTAACCTGCTCCGGTGAGAAGATGCCGGGGATGCGCGCATAGCCGAGACCGTTGGGCGAGGGCGAGGTGCCTTCGGTGATGATGAGACCCATGCCGGCGCGCTGGGCGTAATATTCCGCCATCAGGTCGTTGGGTACGTTGCCGATGGCGCGGCTGCGCGTCAGCGGCGCCATCACCAGGTGGTTTTGCAGCGGCAGCGTGCCGAGTGTGGTCTTTGAAAACAGCGACATCGGGTATCCTCATGCAATTGAAAATCGTTCAATTCGCAATTGGGGAGTGGTTTGAAAATCACAAGCGCACGCGCTTAAGTCTTAAGTCGGCAACACCGGTGTGCCCTTGTACGATGCGCGCGCCTTATTCCATCAAAGCGCGTTCAATCGCACGATCCGCGCTCGACTTCAGCACCTGGTTAAGGGGCGCGACATCGATCGGTTGAAAGAGGACGGCGGTATATTTGGCGCAGGACGCGCGCGCGCTCAGATGCCGATCGTGCAACAGGCAAATGCCGTCATTTCCGCCGGTCGAACCGTAGCCCGAACTCATGCTGGTCAGGCCCTTGAACACGGTCTCGAGAAAAGCCGGGTCGTTGCGGAAATGCGCGCAGGAGGCGCAGCGGCCTTCGATGGATTGTTTGGACATGGCGCACCTCATCCTGAAAAAAGCGGGGCCGCGCTGTCGCGCGGCCCCGCGGGAGGGAACTACTTGAGCAGGTTTTCCCAGTGCGTCGCGAACACCACCGCCGACAGCAGGAAGCCGATGATGACATTGACGACGGCGCCGGCGCTGAAGGCGAGGAACGGCCGCGTGCCGGCGCCGGCCAGATCGCGGAAGCGGGTCGTCAGGCCGATGCTGAGGAAGCAGAACACGAAGGCCCAGGTGCGCAGATCCTTGATCGGCGCAACCAGCACCGGCACCACGCTCTTGTTGAAGTCGGCGAGGCTGTAGCTCGCCGTCACCAGCGTTATAATCGCCGACGCGACCAGGAAGCCGATGACGAATTTCGGAAAGCGCCACCAGATCTCGGCGGCTTCCGGCTTGCGGCCGGTTTCCGTGCGCTCCCATTGCGTGGTGGCGATAATCGCCAGCACGAAAGCCCAGATGCCGATCCAGACGTCGCGGCCGACCACTTTGATCAGTGTGTAGGCGACGACCGCCTGTTCGCTGGTGCCGGAAACCGCGCCGCTGGCGGCGATGTTGCCGTAGGTCTGCGCCGCGGCGAAACCGGCGGCGTCGGCGAATTCCGAGGTGCCGATCCAGGCGCCGCCGACGCCGGCGGGCAGGTGCAGGTACTGCGCGACGAAAGGCAGTACGAAGATCATGACGATGGCCCAGAAGATGACGATGCTGATCGCAATCGGCGCATCGTCCTTCTTGCCGCCGACCGCGCCGGAAATCGCGATCGCGGCGGAGACGCCGCAGACCGCGCCGCCGGCGCCGAGCGTGGCGGCGAGGCGCTTGTCGAGGCCGAGCTTCACGCCGACGAAATAGATCACCAGGAAGGTGATGATCGACACGATCGACGCTTGCAGAATGGCGACCGGGCCGGCCCAGATGATCAGAGTAAATGGCAATGTCGCGCCGAGCAGCACAATGCCGGTCTTGATGTAGAACTCGACGCGGAAGCCGGCATCCAGCCAGCGCGGCAAGCCGATGACATTCGACAGGATCAGGCCGATCGCCAGCGCCACCAAAGGCGGTTCGAGATTATAGGTCGAGGCCTTGTCCCATTGACCGAGCGCGAAGATGCCGACCGACAGGATGTAGAGGAAAATGAACGCCGGCACGAAGGCGCGCGCCTTGTGGCCAAGCGCGGTCAGAGCGAGGCTGAAGATCGCCAGCCAGGCGGCGAACTGCGCGAGGTAGCGGACCCAGTTGGCGGCGAAATGCGCGCCGAGCTGATCGAAGGTCGACCACTTGGCCGGGGTCACCGCGATCCAGCGGATGCTCGAACCGTTGGCGAAGAAGGCATAGGCAATAACGACGATGCCGAGGCCGAGCCAGATCGCCCACCAGTCCTCCTTCAGCCACAGCTCGCGCCAGCGCAGCGACGGCGCGGCGACGTACGGTTGATCGGCGTTGGATGTAATGTTGCTCATGGGAAGACCTCTATTTCTGACCTGGCGAAACGGCGGGGGTGCCAAAAGTCCGCCGCTATCCGCACGATTAGAA
>CAIMEA010000029.1 GCA_903839845.1 uncultured Hyphomicrobiales bacterium
GAGGCCCGAGCCCGGCACGATCATCGCGTAGACATTGCCGTTGACGGTCTTGCCTTCGGCGATCTTGGCCACCGCGCGCAAATCCTCGATGCGGCCATTGGTGCAGGAGCCGATAAAGATGCGGTCGAGCTTGATGTCGGTGATCTTCTCGCCGCCCTTGAGGCCCATGTAGCCGAGCGAACGCTCGGCCGCGATGCGCTTCTTCTCGTCGGCGATTTCAGCCAGGACCGGGACGTGGCCCGAGACCGAGGCGACCTGTTCGGGGCTGGTGCCCCAGGTGACGATCGGCGGCAGCGCGGCGGCGTCGAGCCGGATTTCCCGGTCGAAATGCGCGCCTTCGTCGGACAGCAACGTCTCCCAGTAGCGCATCGCCTGATCCCAGGCTTCGCCCTTGGGCGCCATCGGCCGGCCCTTGAGATAGGTGTAGATCTGCTCGTCGGGTGCGATGAATCCCGCCTTGGCGCCGCCTTCGACCGACATGTTGCAGACCGTCATGCGGCCTTCGACCGACAGCGAGCGGATCGCCTCGCCGGCATATTCCAGCGCGTAGCCGGTGCCGCCCGCGGTGCCGATTTCGCCGATGATGGCGAGAATGATGTCCTTCGACGTCACGCCGTCCGGCAGTACGCCATCGACGACGGCGCGCATGTTCTTCGACTTCGACTGGATCAAGGTCTGCGTCGCCAGCACATGCTCGACCTCGGACGTGCCGATGCCATAGGCGAGCGCGCCGAAGGCGCCATGCGTTGCGGTGTGGCTGTCGCCGCAGACGATGGTCGTGCCGGGCAGCGTGAAGCCCTGCTCAGGCCCGATGATGTGGCAGATGCCCTGGCGCTTATCGAACTCGTCGAAATAAGTCAGCCCGAAGTCGCGCGCGTTCTGCGCCAGCGCCTCGATCTGGGTGGCGCTTTCCGGATCGGGATTGGGCTTCGAGCGGTCCGACGTCGGCACGTTGTGATCGACCACGGCCAGTGTTTTTTCCGGTGCATGCACTTTGCGGCCGGCCATGCGCAGGCCCTCGAAGGCTTGCGGCGAGGTCACTTCGTGGACGATGTGGCGATCGATATAGAGCAGCGCGGTGCCGTCCGGCTGTTCGTCGACCAGATGATCGTCCCAGATTTTGTCGTAGAGGGTGCGCGGTTTCATGACTCGGATAACCTTGCTGCAATTTTGAAGAATGGAATGCGGTTCGCAGTCGTCCGGCACGTCAAGCGCCGGCGGCGGGCTCTCAGAGCCCGGCCTGGACAGCCGTCAGCCGGCCAAAAAACCGCCAGGGCAGGCGGGTGTGGTCGGCGAGGATGATGCGGCAAGCTTTGGAAACCATGGTGGCTATATAGTCGATTGGAATGGTTCCGACAACGAACGGAATTCTCCTCCGCCCCGCTTCGCGGCGAAGGGCCAGAAAAGCAAAAAGGGGCCGCGAGCGGCCCCTTGAAGCAAATCGGTTGTCGCGCGCCTTACTTGGCGGCGGCCGCAGCAGCGGCTTCCTTGGCGGCTGCGCCCGGGTTCTGCGTCGTTTCCGCCTCGATGCGGGCGGCCTTGCCGCGCAGACCGCGCAGATAATACAGCTTGGCGCGACGCACCTTGCCGCGGCGCACGACCTTCACCGAGTCGATCATCGGCGCGTAGAGCGGGAACACGCGCTCGACGCCTTCGCCATAGGAGATCTTGCGGACGGTGAAGTTCTGGCCGATGCCCGAACCGGCGCGGCCGATGCAGACGCCCTCGTAGGCCTGGACGCGGCTCTTGTCGCCTTCCTTGACCTTGACGTTCACCAGCACGGTGTCGCCGGGGCCGAAGTCCGGCATGGTCTTGCCGGCGGACAGCTTTTCCATCTGCTCTTTGTCGAGCGTTTCGATCAGGTTCATGGCTCAAATCTCCTCGGCAGCGCCAGCAACCGGCGCGCGGTCATGCTTGGTCTGAATGGGTTGGCGCGCTTCTAGTACACTTGGGCGAGATTGTCACCCATCAAAACTAAGGCTTTTTCCGCGCCAGATAGGCGGCCCAGAGGTCCGGACGGCGCTCTTTGGTCAGCCTTTCGGCCTCGGATTGACGCCATTTGGCAACCTTGCCGTGGTCGCCGGAGGTCAGGACCTCCGGGATGGCCAGCCCCTCGAACAGCGCCGGCCGGGTGTATTGCGGGTATTCCAGCAGGCCATCGGAGAAGCTTTCCTCGACGCCGGAGGCTTCCTTGCCCATGACGCCGGGAATGAGCCGGACGCAGGCGTCCAGCACCACCAAAGCGGCGGTCTCACCGCCGGACAGGACGAAATCGCCGATCGAGACCTCCTCCAGGCCGCGCGCCGCGATCAGCCGCTCGTCGACGCCCTCGAAACGGCCGCACAGGATGACGGCGCCGTCGCCTTTGGCGAGCTGGGCGACGCGGGCTTGCGTCAGCGGCGCGCCGCGCGCGCTCATCAAGAGGCGCGGGCGCGGGTCAGGCGGGATGCTGTTGAGCGCCAGACTATCAAGAGCTTTGGCCAGCACATCGGCCTTCATCACCATGCCGGGGCCGCCGCCGGCCGGCGTATCATCGACGGTGCCGTGTTTATCGAGCGCGTGCGCTCGGATGTCGATCGCCTCCAGCGACCACAGCCCGGCGTTTAGTGCCTTTCCGGCGAGGCTGATGCCGAGCGGACCGGGAAACATTTCCGGAAATATGGTGAGGACCGATGCGCGCCACATGGCTACATCCCCCCGCTCATCCTCGCGAAAGCGGGGATCCAGAAGCCAGGAAAACTGGTCTCGCGTTCTAAGAACTGGATTCCCGCCTGCGCGGGAATGAGCGGAGTTTGGATCATGCGCTGCATGAACGTTACTCCGTCACGCTGGGCAGCACGACGACGATCTTTTTCGCGGCGATGTCGATCTCCGGCACGATGGCGTCGGTGAATGGCAACAGCAGCGGTTCGCCGCCTTGCGGCGTGGCAATTTCGATCAGGTCGCCGGCGCCGAAATTATGCAACGCGGTGACTTGGCCAAGCGCGACGCCGTCCGGCGTCACGGCGGCCAGACCGATCAGGTCGGCGTGATAATAGGTGCCGTCTTCGTCGATGGCCGGTAGCCGCTCGCGCGGCACAAACAGATCGGTGTTGACCAGTTTCTCGGCGGCGCCGCGGTCGGCGACACCGACAAGGCGCACGACGAAATGATCTTTCGCCGCGCGCATTGTCTCGATTTCGAATTGGCGCTTGCCGTCCTCGGTTTCCAGCGGCCCATAATCGGCGACCGCCGCCGGATCGCCGGTGAACGGCCACAGCTTCAATTCGCCGCGCACGCCATGCGGCGCCCCGATGCGGGCGACGCGGACTTTGTTGCCTGCAACAGGTGACGGTGACTTGCCGATGTCGCGAGCCACGGTTCGCCGCGACTACTTCGCGGCGGCGGCGGCCTTGTCGGCGGCCGCCTTTTCATTGGCCTTGGTCTGTGCGGTGGCCTTCGCCTCGGCAGCGGCGGCTTCCTTCACCTTCAAGGCTTCTTCCTTCAGCGCCTTGCGCTCCTTGCGCGGCACCGCCTTGGTCGGATTGTTGCGCTTCTCGCGCTTCAAGACGCCGGCGGCATCGAGGAAGCGGGTGACGCGGTCGGACGGCTGCGCGCCTTTGACCATCCAGGCCTTGACCTTGTCGAGGTCGAGCTTGAGGCGCTCTTCCTTGTCCTTCGGCAGCAGCGGATTGTAGTAGCCGAGACGCTCGATGAAGCGGCCATCGCGTGGCGAACGCGAGTCGGCGAGCACGATGTGATAGAACGGGCGCTTCTTGGTGCCGGCGCGAGCCATGCGGATAACGAGAGACATTGTAGGTTCCTTTCTGAAAGACGAACTGATCGTTTGCGTTGGTTATGATTGTTGAAGCGGCTATTTCTTTTTTCCGAAGCCGGGCAGACCCGGCAGTCCGGGAAACTTTCCGGGATTGCCCAGTCCAGGCAGCCCGGGAATATTCGGCGGCAGTTGCGGCATCGTCGGCGGAAGACCGCCGCTTCCGCCGGGAAATCCCGGCGGCAACTGGCCGCCCGGCATTTTCTTGGCCATTTCAGCCATCTGTTCCGGCGACGGCATACCGCCCGAACCGAAGCCCATGATCTGGCCGAGGCCCGCGAGCGGACCGCGCTTGCCGGAGCCCATGGCCTTCATCATGTCGGCCATGCCGCGATGCATTTTCAAAAGCTTGTTGATCGCTTCCGGCGTGGTGCCGGAGCCGGCGGCGATGCGCTTCTTGCGGCTGTTCTTGAGAATGTCCGGGTTGCGGCGCTCCTGCGGCGTCATCGAGTCGATGATCGCGACCTGACGCTTGAGCGTCTTGTCGTCGATGCCGGCATTGGCGATCTGGTTTTTCATTTTGGCGACGCCGGGCATCATGCCCATCAGTCCGCCGATGCCTCCCATCGCCGCCATCTGCATCAACTGCTCGCGCATGTCGGCAAGATCGAACGCGCCCTTGCGCATCTTCTCGGCGACGCGCATCGCCTTTTCGGCGTCGATATTGGCGGAAGCTTTTTCGACCAGCGCGACGATGTCGCCCATGCCGAGGATGCGGCCGGCGATGCGCGCCGGGTCGAATTCCTCCAGCGCGTCCATCTTTTCGCCGGTGCCGATCAGCTTGATCGGCTTGTTGGTGACGGCGCGCATAGACAGAGCCGCGCCGCCGCGGCCGTCGCCATCGACGCGGGTCAGCACGATGCCTGTGAGGCCGACGCGCTCATCGAAGGCGCGCGCTAGATTGACGGCGTCCTGGCCGGTCAGCGCATCGGCAACGAGCAATACTTCATGCGGATTGGCGGCCTTCTTGACCTCGGCCGCCTCGTTCATCATCTCGTCGTCGAGCGTGGTGCGGCCGGCGGTGTCGAGCAGCACGACGTCGTAACCGCCAAGACGGCCGGCTTCCAGCGCGCGCTTGGCGATTTGCGGCGGCAACTGGCCGGCGACGACCGGCAGCGTATCGATCTGCGTATCGCGTCCGAGCACGGCCAACTGCTCCATCGCCGCCGGACGGCGCACGTCGAGCGAGGCCATCAGAACTTTTTTCTTCTGACGCTGGGTCAGGCGCAGCGCCAGCTTGGCGGTGGTGGTGGTTTTGCCGGAGCCCTGCAGGCCGACCATCATGATGGCGACGGGCGGGGCGGCATGCAGGTCGATGGCTTGTGCGTCGGCACCAAGCGTCGCGACCAGCTGGTCGTGCACAATCTTGACGACCATCTGGCCGGGCGTGACCGATTTGACGACTTCGACGCCGACCGCCTGCTTCTTGACGGCGTCGGTGAAAGCGCGCGCGACATCGAGCGCGACGTCGGCCTCGAGCAGCGCGCGGCGAACCTCGCGCATCGCCTCATCGACGTCGGCTTCGCGCAGCGCACCGCGGCGGGTGAGCTTGTCGAGAATGCCGCCTAATTTTTCCGACAGTGTGTCGAACATCGAAATCCCGGTTGCCTGACGTCCAAACGACTTGACGCCCGAGGGCGCATTGCGCTGTCGGGCGGTGGCCTCCGGTCTCTAAGGGCCGGGCGGCGGGTCGGTCTTTTGTCTCTAGCGATAAGTGCCGGGAACCTAGGGCCCGGTGCCGGTTAAGTCAAGGCACAGAAATTCATGCAATATCAGGGGACTATCGCATAAGTGACGGTCGCCGAAGCCTTGAGTGTCTGCTCTCCCGGGGCGACCGGCACCGCGCCCGCGCGCATGGCCTGCACCATCGGCCGCTGCGGCGGGGTCGAACCCTCCTCGACGATGCTCAGCACCTGGCCGACTTTCACACCGGCGGCCTTGGCGAAAAGCTCGGCTTTGCGGCGGGCGTCGGCGATCGCGTCGTCGCGGGCCTTATCGAGCAGCTTGGATTGCTCGGAGACGACAAACTCGATGCCCGACATTTCGTTGGCGCCGGCCGCGATGGCGCGGTCGAGGATCGAGGGCAAAGTGTCGATGTTGCGAATCTTGACGGCAAGCTGGTTGGTGACCTGGAAACCGAGCAGGCGGGCCGTGCCGGATTTACCCTGATCGTATTGCGGCTGCAGCGACAGGCGCGACGTCTGCACGTCGCGGTCGCCGATGCCGCCTTCCTTGATGGCGGCCAGCACCGCGGTCATTTGTTTCGCGTTGGCGTCGCTGGCCTCGCGCGCGGTCTTGGCGCTGCTGGAAACGCCAATACGGATCGCCGCGGCGTCGGGCGCTACCGAAATCGCGGCCTCACCGGTAACGGTAATCAGCTTCTCGGCGGCCTGCGCGGGCAAAGCTGCGAAGCCGGCCGCGACGATGAAACATACACTGACGCAACGTGTAAAATTCATGATTATTTGATCGGCACGAAGACGTTGATGACCAGGCTGTTCGGTTCGGTTTTCACCGGATCGTTGGCGTATTCCTCGATGAACAGATCCTTGGCTTCCAGCTGTTTGTCTTCGAGAAAGTTGGTGATCGCCTCGTAGGTTGAATCCATCGAGTCGTATGAGCCGCGATGGACGAACTTCAGCGCCTTGCCGCCCGGCGCCTGACCGACCGCGATGTCGCCCTTGGGCGGGTTGGCCGGCGCGGCCGCGACCGGCGCTGCCGCCTGGAACGAGAAGCCGGTGTCGTCGGTCTGGGTGTAGATCGTGATAAGCGGACCGTTCGGCTTGATGCCCTGCTTATCGAGATATTCGTTGAGCGACTTGAAGGCGTCCTTGAGCGAGTCGAAGGCGGCGTCCCAATTGGTGTGCCCCTTCAGGAATACGATGGTGCGGTTCGGCAAGGTCACCGCCTCGCCGAAGGCATCGCCCGGCCTCGGCCCGGCAGGGCCTTTATCGATCGGGTTTTTGTCGAGATTGAGCACCGGCGGCGCGGCCGAGGGACCGGCGCCCTGCGCCAGCGCCGCGACGTCGAACGCCAATATGAGGCCGAGAACAAGCAGGGCCGCCAAGCGAAAGCGCGCATATGACATCGAGGTCTCCGAAATGCCGCGGCCTTCCCGCGATTCGCCGGCATTTTCCATTTTATCACGGCTCTGGTCAGACGGCGATCATTCGCCATATAAATCGCAAGGAACCCGGGCAGGCGCACGGGCCGTTAATTCGCAGCGATATCATAGGCGTGGTTATGGGCGTGCTCGCCAATCAGGCTTTCGTCAAGATGAACGGCGTCGGCAACGAAATCGTCGTTGTCGATCTGCGCCACGGTGGCGGCAAGGCGCCGGCCGCGATCGGCGAAGCCGAGGCGCGCGTGGCGGCCTCGCCGCAAGGCGCGCCCTACGACCAGTTGATGGCGCTTTATCCGCCGCGCACGCCGGGGACCGACGCCTTCGTCCGTATCTACAACAATGACGGTTCCGAAGCCGGCGCCTGCGGCAACGGCATGCGCTGCGTCGCCTCGATCGTGGCGGACGCCAGCGGCAAGAGCGCGCTTACCTTCGAGACCAAGGCCGGTCTCATCAATGCCTGGAAAGGCGACGACGGCCTGTTCACCATCGATATGGGCAAACCCCGTTTTGCCTGGAACGAGATTCCCCTGGCGGAAGAGTTCCGCGACACGCGCGCCATCGAATTGCAGATCGGGCCGATCGACAAGCCCGTGCTGCATTCGCCGGCGGTGGTGAACATGGGCAACCCGCACGCGATCTTCTGGGTCGACGATCCTTATGCCTATGACCTCGAGCGCTTCGGGCCGCTCTTGGAAAACCATCCGATCTTTCCCGACCGCGCCAATATCACTTTGGCGCATATCGTTTCGCGTGAGCACATCGTCATGCGCACCTGGGAACGCGGCGCCGGGCTGACCAAGGCCTGCGGTTCGGCGGCTTGCGCCACGGCGGTCGCCGCCGCGCGGCTGAAGCGCACGGAGCGCAAGGTCAAGGTGACGCTGCCGGGCGGCGAACTGACCATCGAATGGCGCGCCGACGATCATGTGTTGATGACCGGGCCGGTGGCGTTCGAGTTCAACGGTACTTTTAATCCGGCCTTGTTCGAGCAGGCTACGCCGTGAGCCTCGACATTGTCACTTTCGGTTGCCGGCTCAATATCGCCGAGTCGGAAGTCATTCGTCGCGAGGCGGCGGCCGCCGGTATCGACAATGCGGTGGTGGTCAATACCTGCGCGGTGACGTCGGAGGCCGTGAAGCAGGCGCGGCAGAACATCCGGCGCATCAGGCGCGAACGACCCGACGCGCGCATCGTCGTCACGGGCTGCGCCGCGCAGGCCGAGGCGGCGACCTTCGCGGCGATGCCGGAAGTCGATCGCGTGCTCGGCAACGAGGAAAAGCTCGACGCGCGCGCGTGGCGCGGCGATGCGCGCGTCGCCGTTGGCGATATCATGGCGGCGACGACTTTGACCGCGCATGGCGTCGATGCCATCGACGGCCATACCCGCGCCTTCGTGCAAGTCCAGAACGGCTGCGACCATCGCTGCACCTTCTGCATCATTCCGTTCGGGCGCGGCAATTCGCGCTCGCTGCCGATTGACGACGTGGTGGCGCAGGCGCGGCGGCTGACCGGCAATGGCTATCGCGAGATCGTGCTGACCGGCGTCGATATCACCAGCTATCGCGACGGCGAAATTAATCTCGGCGCGCTGGTGAAGCGATTGCTGCGCGACGTGCCGGATATCGCGCGACTGCGGCTATCGTCGATCGATTCCGTCGAAGCCGACGCCGATCTCTTTTACGCGATCGCCAATGAGCCGCGGCTGATGCCGCATCTGCATCTGTCCTTGCAGGCCGGCGACGACATGATCCTTAAGCGTATGAAGCGCCGCCACACGCGCGGCGACGCCATCGCATTTTGCGATCAGGTGCGTCGCCTGCGGCCCGACGTCGTGTTCGGCGCCGACATCATCGCCGGCTTTCCGACCGAGACCGAGGCGATGTTCGCGCGTTCGCTTGCGCTGGTCGAGGAATGCGGGCTCACCCAGTTGCACGTCTTTCCGTTTTCGCCGCGTCCGGGCACACCGGCGGCGCGCATGCCGCAACTCGATCGCGCCGTAGTCAAGGAACGGGCGCAACGCCTGCGCGACAAAGGCGAGGCGGTTTTGCGGCGCTATCTGGATTCACAGGTGGGATTGCAGCGTCAGGTGCTGACCGAACGCGGCGGTATCGGCCGCACCGAACAGTTCACGGCCGTCCGGCTGTCCGCGCCGCTTGCGCCGGGTGCTATACTGGACCTGACGATCGCGGCGCATGATGGCCGGCAGTTGATCGCGGCATAATTCTAGGGAGATTGCGCGATGGGTCATGCCGATCATCTGGTAACGACAGTCGAACAACTCGAGGCGATTTACGGCCAGCCGTATGGGCCTTCGCTTGCCAAGGAAATCGATTACATCAGCCCCGCCTACCGCAGACTGATCGAAGCCGCGCCCTTCGTCGCGGTCGCGACCGGCGGCCCGGAAGGGCTCGATTGCTCGCCGAAGGGCGACGCGCCGGGCTTCGTGCGCATTCTCGACGACAAGACTTTGGCCATTCCCGACCGGCCCGGCAACAACCGCATCGACGGCTACCGCAATATCCTGCGCGATCCGCGCATCGCCTTGTTGTTTCTCATTCCCGGCATTGGCGAGACTTTGCGGGTAAACGGGCGCGCGTCGATCTCCATCGATCCCGACCTGATGCAAAGCTTCGCGGTCAACGGCAAGCTGCCGCGCAGCGTTCTAATCGTTCGCATCGAGACGATCTTCTTCCACTGCTCCAAGGCCATCGTGCGCTCGAAGCTGTGGGACCCGGCGACGCAGATCGAACGCAAAAGCCTGCCGTCGACCGGCTCGATCATCGCCGAAGTGAGCCAGGGCAAAATGGGCGGCGAGGCCTACGACAAGGAAGCGCCCGAGCGCATCAAGGCGATGCTGTACTAGGCGCGGCGACCTGCGCGATCTCGGTGTCGCCACTCCAGCCGCAAGCCTTGAGCATTTCGCGCATATGCGCCGGAGCGGGCGCAGTCGTGACCACGGGCGGCTTGTTCTTGGAAATCGGCACCACGACCTCGCGCGCATGCAGATGCAATGGCGGACCACCGGCACGCGGCGCGCTGCCATAAATATTGTCGCCGAGGATCGGAAAACCCATCTCGGCGCAATGCACGCGCAATTGGTGCGTGCGGCCGGTCAAAGGCTCGAGGGCGAGC
>CAIMEA010000030.1 GCA_903839845.1 uncultured Hyphomicrobiales bacterium
CGGAGCAAACCAGAACACTCGCTGCGCGGAACGCCGGGAGAAGGGCGGACTTGCGTTGCTACCTGCTTCGACAGGCCTCGATGTCGCGAGGCGTCGAGGCGCGCGGGTCCCCCGGGACCCTGGCGTTCCGCGCACCCTCTTATTTTTTGAGGCGCGCGCAAGATCAGACGACGGCGTACCCGGCGCCTTTAAAAAATGCGGGCGATGATGCGCGACTCGACAATTGAAGTCCCCCGCCAGCCTACCGCCGTCATGCCCGGGCTTGACCCGGGCATCCATGATGAAGTGCGGCATCAAAAGACTTACGAAAGCCCGCCGAAGAAGCATCGCCTCATGGATTGCCGGGTCAAGCCCGGCAATGACAGAGAGAACACGGCGCAGTTCTTATGCCGCCCCCGCCAGCTTCGCATTCTTCAGCGGCATGTTGCGCACGCGCGTGCCCGTCGCCGCGAACACCGCGTTGGCCAGCGACGGCGCCGTTGCCGCGGTGCCCGGTTCGCCAATGCCGCCCCACTTCTTGCCGCCGGACAGAGCCAGATAGACCTCGATCTTCGGCGCGTCGGCCAGCCGCACCATTTCATATTGATCGAAATTGTTTTCCTGAATCACGCCGGCCTTGATGGTGAGGTCGCCGTAAAGCGCCGCCGACAGGCCGTAGATCACGCCGCTCTGGATCTGCGCCTCGACGATCGAGGGATTGACCACATGGCCGCAATCGACCGCCGCGACGATACGATGCACGCTCACTTCGCCTTTGCCGTTGACCGACACTTCCGACACCTGACCGATGATGGTGCCGTAGCATTCATGAATGGCGATGCCGCGGCCATGGCCCTTCGGCAGCGGTTTGCCCCAGTCGCCCTTGTCGGCGATCTTGTCGAGCACGCCGAGGAAGTCCGGCCGATGCGCCAGCAGCGCGCGGCGGAATTTGTACGGGTCCTGCCCCGCCGCCTGCGCCAGTTCGTCGACATAGCTTTCCATGAAGAAGGCATTCTGCGACGAGCCGACCGAGCGCCAGAAGCCGACCGGCATATGCGTATTTTTCAACACGCAGCCGACGCGCATGTTCGGGATCGTGTAGTTGGTGTTGGCGATGCCTTCGACCGCCTGCGGCTCGACGCCGCTCGACGCCGCCGCCGGATTGCCGCTCGAACGGTGGATCGAGCCGACCGCGATGCGCGCGTCGAACGCCACCGGCAATCCGTCGGCGCCGAGCGCGGTTTTCAGCTTCACCGCCGCCTGCGGCCGGAAGCGGTCATGCATCATGTCCTCTTCGCGCGTCCACAAAAGCTTGACCGGCTTGCCGACCTGCTTGGCGACGAGGATGGCGTGGCGCATCTCATCGTTATTGCCGCGCCGGCCGAAGCCGCCGCCGAGGAAGCAATTGTTGATGGTGATGTTCTCCGGCTTGAGGCCGGAGGTGCTGGCGGCGAGTCGCAGCGCGCCCATCGGAATCTGCGTGCCGACCCAGATGTCGAGCGTGCCGTTGTCGTTGAAGCGCGCGGTCGCGTTGAGCGGCTCCATCTGCGCATGCGCGGCATGCGGCGCTTCGTAAAGCGACTCGACGATCTTGCCGCCCGCGGCGACCGTCTTGGCGAAAACATCGTCGACATCGCCGTCGTTTTTCGCGCTGACCAACGGGCCGTCGAGCGAGTCCCGGTACATCTTGGCGAATTGCGCGCTGTCGGTCTTGCCGGCCTCGCCGGTGTCCCAGACCGGCTCAAGCAGCGCCAAAGCTTCCTTGGCGCGCCAGTAACGGTCGGCGACCACCGCCACCGCGTCGTCGAGCCTGACGATGCGCTCGACGCCGCGCCGGCCCTTGATCGGCGCATCGTCGACGCTTTTGAGTTTGCCGCCCGGCACCGGACAGGCCGAGATCGCGGCATAGACCATGCCGGGAATGCGCGTATCGATAGCGAATTTAGCGGCGCCGTTGATCTTGTGCGGCGTATCGAGCCGCGCCACGGATTTGCCGATCAGCTTGAACTTGTCCGGCGTGCGGATCTCCGGCTCCTTGTCGAGCTTGATCTTGCCAGCGTCATTGGCCAGCGCGGCGTAATCGAGGCTACGGCCGGAGGCCTGGTGCGTGACCTTGCTGTTGGCGGCGACGCAGTCGGACGCCGCGACATTCCACTTCTGCGCCGCGGCCAGAATGAGCCGTTCGCGCGCCGAAGCACCGGCCTGCAGCAGCATCTGCCACGACATGCGCACGCCGCGGCTGCCGGCGGTGACCATGTCGCCATAGACATTGTTCTCGCGCAGGTTGCGCGTCGGCGAGGCGTATTCGACCTTCACCTTCGACCAGTCGCATTCCAGTTCCTCGGCGACGATCATCGGCAGCGCGGTGATCGCGCCCTGCCCCATCTCGTTATGCGGCGAGCGGATCAGGATGCTGCCGTCCGGTTCGATGGCCAGAAATGCGTTGATCTCGTTTGGCACCGTGTCGGGGCCGTAGGTTTGCGGGCGGATCGTCGCGGCATCCGCCATGCCGCCGAAGGCAACGGAAATGGCGAGGCCGCCGGCGGCGCTGGCGGAAGCGACGACGAACTGGCGGCGGTTGAGCGATGTGTTGCTGTGTGCGTTCATGATCGCCCCCTAGATCTTCATCAGCGCGGCGGCGCGATGGATCGCGCTGCGAATGCGGACGTAAGTGCCGCAGCGGCAGATATTGGTGAGGTTGGCGTCGATGTCGGCGTCGGTCGGCTTGGGGTGTTCTTTCAGGAACGCCACCGCCGCCATGATCTGGCCGGACTGGCAATAGCCGCATTGCGGCACGTCCTCGGCGAGCCACGCCTGCTGCACCGGATGCTTGCTCTCGGCCGACAGGCCTTCGATGGTGGTGATCGACTTGCCGGCGACATCGCCGACGACGATGCCGCAGGAGCGCGTCGCTTCGCCATTCACATGCACGGTGCAGGCGCCGCATTGTGCGATGCCGCAGCCGAATTTGGTGCCGGTCAGGCCCAATTCGTCACGAATGACCCACAGCAACGGCGTTTCCGGCTCGATATCGAGCCGATGCTCGGTTCCATTGACCTTGATGGCGATCATGTCGCTCCCCGCTGGCGCCTTATTATTGTGAGGCCGAGAGCATGCGGTCGGCGCCGAAGGACCGCGGATGCCGGAACGATTGGATGTGATATTAACACCGTTCGCGGGCGGCTTCATTCACACCTTGTTGCCTTGGCCCACTGTTTTATTGTTCCCGGACCGCATAGCCAACCCTCTGGGAATGCACTGGATTGGCGAACGCCGCCGGGCCATAGTCCGCGCGCTGCCGGGAAGAAACGCCACATGAGTCTCGCCGCCCTCGTCGCCAAGCCGCCCGCGCATGTCCGCCTGATCGGCGTCATCAGCGCGGCACATTTCACATCGCACATCTACATTCTCATTCTCGCGCCGCTTTTGCCCTTCGTGCGCGCGGCCTATGGCGTCAGCTATACCGAAATCGGTCTGGCGCTGGCGGCCTTCAATATCGTCTCGGCGGCTTTGCAGACGCCGGCCGGCTTTCTCGTCGACTGGCTGGGCGCGCGCACCTTGCTGATCGCCGGGCTCATCGTCGGCGCGCTGTCCTTCATCATCGTCGGCCTGGTCGATTCATTCTGGGTGATGGTGGTGATGTTCGCGCTCGCCGGCGTCGGCAATACCGTTTATCACCCGGCCGACTACTCGCTGCTGTCGCATCATGTGCCGGCCGAGCGCATCGGCCAGGCCTATTCGATCCATACGTTTGCCGGCCTGCTCGGCTCGGCGGTGACGCCGGCAAGCCTCTTGATCATGCAGAACCTGTGGGGCTGGCGCGGCGCCTTCATCGGCGCCGGCCTGTTCGGGCTCGCTGTCGCCGCGGTGCTGATGATGGTGCGCGAGGAACCGGTCGCGGCCGCCAAGCGCACTGAGCCCGGCAAGGCGGCGGACGCCACCACGCAAACGGCGTGGCAGCTGTTGATGTCGGCGCCGATCCTGCTCAATTTGTTCTTCTTCATGCTGATCGCGCTGATGAGTGGCGGCATGTTCAATTATTCGGTGGTGGCGCTCGATGCCCTGCACGGCACGCCGGTGACGGTGGGCAACAGCGCGCTGTCGGTCCTGCTGTTGCTGTCAGCGATCGGCGTCCTGGTCGGCGGCCTTCTGGTGGCGCGCACCGAACGGCACGGTCTCGTCGCCTCGCTCGGCCTGATCGGCATGGCCGTGCCGGCCGTGCTCATCGGCCTGATCGACCTCGGCACGCTCGGGCTGGTCGCGGTGATGAGCGTGTTCGGCTTTTTCTTCGGTTTCATCTCGCCCTCGCGCGACATGATCGTGCGCGACGTCACCCCGCCCGGCTCCTTCGGCAAGGTGTTCGGCTTCGTCACCACCGGCTTCAACCTCGGCGGCATCGTCTCGCCGATGATCTTCGGAGCGATCATGGATGCGGGCCACCCGAGCTTGGTGTTCATGGTGGTTGCGGCGAGCGCCCTGGTCGCCATCCTGACCGTCGCCACAGTGCCCCGGCTGCCGGCAAAACCCTAGAGAAACGGCGCTTCCGGGCGGCTGCTACCCGGCCGGTTCGGCGGCGGCGCGCGAGGCGTTTTTACCCTGACTATGGGCTTGTCAAATCGAACGAATTGCCCCATGTGATGGGCCTCCGGCACGCCGGCAACAGGTTATTTGCCCGTCGCGCAACGGCTTGTTGGGGGATCGTCCAACGGTAGGACTCCAGACTCTGACTCTGGCTATCTAGGTTCGAATCCTAGTCCCCCAGCCATTTCCCTTTACGACCGCTTCCGAAGCGATCCGATAGACGCCGAAAGAACCGCGTAAGTAGGGATTTTTTGCTCCCGGCAAAGCCGGCTCGTTCCGATAAAAGCCGGTGTTCCCAGTGTAGCAAAATGTGTAGTAACGTGCCGACGCGAACAGCTTTACTACATATAACTGGCATACCTCTAACCTGGTGCCACACATGGCTGGCAAGCTCACTGAATTGCAGGTCAAGAACGCGAAGCCCCGCGCGGCGAAATATACGAGGGCAGCCGGGCACGGCCTCACCCTCATCGTGATGCCGGATGGATCGAAATACTGGCGGCTGCGCTACCGTTTCGGCGGCAAAGCCCGGATGATCGCGGTGGGCAAACCCTATCCTCATACGACGCTGAAACAGGCGCAAGCGACGGCGGCGGAGTATCGGGCGGCCATAGAGGCTGGTGTCGATCCGGCCGACCGTCGCCGGACGGAAAAACTCATCGAGCGCGAGCGGATCGCCAGAACGTTTGGCGAGGCGGCTGAAGCCTGGCACCGCTTTCGCAGTCTGGCTTGGGACGACAAGACGGCCGAGCAGGCACGGAATTATCTCAAAAAGGACATGCTGCCGAAGCTGCGCAGCCGTCCGCTGGACGCAATCGCTCCGGCCGAACTGGGCGCGCTCGTCGCCGGGATCGAGAAGCGCGGTGCATTCGACGTGGCGAAGAAAACGCGACAATGGATCAAGAGCATCTTCAGCTTTGCGCGTGCCAACGGGTGGACGGCCGGCGACCCGGCGCGCGATCTGGCCGCCATCGCCCGGCCCGGACCGGAGAAGCAGCACTTCGCGCATCTGCAAGTCGAGGAATTGCCTGGGTTCCTCCGGGCGCTCGATACCTATGACGGTTCAGAACTGGTGAAAGCCTGCGCGCGCCTTGCGCTGTGGACGGCGAATCGTCCGGGCGTGACGCGCACCCTGCGCTGGGACGAACTGGACCTCGATTCCGGCCTTTGGACGATCCGCAAGGGCCGCGAGGGCATGAAGCGCGGCTATTTCCATCTGACGCCGCTGCCGAAGCAGGCCATTGCCATGCTGCGCGATCTCAGGCGCGTGACCGGCAACTTCGACTACGTGTTCATCGGTCGCAACGATCCGAGCAAGCCATTGAGCGACGGTGCCATCGGGGGGATGTTCAAGCGTATCGGCTATCACCGGAAGCAGACGGCACACGGATTCCGTCATCTAGTGAGCACGGCACTTAATGACCGGGGATATGAGCAGAACTGGATCGAGCGCCAGTTGGCGCACGGCGATCCCGACAAAATACGCGGCACCTACAACAAGGCGCAGTATCTGGAACCGCGTCGCAGCATGATGCAGGAATGGGCGGACCTGCTGGATGCCATGCGGTCGGGCAAGGGCAAGGTCCTGCCGATAAGGCGAGCGGTGGCCTGAGGACCGCGTCCTTCGCATTCGTCGATCCCCGGTGCTCCCCTTTTCGACCCAAAAAGTTGACCTGCCGTCGTCTATCTGCACGACTAATATCGGCTGGAACAATTCGGGTCGATTTGGAAATATGTCCACCATTCACGACAAGAGGCACTGATGTCTGATTTGTGGCCCGACGAGGAGCCCGACGATCTGGACTATTGGCGGCTTTGCGACGAGCTGAGTATCTCCGAAGCCGCGCTACTGCTCGCCGGGCACAGTCCGGGAAAATTTCCTTATGTGGAGGATTGGGAAACGCACAAGCGGCCACACGGCTACGAGGCCTCGAAGACCGCCATCACAAACGCTTTGCGTGGAGGAAGGATCAAGGGAACGACTGAGCCGGCGAACTGGCATGACATCAATGGAAATCCAGAACCAATCCCAAACTCGGTGGGGCTGTCTTCGCGGGTGGAGGTCGCGTCGCTGAAGGAGTGGCTCACGGGCCGTGGATTGCGCCGAGGTTTTTTCTTTCCAGAACAAATCGAAACAACGGATTATCTCGACCCGAGCAATTCCCGCTACGCGCCGAAACTCGCGGCAGCCGTGCGCGCCTGGCAGGCTGTCACGGACCCAGTCGGCAAGCATCCCAAGCAGGCGCTCGCCAAATGGCTACGCGAGAATGCAGCCGAGTTCGATCTGACCGATGAAGAGGGCAAGCCTAACGAGACGGGGATTGAGGAGGCCGCCAAGGTGGCGAACTGGCAACCGGGTGGCGGGGCACCGAAGACGCCCAGCGGCTAAATACCCCCAACCTAAACGGCTGATAAATAAGGACGGAATGGCCTTCGCTCCGTACCCCATCCCTAGGTTCAGCCAAAACCCGCCTACCCCTAGCGCTTGAAAACGGAATGGGTTTTTCGCGATCCGCCCACCTATTCCGGCACCCCGGCGGCCGATAGATGCGGAGCCATGTTCCAACGCGCACCGAAAGGCGCCCTACATGGCCGAACGACTCCAAACCGCACTGACGATCCTCCGCCGCCGCGATCTTGAAGCGCGACTGAAACTCAGCCGCAGCACGATATACGACAAAATCAATCCCACCTCGCAGCGCTACGACTCGACATTCCCGAAGCCGATCCGTCTTGGCAACGGCTCCGCAGTCGGCTGGATCGAAGACGAAGTGGAGAGTTGGCTGCGCGGCCGCATCGAAGCCAGCCGCAAGCCGAGCTAACCGGCCGTGGCGCAGCGGCTGCCCAATCCACGCCGGGCGAAAATCCACCGCAGCTACACCGTAGAGGAAGTGGCGCAGCTTTACCTCGTCCACCGGAACACGGTGCGGCAGTGGATCAAGCATGGCCTGCCTCTCTGCGACGACCGGCGACCACAACTGATATTGGGCGGCGAACTCGCCGCCTTCCTCACACGCAAGCGCGCTAGCAATAAGCGCCCTTGCAAAGTCGGCGAAATCTATTGCGTGCGTTGCCGCACTCCGCAGTCGCCGGCGCTGAATATGGCGGACTACGACCCATTAACAGCCACCACCGGGAACCTCATCGGCCTTTGTCCGACGTGCGGCGGGACGATGTACCGCCGCGTCAGCCGCTCCGGGCTCGCTGCTGTCGCGGGAAACTTGGAGGTCCGGCTCACGCGAGGACAGGAGCGCATAGACGAGAGCAACAAGTCCTCCGTGAACAGTGACTTCAAGGCGGGAACGTAAACCATGCACAAGCACAATGCGGTTAACGAGCGGATCAAGCGAGAGTATTTCACATATCTCAAGGAAGCCCGGCGTCAGAGCGAGGCCAGCGTGGACGCCGTGGCGGCGGCACTGGCGCGCTTCGAGGGCTACACCCGGTGCCGAGACTTCAAAACTTTCCATCACCAGCAGGCGGTGGCGTTCAAGCAGTGGCTGGCCGATCGTCCGAACGAAGCGACCGGCAAGCGGCTAAGCAAAGCGACCCTGCACGGCACTTTGTCTCACCTCAAGCGGTTCTTCCAATGGCTGGCGGGGCGACCGGGGTACAAGTCCCGCTTCTCCTATTCAGAGGCGGACTACTTCAACGTGTCTGAGAAGGACACTCGGATTGCCACGGCACGCCGCAGCCGCCCAGTACCGACCGTCGAGCAGGTGCGCCACGTCATCGCGCACATGCCGGCGGAGACGGAAATCGAGCGCCGCAATCGTGCCCTCGTGGCGTTCATTCTTCTAACCGGCGCGAGGGACAGTGCGGTGGCGTCGGCCAAGCTCAAGCATATCGACATGGTGAGTGGTTGTTTCTATCAGGACGCCCGCGAAGTGAAGACGAAATACAGCAAGACATTCACTACCGCCTTCTTTCCGGTCGGAGAGGACATCCGGCAGATCGTGGCCGATTGGATGGCCTACCTGCGCCGCGAGAAGCTTTGGGGCCATGACGACCCGCTGTTTCCCAAGACGCTGACGACCATCGGCACGGCCAAACAATTTGAGCATGTGCAACTGTCACGAGAGCATTGGGCAAATGCGACGCCGATCCGGCACATCTTCAGGCAGGCTTTCGAGGCGGCAGGGCTACCCTACTATAATCCGCACAGCTTGCGGCACACATTGGCGCAGGTTGGCGAACGGATTTGCCAGACACCGGAGCAGTTCAAGGCATGGAGCCAGAACCTCGGGCATGAGGGCGTACTGACGACGCTGTTCGCGTATGGCACCGTCTCGGAAGGACGACAGCGCGAGATCATCACAGGTTTCGGCATGGCATCCGATGACCAAGGCGGATAGCTGCGGGAGGCAATGGCCGATAATAGGTCAATTGCGCCTAGCAATTCAGCCCTCCCGCCGCCGTTTGTCCGCTGTTGCTCCAATAGCGACCGTCATCATTGCGATGCAACGAACG
>CAIMEA010000031.1 GCA_903839845.1 uncultured Hyphomicrobiales bacterium
CCGAAGTTGCTCCAGATCGTTCTTGGCAAGCGCCGGAAACTGTCCGATCGAATTTATTTTTCGCTCTGCACGATAAATATCAAGATTTGGCTAAGGCTCCATTTTCGCCAGCTTTTTAATGTTACGCTCACGTGTTTGGCTCGGTAATAGATTTGATCGCACATAATATCGTCGGGTGGGCCGGCGGCCTTTTGTGTATTTGCGTGGTTGTTTTACTTACATACCAAGATTTTTCTTCTAAATTAGACGCAGACGAATACAATAATTTTCTAAATCCGCTTTTCCATTTCAAAAGTTTAATATGGTTTTTTATCGTTGGTTCGATTGCGACTGCAGTTTACGTTTTTGGATTAAATAGCTCCAGCGTATTTTTTGAAACCATCTCATTCGGACAATCGAATCCAATTGCACGTGGCTTTTTAAATGCTTTTGTCGTCGTTGCAATTTTAAAAAGTAGTTTCACAACAAGTAAAGAAATCGGTCAGCTAGGTATCGACACGCTCTATTCGTTTATTCAATCTAAATTTGTAAACGCTTGCCGCAGAGATTCCATCCTAGCGCGCAACAGAATTGTGGACGCATATAAAGGAAAGTTTTGTGACGACGATAGTTTTCCGGATTTTTTACAAAGCGTTGTTGATAGTGAAATTCGCTCTTTGCCCTACAAAGAGCGAAGGAAGAGCGAATTAAAAGAACAATTTTCGGCCGTAATGGCTCTCGTCAGAACCGTTGGCAACGACAAGAACAAGCGCAGCATCATTTATGATCAGCTCTTATCAACTTGCCTGACTTTCTGCTCATTAACGCACATAAAAAAGTTGCTCGAAGACAGATCGAAAAATTATACCGCAATTGAATCTTAGATAAGGGATGACATATGCAGATCGCTTCAAATTTAACAACTAATTGATAGACCGCTTGTGCGCGGGAGATCTCGGTGTGGAGGTTCGTCCTTGGGACCGATGTTAGCCCACAGTTGCATGATCAGGCAGATAAAATTCTATCACGCCATCCGCCTTCGCCCTGTTAGGCTACGGGGGACAAGGCACCGGCTTTATTCAGCAGCCTGCTGACCCTTCTTCCGCTTATTCTCTTTCCGCGCTAGCACCGGCTTCAAGAACCGCCCGGTATAGCTCCTTGCCACCTTGACGATATCCTCCGGCGTGCCTTCGGCGACGATTTCGCCGCCGCCGTCGCCGCCTTCAGGGCCGAGGTCGATCACCCAGTCCGCCGTCTTGATGACTTCGAGATTGTGCTCGATGACGACGACGGTGTTGCCGGTCTCGACCAGCTCGTGCAGCACTTCGAGCAGCTTGGCGACGTCATGGAAATGCAGGCCTGTGGTCGGCTCATCGAGAATATAGAGCGTGCGGCCGGTGGCGCGCTTCGACAGTTCCTTGGCGAGCTTGACGCGCTGCGCCTCGCCGCCGGAGAGCGTCGTCGCCTGCTGGCCGACATGGATGTAGTCGAGGCCGACGCGGTGCAAGAGCGCCAGCACGTCGCGCACGCGCGGCACCGCTTTGAAGAATTCCAGCGCTTCTTCCACCGTCATGTCGAGCACGTCGGCGATCGACTTGCCCTTGAACAGCACCTCTAAAGTTTCACGATTGTAGCGCTTGCCCTTGCAGACGTCGCAGGTGACATAGACGTCGGGCAGAAAGTGCATCTCGATCTTGATGACGCCGTCGCCCTGGCAGGCCTCGCAGCGGCCGCCCTTGACGTTGAAGGAGAAGCGGCCGGGCTCATAGCCGCGCGCCTTCGCCTCGGGCAGCGCGGCGAACCATTCGCGGATCGGCGTGAAGGCGCCGGTATAGGTCGCCGGGTTGGAGCGCGGCGTGCGGCCGATCGGCGACTGGTCGATGTCGATGATCTTGTCGATGTGTTCGAGGCCCTCGATCTTGTCGTGCGGGGCCGGCGCAAGCGAGGCGTTGTTCAGCTTGCGCGCCACCGAATTGTAGAGCGTGTCGATCAGCAGCGTCGACTTGCCGCCGCCGGACACGCCGGTGATGGCGGTGAACAGGCCGAGCGGGATTTCGGCGGTGACGTTTTTCAGATTATTGCCGCGCGCATTCACGACCTTGATGGTGCGGCGCTTATTGGGCGCGCGGCGCTCCGGGATCGGCACGCTGAGTTCGCCGGAGAGATATTTGCCGGTCCATGAGGCGGGCGCGGCGATGATGTCGTCGACCGTGCCTTCGGCGATGATGTGGCCGCCGTGAATGCCGGCGCCGGGGCCGATGTCGAGCACGTAATCGGCGGTCTTGATGGCGTCTTCGTCATGCTCGACGACGATCACGGTGTTGCCGAGATCGCGCAGCCGCTTGAGGGTGACCAGCAGGCGCTCATTGTCGCGCTGGTGCAGGCCGATCGACGGCTCGTCGAGAACGTACAAGACGCCGGTGAGGCCGGAGCCGATCTGCGAGGCAAGCCGAATGCGCTGGCTTTCGCCGCCGGACAAAGTGCCGGAGGCGCGCGCGAGGGTCAGATAATCGAGGCCGACATCGACCAGGAATTTCAAACGGTCGCGGATTTCCTTTAAGATTCTGACGGCGATTTCGTTCTGCTTGGCGGTGAGATGCTTCGGCAGTTCGATGGCCCAGTCGCCGGCATTGCGGATCGACAGTTCGGCGATGTCGCTGATGGTCTTGCCGGCGATCTTGACCGACAAGGCCTCCGGCTTGAGCCGCGCTCCATGGCATTCGGCGCAGGGCACGTCGGTGAAATATTTCTGCAGATCCTCGCGCGCCCACTCGCTCTCGGTTTCCTTGAAGCGGCGCTCGAGATTGGTGATGACGCCCTCGAATGGCTTCTTGGTCGAATAGCCGCGCATGCCGTCGTCATAGACGAACTTGATCTCGTCCTCGCCGGAGCCATAGAGGATGGCGTCCTGAATTTTCTTGCCGAGGTCCTTCCACTTGGTGTCGAGCGTGAAGCGGTAATGCTTGCCGAGCGCCGTCAGCGTCTGGATGTAATAGGGCGACGACGACTTGGCCCAGGGCGCGATGGCGCCTTTCTTCAAGGTCGTCTCGCGGTCGGGGATGACCAGGTCGGCATCGATATGCTGCTCCAGCCCGAGGCCGCCGCAGGCCGGGCAGGCGCCGAACGGATTGTTGAACGAGAACAGCCGCGGCTCGATTTCCGGAATGGTGAAGCCGGAGACCGGGCAGGCGAACTTCTCCGAGAACATGATGCGCTCGGCATTGGCGTTGCGGCCGCGATTGGCGGCGGCGCCCGAAGCTTTCGAGTCGGCGATCTCGACAATGGCAAGGCCCTCGGCGAGCTTGAGGCACTGCTCGAACGAGTCGGCCAGCCGTGTGCCGATATCGGACTTCACCACCAGGCGATCCACCACTACGTCGATGTCGTGGGTGAACTTCTTGTCGAGCGGCTTGACGTCGGCGATCTCGTAGAATTCGCCGTCGATCTTCACGCGCTGGTAGCCCTTGCGCATGAAGTCGGCGAGTTCCTTTTTGTACTCGCCCTTGCGGCCGCGCACGACCGGCGCCAGCACATAGATGCGCGTGCCGTCCGGCAAAGCCAGCACGCGGTCGACCATTTGCGAAACGGTCTGCGATTCAATTGGTAATCCGGTCGCCGGCGAATAGGGAATGCCGACGCGCGCCCACAACAGGCGCATGTAGTCGTAGATCTCGGTGACCGTGCCGACGGTCGAGCGCGGATTCTTCGACGTCGTCTTCTGCTCGATGGAAATGGCCGGGGAGAGGCCGTCGATCTGGTCGACATCCGGCTTCTGCATCATTTCGAGGAACTGGCGCGCATAGGCCGACAGCGACTCGACGTAGCGGCGCTGGCCCTCGGCATAGATGGTGTCGAAGGCGAGCGACGACTTGCCCGAACCGGACAGGCCGGTGAACACCACCAGCTGGTCGCGCGGGATAGTGACGTCGACATTTTTGAGATTGTGCTCGCGCGCCCCCCGGATGGTGATCTGGCGGGCGTCATGTTCCCTTTTGGAGATTTGGGCTTTTTTGCTTGAAATGTCGGACATTACGGGCTTTCGCGGACCAGAGGGCACGGCAAAATGCCGGCGCGGACCGGCTGTGAAGCAGCAAACGATCTTGGGAACGTAGGTAGAACGAAACGATTTCGCTAGCCCTGCGTTCGCGCAATTTCGGACAATGGGGATAACCCCTTTGGCGGGCGCCACCGCCGCGGCAGCAAGGGCTTTAGGCGGCCCTCAACGGAACCTGGGACGCCAGATAAGAGACCGGTGGGGGATTAAGCGTGACGCATGTTCTTACCGCTTCGCAATGCCTGCCTTCTCGATTACCTGCGCCCATTTGGCGACATCGCTTTTGATGCGATTGCGTAGATCGTCGGGCGCCATGCCGCGTGCGTCCATGCCGGCGGCGCTGGAGAACTTCTGTACCTCGGGCGAGTTCAGCGCATCCTCCACGGCGCGGTTGAGTGTCGCGACGATATCGGCCGGTGTCCCGGCGGGAACGGCCAGCCCATTCCAGCTTGTCACCTCGTAGCCGGGCAGACCGCTCTCGATCACGGTCGGTGCGTTCGGCAGGTTGCTGGCGCGCTCGCGTCCGGTGGTGGCGAGCACGGTCATCTGGTCATTGGTGATCGGCGACTGGAAACCGATGTAATATTCAAAGGCGATGTCGACATCGCCGCGCAACACGGCGTTGGCGAGGTCCGGTGTCGTCTTGAAGGGAATGATGGTGGCATCAATGCCGGCCAGGGTGCGGAAAAGTTCGGCGGAAAGATTCTGCGCGCTGCCGGCATTGATGGTGCCGAAGTTCAGTTTACCGGGATGCGTCTTGGCGGCGGCGATGACGTCCTTGATGGTCTTGTAGGGCGAACCGGCTTTGGCCGCGATCACCAGCCCATAGGAGGCCGTCGTCGATATCGGCGTGAAATCCGTCTCGATATTGTAAGGCAGCGACTTGAACAGCGCCTTGGCGATGGTGAGGCCGCCGCCGACCATGACCAGCGTATAGCCGTCGGGCGCCGCTTCCTTTGCCCCCTGCAAGCCAACCACGCCGCCGGCGCCCGGCCGGTTCTCGATGAAGAATTGCTGGCCGAAATGCTGGCTGAGATTCTGCGCTACCATGCGCATGGTGACATCGGCAATTCCGCCGGGGCCATAAGGTACGATCACGCGCACCGGTTTCGATGGGTAGGCCTCTGCTCGCGCTCCAAACGTCGCCACGCCGAGGGCGAGCGAGACGCCGCAGGCCATAAGTATCGCGCGCCGCAACAAATGGCCGGTGGCAAGCGGAATTGATTGCGGCATGGGATTGTTCCTCTCGGGCGGAGCGCTCGGCACGAACACTAGGAAGCGGCGGCCTGGCTGACAATATGCTTGCAGTTGCGCATTGCATTTCCTGCTGTCCGGCGCGGCCGCTTTACGGCCACCGCGTGTTGCTCTAGGCAAGGCGGCTGTTTCCGGAGACGGCCACAGCGTTGCGTTTCACGTTAAAGCCGGATGACCGACCATGACCACGATCGATATCCACCCGCATATCATTGCCGGCGACACAACACGCTATCCGCTGGCGCCGCTCGGCGGCCACCAGTCCGACTGGTCGCGCACGCGGCCGGTCTCGGTGGAACAGCTGGTCGCCGCGATGGACGAGGCCGGGGTCCAGAAGGCCGCGATCGTCCAGGCCTCAACCTGCTACGGCCATGACAACTCCTATGTCGCCGACGCCGTCGCCACCCACCCGAAGCGATTCACCGGCGTATTCTCGGTCGATGTGCTGGCGCTGGACGCGGTGGAGCGAATGCGGCACTGGCTCGGCAAGGGTCTCACGGGATTGCGGCTTTTCACCTTCGGCAGCACGATGTCGGAGCAGGCGAACTGGCTCGACGACCCAAAGTCCTATCCGGCCTGGGCTTGCGCCGGCGAACTCGGTTTGTCGATTTGCCTGCAGATGTCGGCCGCTGCGATCCCGCAGGCGGCGAGCATGGCCGCGCGTTTTCCAAAGGTACGCATCGTCCTCGATCACGGCGCGCGCCCGGTGCTGGAAGACGGCCCGCCTTACAACGCCGCCGCCAGCCTGTTCGCGCTCGCGCGCCATCCCAATATCTACATCAAGCTGACGCCGCGCATTTTCGCCGAATGCCGTCGTGGCAAGGCAACGCCGGACACCTTCTTCGCGCGGCTGGTCGCTGAATTCGGCGCATCGCGGCTGGCTTGGGGATCGAATTATCCGTCCAGCGAAGGCAAACTGCCCGCGCTTCTGAAGGTGGCGCGCGAATCCGTTGCCAGCCTGCCGCAGGACGACCGCGACTGGATTTTTGCCAAGACCGCGCAGACGCTCTATCCCGCGCTGGCGGACTAAGGAGACTATCGATGACCGCCGCGATAACCAAACTGCATACGCTGCTTGGCAGTTATCCGAATGCGATGGCGCTCAAGAATGGCGACGTGACGTCTGACATCGTCGCCTTCGACTTCGCCGACGTGAAAGTATCGAACACGGCGTTCAAGCCGCTGGTGCGCGACGCGGCATTCGATGTCGGCGAACTGGCGATCGTCACATTCTTGCAGGCGAAGGCCTACGGCAAACCCTACGTGCTTATTCCAGCGACCGTGCTCGGCCGCGGCCAGCACCACACCATCGCTTACAATCCGCAACGCGGCCCGTTGAAGGCGAACGATCTCACGGGCAAGCGGGTCGGCGTGCGCGCCTATACGCAGACGACCGGCGCCTGGGTGCGAGGCTTCCTCGCCGACGATTACGGCGTCGATATCGCCAGGGTTCACTGGGTGACGTTCGAGGATCCGCATCTGGCCGAATACAAGGATCCGGAATTCGTTTCGCGTGCGGCGGAAGGCAAGAACCTGACGGAGATGCTGCTCGACGGCGAACTCGATGCCGCCATTGTCGGCGATAAGATGCCCGATCCGCGACTGGCGCCGCTTATTCCCGATGCCGATTCGGTGGCGCAAAAATGGGCGCAGGCACATGGCGGCGTTCCCATCAATCATATGATGGTGGTCAGGGACTCTATTTCAAAGTCGCGGCCCGACGTGGTGAAGGAGATTTTCCGCATGCTGCGCGATAGCAGGCGCGCGGTGCCGCTACCTCCGGACAACAGCGTGCTCGACCCGTGGCGTTTCGGCGTCGAGGCCAACCGCCGCTCGCTCGAGATCATTATCGACTACAGCTTTCGCCAAAAGCTGATCCCGCGAAAATTCTCGGTCGATGAGCTGTTCGACGACTGCACCCGCGCGCTGATTTAAAAAGCGGCTTGCGGCCGCGCCCCCTACCGGGACCTGCCGCGATGCGGCAAAAGCCGGATAGGCGGGGTTGGCGCTCGCGAAAGCCGCGCAATCTTTGGCCGGGCGGCGATATTGCCAGTGGAGGCTGCGCCGCACTGTCCGCCGGCCTCTGGGTCGTTCGGGCCACGCCATAAGAAGACGGGCGATTTTGTGCCGGGGGCCATTTCCTCCGCCGGTGTTCGGGCCTAGACTTTTGCCCAAAGCGTCGGTCAACGACGCAGCCGCGCAACGTGACGATGCGGCAACGCGACAATGCGGCAAAGCCGTTCAACGCGCAGGGAGCGACAGGCATGACCCAGAAATTCAATCTCACGATCGACGGCAAGAGTCATACGGTCGATGCCGACCCGGACATGCCGCTCTTGTACGCCTTGCGCGACGATGTCGGATTGAACAATCCGCATTTCGGCTGCGGTCTGGCGCAATGCGGCGCCTGCACCGTGCAACTGGATGGCCAGGCGATCCGCTCCTGCGTCACGCCGTTGTCGGCGGTCGGTAACGGCAAGATTACCACTTTGGCCGGCCTCGGCACGCCGGAAAAACCGCACCCGATTCAAGCGGCCTATGTCGAGGAGCAGGTGCCGCAATGCGGCTACTGCATCAATGGCTGGATCATGACTGCCGCCGCTTTCCTGGCGACCAAGAAGAATCCGAGCGAAGCCGAAATCAAGGATGCGCTCTCGGGACTCAAGTGCCGCTGCGGCACGCACATCAGTATTCTCAAAGCGGTCAAGCGCGCCGCGACGATGATGGGTTGAGGTGAGCATCATGACAAAATTTGAAAAGACCTCATCCTTCTCGCGCCGTTCGGTTCTGCTCGGTGGCGGCGCGCTGGTCGTCTCCGTTGGTGCCGCGGTCTCGCTGGACACTGTGCTGAGCATTGGCAACGCCTATGCGCAAGGAGCCAAGCCGCCGCTGACGCCCGATCAATTGTCGTCCTACATCGCGGTCAATGCCGACGGCACCGTCTCGGCTTTTTTCGGCAAGATGGACATGGGCCACGGCCTGCATGTCGCCATCGGCCAGATCGTCGCGGAAGAACTCGACGTTCCGTTCAAGGCGGTCAAGGTCATCATGGCCGACACGGCTTACACGGTGAACCAGGGCGGCGCCTCGGGCTCCACCGGCATCCAGCTCGGCGGCAAGCAGATGCGCATGGCGGCGGCGGAAGCGCGCCGCGTGCTGGTCGAGATGGCGGCGGGGCTGCTGTCGGTGCCGATCGACAAGCTTGCGGTCGCCGATGGCGTGGTCAGCGCGACCGACGATAAGGCCAAGCGTATCTCCTACAAGGAGATGATCGGCGGCAAATATTTCAACGTCACGCTCGACTGGAACAAGCAGATGGGCAATGCGCTCTATGCCCCCGGCAAGGCGCAGCCGAAGAAGCCGAGCGAGTACAAAATCGTCGGCCAGCCGATCAAGCGCGAGGACGTGGCGCCCAAGGTGTTTGCTATCGAGGACTTCGTCACCGACGTGAAGGTGCCGGGCATGGTGCATGGCCGCATGATCCATCCCGCCATTGCCGGTGCGGTGCCGGTGAAGGTCGACGAAAGCTCGATCAGGCAATATCCCGGGGCCAGGGTGGTCTGGGACAAGGGCTTCCTCGGCGTCGTCGCCGACAAGGAATGGGACGCCATCCAGGCCGCGGAAAAGCTCAAGGTCGAGTGGTCGCAGGTGGAGGCGCCGTTCCCCGATCAGGCCAAACTTTACGATCACATCCGCAAGGCGCCGGTGCGCAAGGCGGAAGTGGAAAAACAGAACGGCAATGTCGACGAGGCCTTCAAGACAGCCGCCAAGGTGATCGAGGCTGACTACGAATGGCCGTTCCAGTCGCATGCGAGCATGGGTCCGGCCTGCGCGCTGGTCGAGATCAAGGATGGCAACGTCACCTGCTGGAGCGGCACGCAAAAATCACATTTCGTGCAGCAAGGCGTGGCGGCGACGCTTGGCGTGCCGGTGGCGAATGTCCGCGTCATCCACAAGGCCGGCCCCGGCTCCTACGGCCGCAACGACGCCGACGATTGCGCCAGCGATGCCGCGGTGCTGGCCAAAGCGGTCGGCAAACCGGTGCGCCTGCAATATATGCGCGACCAGGGCACCGGCTGGGATCCCAAGGGTCCGGCCTCCACGCACAAAGCGCGCATCGCGCTCGATGCCAGCGGCAAGGTCACGGCCTACGAGTTCACCAGCAAGGCGTTCTCGCGCGTCGATGTCGATACCAATGGCAGCAAGCCCTTCGATACATTGGCCGGCCAGGCGCAGGGCGTCGCGCTGAAATCGGGCGACGGCTTCGGCGTGCCGGCGGAATCCTACGCCTTCGACAACAAGCGGATGGGATGGGAGACGATCCCGCCGCTGCTCGAGCGCTCATCGCCATTGCGCACGTCGCATTTGCGCGATCCGGTCGGACCGCAAATCCATTTCGCCAGCGAGTCCTTCATGGACGAAGTGGCGGCGGCGGTCGGCGCCGATCCGATCGAGTTCCGTCTGCGTTACGTCAAGGAAGCGCGCGACGTCGCGGTCATCAAGGCCGCGGCGGAGAAATCGGGCTGGGTCACGCGCACGTCGCCGCGCAAGGACCAGACCGGCAACAAGGTGTCGGGCCGCGGCATCGCCTATTCGCAACGCAACGGCACGCGCGTCGCCATTGTCGCGGAAGTCGACATCGACCGCTCGACGGGCAAGATCTTCGCGCGCAAGTTCACCGTCGCGCATGACTGCGGGCAGATCATCAATCCCGATGGGCTGGTGAAATGCATCGAGGGCAACATCGTACAGGGCGTGTCGCGCACGCTCTGGGAAGAAGTGACCTTCGACCGCAAGGCGGTCACCAGCGTCGACTGGATCAGCTATCCGATCCTCGACATCACCGAGACGCCGGGCGAGGTGAATGTCGTGCTGATCGATCATCCGGACATTCCGCCGTCGGGCGCCGGCGAGCCGTCGATCCGTCCGGTGGCGGCGGCGATCGCCAATGCCATTTACGATGCGACCGGCGTGCGCATCCGGCGCGTGCCGTTCTCGCCGGAGCGGGTGAAAGCCGCGCTGTCGTAAAAAGCAAAGGGCCGGCGCGAGGCCGGCCCTTTGTCGCTCATGAAAAGGTGCGCGGCCGATCAGAACCGGTAGTTCAGGCCGGTGCGGACGACGTTGTCCTTGAACTTGACGTCGGTGTCGATGCCGCAGGTGGCGGCCGAACAGGTCGTGCGGCCCAGGTCGACATAGAGATACTCGGCCTTGATCGACCAGGCGCCGGTGACCGCGTATTCGACGCCGCCGCCCAGCGTCCAGCCGAATTTGCCTTTGGTCTGGCTGAGGCCGTTGTTCGGTGACATCTTGACGCCGCCGAGCGCCGCGCCGCCGGTGATGTAAGGCAGCCAGCGATCCGCCGCGAAACCGAGGCGGCCGCGACCGGTCGCTAGGTAGGTGTTGCGGGTTTCGCAGCCCGGAGCGGCGCAGACGCCGATGCCGGCCGTATCGGTGCCCTTGGCCCACGAATAGTCGAGATCGGCTTCCAGGCCCCAGACCAGGCCGCCGGTTTGGACGTTGTAGCCCAAAGTGCCGCCGAGCAGGCCGCCTCTGGGTTTCGGACTGCCGGCGGTGACCGCGCTGGACCAATCCGAAGTGCCCCAGCCGTAGCCGCCGTTGATACCGACATAGACCCCGCCCCAGGTAAACACAGGAGCCGTATAGATCGGGGCCTTGCGCGGCAGGTCTGCGGCGGACGATGGCGTCGCCATCGCCAGAGCCAGCAAGCCTGCCAGTACAAATTGAATAATACGCGCCATGAAGTACCTCCTGGTGTTTGGCCAAACGCAGGACAGAACTCAACGCGATGTACTGAAGCTTCTTCCTATAGAACTTGCCCCGCGATTCGAGTGTTGTTTTGGAGCAACAGAAAACGCGAATTTACCGTAGAAAACAGTTGCAAGCTGCAACGACGCTGGCTAGAACAAATAATGAACGCGAGCGGTCGGCACTGGGCGGAAGCGTTGTGGATTAAAGCAGTGCGGGCCCGCCGCGCCCTTTGTCGCCGCTCGGACGGGGACTAGGGTGGACGGTCATTCAAGCAGGGACAGTGCGCGGCAGCGTCCCTCAACCGGCGAGCGGCGGCGGCTTTTTCAAAAAGCCGGCAGCGCCGTTATCGTCACGCGGAGAGCATCATGGCGGGTAGCGTCAACAAAGTTATCCTGGTCGGCAATCTCGGCAAGGACCCGGAAATCCGCCGCACCCAGGACGGCAGGCCGATCGCCAATCTCAGTGTCGCCACCTCGGAAACCTGGCGCGACAAGAACACCGGCGAGCGCAAGGAAAAGACCGAGTGGCACCGCGTCGTCGTGTTCAACGAAGGCCTGTGCAAGGTGATCGAGCAATATCTCAAGAAGGGCGCCAAGGTTTATCTTGAGGGCGCACTGCAGACACGCAAGTGGACCGACAAAGACGGCCACGACAAATACTCGACCGAAGTGGTGTTGCAGGGCTTCAATTCGACGCTGACCATGCTCGACGGCCGTGGTGGCGGCGGTTCGGGCGCCGGTGCGCCGGACAGCGGCGACGATTTCGGCTCCAGCGGTCCCAGTGGCGGCGGCGACCGCGCGCCGGCGCGCAAACCGGCGATGGCGAGCGCCGGAAAACGCGACGACATGGACGACGAAATTCCGTTCTGAGCCCATTGAACGCGCTGGAACGTCTCGTGCGCCACGACTTGCCGGGCGCGGTAGCCGCGTGTTCAGTTGCCGGGGCGTCGGCGTATTCTCACGTTACCGAGACGTAAATTTTTTCGATGCCGCGGCGAATGTCGCGAAATTTCAAGGCCACAGGCCGCCGCCTACGACTTTATATCCATAGGCATTGGCGCGTGCGCTCGCCTACCGTTCACGCGGACGTTGCGCCTTGCGCAGCGGTCCGACACGAGGGGGCGCATTCTACAAAAGTGGAATCCGGTTTTGTGTCCGACTGCGCTCCTGACTTGTTGCTTGTTGCCTGACGAAAAATTTTTTACGGCGAAAACAAAAACTCCAGGGAGAACGCCATGAAGACGACAATGCTCGCGTCGATGATGACGGCTTTCGTGTTGCTGTGGGGCGCGGCCAGCGCCTCGGCCCAGCAACTCGGCACGGAGGCGGAAGCCAAGGCGATGCTCGATCGCGCGGTGACCGAACTCAAAGCCGGCGAAGCGCCGGCCATCGCCAAGTTCAACGACAAGGAAAACAAGTCGTTCCGCGACCGCGACCTCTATGTGTTTTGCTACAACACATCGGACGGAAAATTCACCGCGCATCCCAATCCGGCTTTGATGGGATCCGATATTCGCGGCCTGAAAGTCGGCGACGAAGCCTTGGGCCAGAAGATCTGGGATTCGGCGAAACCGGGCGCTGTGTCGGCCGTGAACTATAATTTCCCCAAGCCGGGCACGACCAACGCCGTTCCCAAGGAATCCTTCGTCACCGTCGTCGGCGGCCAAGGCTGCGGCGTCGGCTATTACAAATAGCCGGGACGGAAGAGACTGAGGCTTAGAGCAGGAGCGCGGCGTGCGTTGGGGCCCGTGGGCGCAACGCCGCCGCGTTTCGTTTTACCCGGCCATCGCGACGCGCACGCCGTCGATGACGAACTGCACGGCGAGCGCGGCGAGCAGCACGCCGAGGATGCGCGAGGCGACTGACGTCGCCGTGTTGCCGAGCAGGTTGCCGATGCGCCCGGCCAGCTCGAACACGATGAAGCACAGCAGCATACTGGCGGCGATGACGCCGAGCAGTAAGCCAAGCCGTAGCGGATCGCCGCCGCTTCGGCCGGACAACAGCACGCTGGCGGTGATGGCGCCGGGCCCCGCCATCAGCGGAATGGCGAGCGGGAAGGCGGCAATATTGCGCACGCGCTCCTCGATGGCGTGCTCGGCGGTTTCGGTCTGGCGCACGACGCGCACGCCGAACACCATTTCCGAGGCGATCGAGAACAGCAGCAAACCGCCGGCAATGCGAAACGCCGGCAGCGAGATCGACAGCATGCGCAACAGCCAGTCGCCGGCGAGCGCGCTACCGGCGAGGATCGCGGCCGCAATCAGACAGGCGCGCAGTGCGACGCTGCGTCGCGACGCCGCCGGCAAGTCCTGCGTGATGGCGATGAAAGACGGCACCAGCCCGATCGGATCGAGCACGACCAGAATCGTGACCAGGGCTGAGACGGTGAATTCAAGGGGCATGAATTGTTTTTGTCTCCAGGCACATCGCGCTCAGGCAAGTCGCGCAAGTTCCAATTTTACAAAGGATTAACCATAACCCGCGACATTCCACTTGGAAAATCAATGATTCCGGGTGGGCTCTGTACATTCATTTACCTAGGTTCGGGGGCCGTTTTTCGGTCATACGCCCTTGCGGCTTGCCGGGGTTTGCATTTCGATGTGCAGCACGGAGCTTGGGCCTTTCGTGCGGAATTGGCTTGTTACTCTTGGGCTTCGTGAGCGCGGCCGCGGCTCAAGCGATCGCTTTCAACCCCACCAGTTTGCCCCCGGGGACGGTAGGGATTGGATATAATCAAACTGTGTTGGCGAATGACAGCGACGGGGCGGAAGACGTCAACGGGCCTTTCGATAATGACGATATCTTTACATACGCCGTGACTGCGGGAGCATTGCCGACAGGCCTGTCTCTCAATTTTTTTACCGGCGCGATTACCGGGACACCCACTACAGGCGGTACCTATCCGTTCACGGTGACGGCGACTGATCTCAACAACGCCACCGGCTCCCAAGCTTATACTATCGTCATCGGCACCAATTCGCTGGTGATCACGCCTGGCAGCCTGCCCAATGCGACGCAGGCTTGCAATACAATCAGACTTTGTCGGCTTCGGGCGGCAGCGCCCCATATACTTATTCCGTGTCCGCAGGTTCACTGCCGGCTGGCCTATCTCTCGATCCGAGCAGCGGCGCATTAACCGGCGTCCCGACGGCTGCGGGACCGGCGAATTTCACCGTTCAGGTGCTCGACACTGCCGGCAATATCGGCACGCAGGCCTACAGCTTTAACGTCGGGACTTTATCGCTGACCGTCACGCCACCGACGCTGCCGTCCGGTACGCAAGGCGTGGCGTATAATCAGTCTGTCGGCGCAACCGGCGGCAGCGGCTCTTATTCGTATTCGGTAACATCGGGATCCTTGCCGGCCGGCCTGACCCTCAACCCCGGCACGGGCGCGATTTCCGGCGTCCCGGGCGCGACGGGCCAGTCGATCTTCACCATTCAGGCCATCGACACGACAAATGGCAATGCCGGCAGCCGGTCTTACTCCTTGAATATTGGTAGCGCTGGTGCGCTCACGATCAGCCCGTCGACGTTGCCAAATGGCAGCAACGGCACGCCCTATAGTCAGACCTTGACCACGTCGGCCGGCAGCGGGCCCTATACGTATACCATTTCGGGCGGTGCTCTGCCGGCGGGGCTTGCACTTTCAAGCGGCGGGGCGATCACCGGAACGCCGACGGGCAGCGGCGCGTCGTCGTTTACGGTTCGAGTCACGGACTCGCTCGGCAATGCCGGCACCCAACTTTACAATGTAAATATAGGTACGGCTTTGCTGGCGATAAATCCGGCGTCGCTGCCGGCAATGATAAACGGCCGGCCCTACAGCCAAGTCGTGACCGCGTCGGGCGGCACCGGGCCTTACACTTATTCGATTTCTGCCGGCGCGCTACCGACTGGGCTGGTGCTGAATACCAGCACCGGCTTGATCAGCGGCACGCCGACCGCGGCCGGCGCGAGTGCTACATTTACGGTGCGTGCGCTCGATAGCCTGGGCAATACGGGCTTGCGCGCATACACACTCACAAATAGGCGGGATCCAGCACTTGATGCCGAAGTGCAAGGCCTGATCGCATCGCAAGTGGCAACGGCGCAGCGTTTTGCCGCGACGCAAATGTCCAATGTCGGCAGTCACCTCGAAGGATTGCACGGTCGCCTCGATCCGTGTTCGTTCAATTTCAGTATTGCACCTCCGGTCGACCAAACGCCGAGGCCTTATTCAGACGCATATGCCGATATAACTTATGGCAATCCAAACCAACTCTATTCGCCAAACACGGCCTATGGCAGTCGCGGACAATTTGCGCCGCCACAGCCCGACAACGCGCCGAGCCGCCGCGCGCCCAGAAAGGAAGCTTGCGCGGCCGATTGGGCTTCGTCGATGTCCATCTGGACCGCCGGCTCGTTTCAATTCGGTTCCATGACGCCGTCCGGCGCCGCAAGCAACCGCTTCACGACAGGCGGCCTGACGGCCGGGCTCGATATGCGGATCAACGAACGACTGATTGTCGGTGCGGCCGTCGGCTACGGCGGCGACCATGCCGATATTGGAGCCAACGGCACGAGCAGCGACGCAACCAGCTATAGCGGAACACTCTATGCAAGCTTCCAGCCGTCTGGGCTTTTATATGTCGATACGGCCATCGGCTATGGCTCAGTCGGGTACCAGAATAAGCGCTTTGTAAGCGGCGACGGCAGCATCGCGTCCGGTAAACGGACTGGTTCGTACTGGTTCAGCATGCTGACCGCGAGCGTTGAAGTAAGCCAAGACAACATCAAGATTGCGCCTTATGTGAACGCCAATTTCATTTCGGCCAATTTTGACGGTTATGCGGAGAGCGGCGGTTCGCTGGCGCTGAGCTACGACGCGATGTCGGCCAACTCGATGTCGGGCGCGATCGGCTTGCGCGGCTCGATTGACATCGAAAACGCCCACGGCGTGTTGAGTCCAAACGCGCGCATCGAATACCGGCAAACACGTCAAATGGGTTACAATCAGGCGCTGTATTACAGCGATCTCGGCGCTGGTTCGGCCTCCACCTTCACGCAGGCAGCGATTTCCTCCGGCACGGAGACGGCTGCCGCCGGCCTGCGGCTCCGCACGCCGGGAGGAGTAACAGCCGAGGTCGAATACAGTATCATGAAGGGTGCGTCCTCGTTCCTTGCCCAGGCGGTTAGAGCGGCATTGCACATAACCTTTTGATGTTCTCCTTGGAGCCAAATTCGCATCAATAAGCCATTGAAAATATTAATATAATAACTGTCCGCCAGGCGCCTTTAGGGTTGGCGTCGGGCGATTGAATCAGCTAGAAAATGCAGGATTCTTATAGCCCTGCAGGAACGCCTCTTTGTCCGACACCGAAACACCCAAAGCGGGGGGCGATCAGCCCTCCGACGTGCGCCCTGTCTCCATTACCGAAGAGATGAAGCGTTCGTATCTCGATTACGCGATGAGCGTGATCGTGAGCCGCGCGCTGCCCGATGTTCGCGACGGCTTGAAGCCTGTGCACCGGCGCATCCTCTATTCGATGCACGAGCAGGGCCACACCCCGGACAAGAAATACGTCAAATCGGCGCGCGTCGTCGGCGACGTGATGGGCAAATATCATCCGCATGGCGACAGCGCGATCTATGACGCCCTGGTGCGCATGGCGCAGGACTTCTCGATGCGCCTGCAGCTCATCGACGGGCAGGGCAATTTCGGCTCGGTCGACGGCGATCCGGCCGCCGCCATGCGTTACACCGAGTGTAAGCTGGCCAAGCCGGCGATGGCTCTGCTTGACGACATCGACAAGGACACTGTCGACTTCCAGGAAAACTATGACGGCAGCGAAAGCGAACCGAAGGTTCTGCCGGCGCGCTATCCGAATTTGCTGGTCAATGGCGCCGGCGGCATTGCCGTCGGCATGGCGACCAATATTCCGCCGCACAATCTCGGCGAGGTCATCGACGCGACCATCGCAGTGATCGACAATCCGGCGATCTCGACCGACGACCTCATCCAGATCGTGCCCGGTCCTGATTTCCCGACCGGCGGCATCATTCTCGGCCGCGCCGGCATCTACAGCGCCTATCACACCGGCCGCGGCTCGGTGGTGATGCGCGGCAAGGTCGCCTTCGAGACCTTGCGCAAGGACCGCGAAGCGATCATCATTTCCGAAATTCCCTATCAGGTGAACAAGGCGACGATGGTCGAGCGCATCGCCGAACTGGTGCGCGACAAGAAGATCGACGGCATTTCCGATCTGCGCGACGAGTCCGATCGCGACGGCTATCGCGTGGTGATCGAATTGAAGCGCGATGCCGAGCGCGACGTGGTGATGAACCAGCTTTATCGTTTCACGCCGTTGCAGACGAGTTTCGGCGTCAACACCGTGGCGCTCGACGGCGGCCGTCCGCTGGTGATGACGCTCAAGGACATGCTGGTCGCCTTCGTCGCGTTCCGCGAAGAAGTCGTGTCTCGGCGCACCAAGTTCCTGCTCAACAAGGCGCGCGACCGCGCCCATGTTTTGGTGGGTCTGGCTATCGCCGTTGCCAATATCGACGAAGTGATCAAGCTGATCCGCGCCTCGGCCGACGCCAAGGAAGCGCGCGAGCAGTTGATGGCGCGCGACTGGCCGGCCAAGGATATGGCGACGATGGTGCTGCTGATCGACGATCCGCGCCATCGCATTTCGCCGGAAGGCAATACGCGGCTGTCGGCCGAACAGGCGCAGGCGATTCTCGACCTGCGGCTGCAACGCCTGACCGCGCTGGGCCGCGACGAAATCGCCGCCGAACTGGACAAGCTCGCCGCCGAGATCGCCGATTATCTCGATATCCTGCGCTCGCGCGCGCGCATCCAGACCATCATCAAGGAAGACCTGACCGCGCTGAAGGCGCAGTTCGCGACGCCGCGCCGCACCGAAATCGCCGAGGCGATCGGCGACATGGACGACGAGGACCTGATCCAGCGCGAGGACATGGTCGTGACCGTGTCGCATCTCGGCTACGTCAAGCGCGTGCCGCTGTCGACCTATCGCGCGCAAAAGCGCGGCGGCAAAGGCCGCTCCGGCATGCAGACGCGCGACGAGGATTTCGTCTCAAGGCTATTCGTCGCCTCGACGCATACGCCGGTGCTGTTCTTCTCGTCCAAGGGACAGGTGTACAAGGAAAAGGTCTGGCGCCTGCCGCTGGCGGCGCCGCAGGCGCGCGGCAAGGCGATGATCAACATATTGCCGCTCGACGCCGGCGAGACCATTACTTCGATCATGCCGCTGCCCGAGGACGAGACGTCGTGGGCCAATCTCGACGTCATGTTCGCGTCGACCAAGGGCACGGTTCGCCGCAACAAGCTGTCGGACTTCGTCGATGTGCGCCGCTCCGGCATCATTGCCATGAAGCTCACGGAGGGCGAGGGCATTGTCGGCGTGCAAATCTGCACCGAGAAGGACGACGTGCTGCTGACCTCGTCGGGCGGCCAGTGCATCCGCTTCCCGGTTACCGATGTGCGCGTCTTCACCGGCCGCACCTCGATGGGCGTGCGCGGCATCGCGCTCGACAATGACGATCGGCTGATCTCGATGTCGATCCTGCGTCACATCGATGTCACCTCGGACGAGCGCGCGGCTTACCTCAAGCGCGCCAGCGCCATTCGCCGCAACACCGGCGCTGAAGTCGACGAGCCGCAGGTGGTTGACGCCGAAGAAGCAGCGGAAGCTGGTGACGTCGCCAATATCGAACTCGGCGAACAGCGCTATGTCGAACTCTCCGAAGCCGAACAGTTCGTCCTGACCTTGTCCGAACGCGGCTTCGGCAAGCGCACCAGTTCGTACGAGTACCGGATCACCGGGCGCGGCGGCAAAGGCATCGTCGCCATGGATATCTGGGAAAAGAAGGGCGGCACGTTCCAGCTCAAGCCGAAGATCGGCCGGTTGGTCGCCTCGTTCCCGATCGAGGAAGACGATCAGGTCATGCTGGTCACCGACGCTGGCAAGCTGATCCGTACCACGGTCGCCGGCATCCGCATCGCCGGCCGCTCGACGCAGGGTGTGATCGTTCTCAATACGGCCGATGATGAACACGTCGTGTCGGTCGAGCGGCTGAGCGAGGATGAGGCGGAGTAAGGGCAGAGGCGTGAACCGATGAACATCCAACTCTTCACCGCCTTTCTGCTGATTACCGTCGTCCTTTTCCTGACGCCGGGGCCGATCGTCACCTTGATCATTGCGACGGGCGCCCGGCAGGGCACGCGCGCGGCGCTGCTCACCGTGGCCGGTTCGAGCGTCGGCAACGCGGTGCTGCTTGCGGCCATCGCCTTCGGCCTGACCTGGATACTGAAAGCCTCGTCGGAGGTGTTCGACCTGCTGCGCTGGATCGGCGCGGCCTATCTGGTCTGGCTCGGCATCCAGGCCTGGCGGCACGCTGGCGCGGCGGCGGAGGCGATTCCGCCGGCCGCGCATGTGCATGCCTGGCGCGGTTTCATCGTCGCCATCACCAATCCGAAGACTATCGCGTTCTTCACCGCATTCCTGCCGCAGTTCATCGATCCGGCGCTGCCGGTCGACCGGCAATTGCTGGTGATGTGCGTGTGCTCGGTGACGCTCGGCGCGTTGCTCGATAGCGGCTGGGCGGTCGCCGCCGGGTTCGGCCGCGCCTGGTTTCTTAAACCCCACCACAACAAGCTGCTTGGCCGGCTGTCCGGCGCGATGCTGGTCGGCGGCGGCATCTGGCTGTCGCTGGCGCGCCGGCCGGGTTGAACCAATAAGAGTTTCCCCAGACGCCTAAAAGTTTAGCCAATTTCGCAGCGGTTCCGTTTCTTTTTCGCCCTAAAAAGCGAGGTGGGGGAAAGAATGGGACACAAGAAAATGACCCGCGCGGAGTTCATCGGTGCCTGGAAAGGCGTCGTTATCATAACGCTGGCGACGATAGCGGGCGGTCACGTCCTCACTACCGGCATGCTGTTTGTCATCGGTTTCAAGGACGCCGCGCTGCACTACACCCTGGCGACGTTATTTCCGTTGATTCTCGCGCCCGCCGCCGCTTTGCCTTTGCTGGTCATGGCCGGGCGGCTGCGCCTGATAAAGGACGAACTTGAAAACCTCCTGCGCCTCGACACGTTGACCGAACTGCCGAACCGGCGCGCATTTTTCGAGCAGGCCGAGGTGGTCTTCAAGCGAGAGCGCGCCATCAGCCTGATGATGATCGATGTCGATCGCTTCAAGCAGGTCAATGACAATTATGGCCACGACTTCGGCGATCGCGTTCTGCGCTCGGTCGCGCAATCCATTCAGCGCATCGTGGCGCAGACCCCCGGCACGGGCGCGAAATTCGCCGCGCGCATCGGCGGCGAGGAATTTGCCGTGCTGATCGAGGACCTCACGCCCGAGGCGGCGGACCGGCTGGCCGATTATCTCGTCGAGCAGATTGCGCGATTGCCGGTGCAAGGCGACGGCCAACTGGTGTCGGTGACAGTGAGCGTCGGGGTGGCGCATCGCCGGACAGGGAATACGCCGGGCACCGTGCTGCGCGTCGCCGACAATGCCTGCTACCGCGCCAAGCGGCTCGGCCGCAACCAATGGTGCGACGCCGCCGCGATCGAGCGGCCGCTGCCGGCTTTGACCGCGGCCTGAGCCGCCGCGGCTATTTGGCGCCGGCCTTTTCCAGGATCGCCACCATCTCGGCATAGCCGCGTCGCTTCGCCAAAGTCAGCGGCGTCGCGCCGCTTGAGTCGGCAAGCGACAGATTGGCGCCGGCCTTCACCAGCGCCTCCAGCGTGGCGATGTGGCGCTTGCCGCCATTGCCGAGCACGATCGACTCGATGACCGCTGTCCAGTGCAGGTTATTGACATGATCGAGCGGCGCCTTGCCCGCGATCAGGGTACGCACGACCTCGTCATGGCCGAGATGGGCGGCGGCGATCAGCGCGGTACCGTCATAGGGGCTGGTCATATTGCCGGATCGGCAGCCCCCGGCAAGCGCGACCTTGAGCATCGGCACGTCGTCGGCGACCGCGGCGATGGTGACGATGTCGTATTTCTGCGCGTCCAGCGCATTGGCATCGGCGCCCAGTTTCATCAGAAGGGTGGCGGCCTTATTACGATGCAAATGCGCGGCGACATGCAGCGGCGTGCGCTGGTGGCCGTCGCGGGCGTCGATCGGGCTGCCAGCTTTAACCAGTTTCTCGATCTCGGCGGTGTCGCCTTTGGCCGCGGCGGCGTGCAGGCCGCTGTAGGTGGCAATCTCGGCGGCGCTGGGCGCGATTTGCGCCATTGCGGGCCCAGCGACACCGATCAGAACCAGAAACAGAAGCGCGCGCCCCAGCATTGTCGTCCCCCAATGAAAGCGTTGTTATTACCAGGGCTAACACCGGCGCGGCCTACTCATTCAATGCAGGCGCGGTTTAATCGGCCTTCAGGTTGAGTTCGGCGACGATCGGCCTCCACTTTTTCTGTTCGACCGCCATGTGATCGGCCAGCACATCAGGCAAGCCGCCGCGCGGTTGCGCGCCAAGTTTTGCCAGCGTGCCTTTCATCGGTTCGATGGCCAGCGCGCCATTCACGGCCTCGTTGAGATAGGCGACGATCGCGGACGGCGTGCCGCGCGGCGCCAGCAGCGCGGTCCATGAGCCGGTGGTGAGACTGGGGAAGCCGGCTTCCGGCATCGCCGGCACGTCGGGCAATTCGGCGATGCGGTACGGCCCGACCACGGCGAGGATACGCAGCTTGCCGGCTTGCGCCATCTGGATTGAGGTGGCGATAGTGTCAAAGGTTAATTGGGTTTCGCCGGCCACCACGGCAGTGAGCGAAGGACCGCCGCCCTTATAGGGGACATGGACGATGTCGATGCCGGCGAGTTGCTTGAACAGTTCGGCGGTCAGATGCGGCAAAGTGCCGGCGCCGCCGGTTGAATAATTGAGCTTGCCGGGATGAGCCTTGGCATAGGCGACCAGCTCGGCGACATTTTTCACCGGCAAAGCCGGGTTGACCACCAGAAGCTGCGGCGTCTCGGCGATCAGCGCGACGGCGGTGAAGCTTGCCGCGTCATAGCCGGCATTGTGATAGATCATCGGGCTCATGATGAGCCCGCTCGCCGCCGACACCAGCAACGTGTAGCCGTCCGGATCGGCGGCGGCGGCGAAGCGCGAGCCGATGGTGTTGCCGGCGCCCGGTCTGTTTTCGACGATGACCGGCTGGCCGAGCATGGGCGGCAATGAGTTGCCGAGCAGGCGCGCGATGACGTCCACCGGGCCGCCGGCGGGCGTCGGCACGATGATGCGGATCGGGCGGCTGGGATAGACCTGTGCGAAGGCCGAGACGGTGGTCGCGCATAAAAGCGTTGCCACGACAAAAGCGGCCATTAGAGCCGGACGGCGCATGCGGTTTCCTCTCAATGGCCCTGCCGGGCCTTCACGGGATCGTCTTGTCCCTTGAGGGAAGCCTAGTCCTTGGCCGCGCCGCCGGTAAACCGCATTTTGTTAAGGGGTCAGGCGGTCGGTGGTGACCAGCCGGATCTTGCTGCTGCCGAGCGGGGTGCCGACGCAATTGAGATAGGGCCAGGGCCGCTGGGTGCAGGATTTCAGCGCGGCCTCGTCAGGCTTGGCCAACGGGCCGGCATCGACCGGGCTGGTCGGCGCAAAGGAGATCGTCAGGACGGCGGCGATGGCCGCGGCGGTGAGGATGGCGGACAGGGTCTTGAGCATGGCAATTCCCGTTGTGGCTGACGTCATCATGACCGGTCCCGCCTGAAAAAGGTTCAAAGCGCGATAGAAGGTTCGCCTCAATAACCATCGACTGTCGTAATGGTTCATTCAGGAGGCGAGAGACCGGACAACGGGGGAGTGGCGACCCTTGCGGGGCGCAAAAGGGCGGGTTAGACCCCGTTGATGCCGAGGATTGCCCTTTATGCGGGGTCTTTCGACCCCGTCACCAACGGCCACATCGACGTGGTGCGGCATGCCGTGCGGCTGGCCGACCGGCTGGTGCTGGCGATCGGCGTGCATCCCGGCAAGGCGCCTTTGTTTACCGCCGACGAACGGCTGGCGATGCTAAACGAGACCTGCGGGCCGATTGGCCGCGACGCCAAATGCGAAATCTCCTGCATCACCTTCGACAATCTCGTCGTCGAGGCGGCGCGCAAGGCCGGTGCTCAAGTGCTGATCCGGGGCCTGCGCGACGGCACCGATTTCGACTACGAAATGCAAATGGCCGGCATGAATGCGGCGATGGTGCCCGAGGTGCAGACTGTATTCCTGCCGGCGTCACCTGCTGTGCGCCCGATCACCGCCACATTGGTACGCCAGATCGCCGCCATGGGTGGCGACGTGTCCAGCTTCGTGCCGGCCGCGGTGGCGGCGCGGCTGAAGCAGCGCTTTTCCGCCAAAGCTTAAATCCCGGGAGTTGTCATGATCCGCACGCTCAGCCTCGCTCTTGCGCTCGCATTCTCGGTTTGCGCCGTAGCGCCCGCCTTCGCTCAGGCGCCCAAACTGCCAGTCGGCGTCGATCCGCAGAACACGATCGTCATCGACACCACCAAGGGCCGCATCATCATCAGGCTGCGCACCGATCTCGCGCCCAAGCACGCGGAGCGGCTGAAGCTTCTGGCGCGCGAGGGTTACTACAACAACGTGCCATTCCACCGCGTCATGGACGGCTTCATGGCGCAGACCGGCGACGGCGCCAATTTCAACGGCACTGGCAATTCGAAATATCCAAACCTCGCCGCCGAGTTCACGCCGACGCCCTTCGTGCGCGGCGTCGTCGGCATGGCGCGCGGCGGCAATCCGAATTCCGGCAATTCGCAGTTCTTCATTTGCTTCGCCGACGCCTCGTTCCTCAATGGCCAATATACCGTGATCGGCAACGTCGTTTCCGGCATGGATGTCGCCGACAAACTCAAGAAAGCACCAGCCGGTTCGCAGTCGGGCGCGGTCACCGATCCGGACAAGATGGTGAAGGTGCAAGTCGCCGCCGATATGAAATAACCTAATCATTCACGAGAGAAAATGAAAATGGCAAAACCTGAAGACACGCTGACGCTGGAAACCACCAAGGGCAACGTCGTGATCGCGATGCGCCCCGACCTTGCGCCCGGCCATGTCGCGCGCATCAAGGAACTAGTGAAGGCAGGCTTCTACGACGGCATCGTGTTTCACCGCGTCATCGACGGCTTCATGGCGCAGACCGGATGCCCGGACGGCACCGGCATGGGCGGTTCCGGCAAAAAGCTGAAGGCCGAGTTCAACAAGGAGCCGCATGTGCGCGGCACCGTGTCGATGGCGCGTGCGTCGAACCCGGACTCGGGCGACAGCCAGTTCTTCATCTGCTTCGATGACGCCACCTTCCTCGATAACCAGTACACCGCTTGGGGCAACGTTATCGAAGGCATGGAAAACGTCGACAAGATCAAGAAGGGCGAGCCGGTTAAGGACCCCGACAAGATCATCAAGGCGACTTTGGGGGCGTAGTTCCTTCTCCCCGCATAGGCGAGTGAACGCTTGCCGTTCGGCGAGCTACCCGGGGAGAAGGTGGCGAGCGTCAGCGAGCCGGATGAGGGGCTGACGTCGGGAGAGTATAATGGCTGCCCCTCACCCCGACCCTCTCCCCGCAAGCGGGGAGAGGAAGAAGAAAAACCATGCGCACCGATCTCTTCGATTTTGATCTGCCACCCGACCGCATCGCCCTGCGGCCGGTGTCGCCGCGCGAAGCGGCTAAGCTTCTCGTCGTTAAACCGGGCGAGGGGCTGGAGGACCGCACTGTCGCCGATTTGCCGGACCTCTTTCAGCCCGGCGACTGCCTGGTGGTCAATGACAGCAAGGTCATCGCGGCGCGGCTGAAGGGCCGCCGGATCGGGCGGGGCGAGGTCGAGCCGTCGATCGAAGCGACCCTGCACAAGCGCCTCGATGGCTCGCATTGGCGCGCCTTCATCTTAGGGGCCAAGAAGGTCCAGGTCGGCGATACGCTTCGGTTCGGCTCCGAGGGGCGGGTCTGTTTCCTTGATCAACTTGATGCTCAGGTTTCACATAAGGATGAAGGTGGTGAGGTAACCCTTTCATTTTCCTTCACAGGTCCGGTTCTAGACCAGGCCATTGCCGAGCGCGGCGACATGCCTCTGCCGCCCTATATCGCCTCCAAAAGGCCGCCGGACGCGCAGGACAAGTCCGATTACCAGACCCTGTTTGCCCGCGAGGACGGCTCAGTCGCGGCCCCCACGGCCGGGCTGCACTTCACCTCGGAACTGCTAGCGCGGCTGGAAGCGTGTGGCGTCGCGGTCCACAAGGTCACGCTCCATGTCGGCGCCGGCACCTTCCTGCCGGTCAAATCGGACGACACCGAAGGCCACAAGATGCATGCCGAGTTCAGCGTGGTCACCGCCGAAACCGCCGCGGCGCTCAATGCGGCCCGCGCCAAAGGCGGGCGCATCGTCGCGGTCGGCTCGACGGCGCTGCGAACGCTGGAAACGGCGGCGGGCGACGACGGGCAAATCCGGGAATTTGCCGGCGACACCGCGATCTTCATTACGCCCGGCTACCGTTTCAAGGCGGTCGACCTGATGCTGACCAATTTCCATTTGCCGCGCTCAACATTGTTCATGCTGGTCTCCGCCTTCAGCGGGCTGGACACGATGCAGCGCGCCTATAAGCATGCGATCGGGAGCGGCTACCGCTTCTATTCTTATGGTGACGCGTGTCTGCTGCACCCAGAGGCCTGATGTCCGAGGCATACTCCTTTTCGCTCCTGAAAACCGACGGCGCCGCGCGGCGCGGCGAAGTGACAACGCCGCACGGCAAAGTGCAGACGCCGGCCTTCATGCCGGTCGGCACGCAGGCGACGGTGAAGGGGCTCTATCCGGAAGCGGTGAAAGCAACCGGCGCGGAAATTCTGCTCGGTAATACCTATCATCTGATGCTGCGGCCGACGGCCGAGCGCGTCGCCGCGCTCGGCGGCCTGCATGTGTTCATGAACTGGCCGCACCCGATCCTCACCGATTCAGGCGGCTTCCAGGTGATGTCGCTGGCGACCTTACGCAAGATGAGCGAGCAGGGCGTCACTTTCAAATCGCATCTCGACGGCTCGATGCACGAGCTGTCGCCCGAGCGCTCGATAGAAATTCAGGCGCTGCTCGGCACCGACATCACCATGCAGCTCGATGAATGCCTCAAGCTGCCGGCGGCGCGCGAGGAGATCGAGCGTGCCATGCAATTGTCGCTGCGTTGGGGCGAGCGGAGCAAGCGCGCTTTCGAATCCCGCGCGCGCGAAGGTTATGCGTTGTTCGGCATCGTGCAGGGCGGCGACGACATCGCGCTGCGCCAACAAAGCGCCAAGGCGCTCACCGACATTGGCTTCCACGGCTATGCCATTGGCGGGCTCGCCGTCGGTGAGCCGCAGGATGTGATGCTGAAAGTTGTCGAGGAAACGACGCCGTCGCTGCCGGCGGAGGCGCCGCGCTACCTGATGGGCGTCGGTACGCCGCACGACATGCTGGAAGCGGTGGCGCGCGGCGTCGACATGTTCGATTGCGTGATGCCGACGCGCAATGGCCGCCACGGCACGGCGTTCACGCGGTTCGGCTCGATAAATCTGGCCAATGCGCGCCACGCCGATGATCCGCGCCCCCTCGACGAGCAGAGCGTGCACCCCGACGCGCGGACCTATTCGCGCGCCTATCTGCACCATCTGACCAAGGCCAATGAGATCCTTGGCCAAGTGGTGCTGTCGACGATCAACATTGCCTATTACCAGCAATTGATGGCCGGGATGCGCGAGGCGATCGCCGGCGGTCGCTTTGCCGATTTTCACGCCGTGACAATGGCGGGTTGGGCGGCCGGGGACATTCCGCCGCGCTAACCGGTTGTCTGGCCGGACGCAGTCCGATATGCCGGGCCAACAAAAATGCCCAGACGAGGCCTCCCGTATGACGATACACATTCCGGCGGATTTCCTGTCCAAACGGCGCAAGCCCACTTTCGAGCTGCCGCCGGGCGCGACGGACGCGCATTGTCATGTGTTCGGACCCGGCAAAGTGTTTCCTTATTCGCCGACTCGCAAATACACGCCGGAAGACGCGCCGAAGGAAATGCTGCGTGCGCTGCACGATTATCTCGGCATCAGTCGGGCGGTGATCGTGCAGGCGAGCTGTCACGGCCTCGACAATGCGGCGATGATGGATTGCCTGAAATCTGATCCGACGCGCTATCGCGGTGTCGCCATCGTCAACGACACGTTCACCGATAAGGATTTCCAAAACCTGCATGACGGCGGCGTGCGCGGCGTGCGCTTCAATTTCGTCAAGCATCTCGGCGGCGCACCCGACATGGCAGTGTTCAACAAGGTCATAGACCGGGTAAAGGGACGCGGTTGGCATGTCGTGCTGCATCTCGATGCCAAGGACATTCCCGAGCTGTCGCCGATGATCCGGGCACTGCCGCTGACATTCGTTATCGACCATATGGGCCGCGTGCCGGCGAAAGACGGGATCGACCAGGCGCCTTTCAAGACGCTGCTCGAACTCGCTAAGCTGCCGAACTGCTGGATCAAGGTCTGCGGTTCCGAGCGCATCGACTTTCCGCCCTATGACAAGGCGGTTCCGATCGCGCGCAAGATTCTCGAGACCATTCCCGACCGCGTCCTGTGGGGAACCGACTTCCCGCATCCGAATTCGACGCATGAAGCGGACGAGGGCGAACTGGTCGACCTGGTTCCACACATAGCTGTCAGCGCCGATTTGCAGCGCAAGTTGCTGGTCGATAACCCGGCAAATCTGTATGAGTTTTGAAAGATCCAAAGCGATTGATTAGGCGGGAAGAAACATGAGCCAGAAGAAACTCAAAATCGCCGTGGTCGGCGCCGGCATGGGCGGCCTCGCGGTCGCCGCGACCTTGCGCAAGGTCGGCATTGATGTCGAGGTGTTCGAACAGGCGAGCCGTTTCGGCCGCATCGGCGCCGGCATTCAAATGATGCCGAATTCGATGAAGGTGCTGCGCGGCATCGGCGTCGAGGAACGGTTGCGGCAGGTCGCCTTCGCGCCGTTCTCGCATCTCAACCGCGATGGCTATACCGGCGAGTTGATGCGTGAACTGCCGATGCCGGAAGCGCTCTATGGCGCGCCCTATCTGTGCATGCATCGCGCCGATCTGCATGACGCGCTCGCCTCCGCCGTGCCGTCCGACATCATTCATCTCAACAAGAAGCTGACGGGGCTCAACCAGGCCGGCGGCGTCGTCACGCTCAAATTCGCCGACGGCACTACGGCGACAGCCGATGCCGTTGTCGGCGCCGACGGCGTGCACTCGCTGGTGCGCGATATCGTGGTCGGGCCTGATGCGCCGGTGCACAAGGGGCGTATCGCCTATCGCGCCGTCTTTGAATCCAAACTGATGGGCGGCTTCGACATCGGCCCGTCGCGCACCAAATGGTGGGGCACCGACCGGCATATCGTCATCTACTACACGACGAAATCGAAGAGCGAACTCTACTTCGTCACCAGCGTACCGGAAGAGGCCGGCTGGATGACCAAGGAGTCGTGGTCGGCCAAGGGCAATGTCGAGGAACTGCGGGCCGCGTATGGCGATTTCCACCAGGACGTCCGCAACGTTCTCAATGCCTGTCCCGACTGCCACAAATGGGCGATCCTCGAGCGCGAGCCGCTGCCGAACTGGAGCAACGGCCGCGTCGTACTGCTCGGCGATTCAGCGCATCCGATGACGCCCTATATGGCGCAAGGCGCGGCGACCTCGATCGAGGACGCCGCCATTCTGGCGCGCTGTCTCGATGCCGTGCAGGGCGACGACGTCGAAGGCGCGTTCAAGCGCTACGAAGCACACCGCAAGCCGCGCACGTCGGTGGTGCAGGCGATCTCCAGCGCCAATACCTGGATGAAGGGCGGCGAGTCCGACACCTCATGGCTTTACGGCTACGACGCCTGGAACGCCGATCTCGATCGGCCGGCGGCCAATCCAAACACCAGCAAGGCGGCGTAAAGCGCGCTACGGCCCGCCATAGAGCCAGGAAATGCCCTCGTAGGCCTGTTCCGCCGTGCGTCCACCGACCGCCATGTCGCGCAGTTCGGCGGTGACGCCGCGCGCATGGTAGAAATCACCATAGACGCGGGCCATGATCTGCACGCGCGCGGTCCGCAGATAACGCGCCTGCTCGTAGGCCTTGAACGCGGCCGGCAGATTATCCGGCTGTTCGGCGACCTTTTCCGCCAATATGACGGCGTCCTCGGTCGCCATGCAGGCGCCTTGCGCCAGGTATTGCAGCATCGGGTGCGCGGCATCGCCGAGCAAGGTGACGTTGCCTTTGCTCCAGTCCTTCACCGGCTCGCGGTCGCACAGCACCCACATCTTCCAGGTGTCGATCAATTCGAGAAGCCGCGTCACTTCCGGCCGCAGACCCTTGAAGTGGTCGAACAGCAGTTCCTTGCTGCCTTCGGCGTTCCAGCCTTCCTCGTAATGGTCGGAATGAAACACCGCGACCAGATTGAACAGTTCGCCGCGGCGCAGCGGGTAATGCACGAAATGGCATTTCGGCCCGGCCCACAACACGACATCGGGCCGCCACAAATCCTTCGGCACCTGCTCGCGCGTCAGCACGCCACGATAGGCGATGTGACCGGAAACGCGCGGTCTGCCGTCGCCGACGATACGCTCGCGAATCTTCGACCACATGCCGTCGCAGGCGATCAGCGCGCGCCCGTCGACCTTGTCACCGCCTTCGAGCGTGATGGTCACGCCGTCGCCGCTGTCGACATAGGAATCGACACGGCGGCTGGTCTCCAGCGTGATCAGATTGTTTGTGCGGCAGGCTTTGAGGAAGCGACCGTGAATATCGGCGCGATGGATGACGGCATAGGGCTGGCCGCCGAAGCGTTTGGAGAATTCGGCACCGAGCGGAATATTGGTGATGAGGTCGCCGGTGATGGCGTTGCGCATTTCCTGCGACGGCGGAATGTGCGCGTCGGCGAGGACTTCGTCCTTCAAGCCGATTTTTTCCAGCACGCGGAAAATATTGGGACCGAGCTGGATGCCGGCGCCGACCTCGCGAAATTCGTCGGCCTGCTCGAACACGCGCACCGCCAGCCCGTTGCGGGCAAGCGCGAACGCCGTGATCAGGCCGCCAATGCCGCCGCCGGAAATGAGAATGGGTTTGCCGTTCGCTGCCGCCATGCCGTGCCTCGTCGCGTTTTCCAAAAAAGATTTCGCGCGCAACGATAATGCGCCCAAGCCCTGGACGCAAAGCGCGTCTGGCGTGCAGTCCGCGACAGCGGGTACCGGAATAAAAAAAGCCCGCCGGCTTAAGCCGGCGGGCCTGTCGCTAGAATTATAATTCGCCGCTGCGTGACTTACTTCGTCACTTGGCCGCGGATTTCACCGGCTTTGTTGGCCTCGGTGTGGATATTGGCGTAGTACTTGCCGCCGAGAAGATCGGCCGCCTGGGCGTCGGTCAAGGTCGCTTCGCCCTCGAATGGCGTCTTAGCGGCGGCGCCGGCGAAGATCGGCACGGCAACGCCGGCGTTTTTGCCCGCCTCGGCCGGGCCGTGGAAATGCGCGGCGGTCGCAGGCCCGGTGAGGCCCGAATAGCTGCCTTTCCAGGTCAGCTTCTTGCTGGCGGTGTCGTAGGTCGCGGTCACCGAACCGCTGCCTTTGCTGTCGTTGGCGGGCACTTCCGACGCCCCGTTGAGGGCGGCTTTCAGGTTGACGACTTCGGCCGAAGCCAGGCCGGCAAGCGCGATGGCGAGGGTGCAGGTGACGGCGGCCAGAGTGGACCGTAGGAAAATCGAGGTCATGTTGAGGCTCCTGGCATATTGTTGGCGGGCTTCTCGGAGAACAAACACCGCGTCAGGTGCTGTATTCCTGACCGAAACAGGCCTGCGCCAAATTAGCCCAGCGCCGCATTAACCTTGCGCCGAACTAGATTTGCGCTGTTTCATCGAGCGCCAGCCCGATGGAAGTGGTCGCCGTCCCGCCGCAGCCGTCACAGATCCAATGATGGCGGATTTCGCCGCCTTCGACGAATTCCGACATGAATGGAGCAATCATCACCTCGCCGCAGGTCGGACACTGCAACTGTGCGGCAAAGGCGCGGAGAGAGGACAGTGTGGCCGGGGTGCAATGAAGCTGCATGGTCAGGGCCTCCTCTGGTGATACGTCGTCCGTGGCTTGCGTCGTAAGGGTCAACCATGGCGGCGGCGAGACGCTTTGGTGAAACTGTCGTGGCCGGCGGGATAAAGTTTCGTGACAGGCGCCACAGGTGTTGCGGCCGCAGCGATGGCGTCATATCGCCGTCGCCAGCCATTTTCGCGTCTTTGCTGCGCGGGACAATGGCCGGTTGGCCCGATGGTGAACAAGGTCTGGCCGGCTTCGTTAAATCAATCGGCCATTTGCAAATCAAATATCGCAGTGCGGCCGAGATCATGATGCGGCGCACCAAAAATGGCGCGCGTTTAAGCCCGCGCTTTCGCGGCGACATTGCCTTCGAGCCACTCCTGCTGCTCGGCGACCGCCAGAAGTCCGTCGCGCATGCGCATCAAGCGCTCGTATTCATCGCCGCTGGCCAAAGGATCCTTGGCGCGGGTTTCACATTGCGCCGCCCAGCGGCGCAATTCGGTGGCGGACAGATTGGTATTCATCGCGTGTGACTCCCGGCGTCACAATAAATGCCGGAAGTCTAGCGACGTTCCATCCGCGGCAGGTGGTGCCGCGGTGAGGCTTACGCAAAACCGTCAGTCTTCGATGTCTTCGAGCGGCGGCAATTGCCGGATCGGTCCGGTCGACAGACTGACCTTGCGGCGCTGCGTCAGATAGGTTTCGGCGACGGTTTCGGCGGTGCGGGATTTGACGAACAGGTCGGCGCCAAGATTGCCGCCATATTGCGCCAAATCGTATTCCTCGCAACTGGCCGCGATGGCCAGGCCAACCGACGCCAGATGGGCGCGGCGGAAGCAATAGACCGCCAGCATGGCGCGGGTTTGCGGCGGCACAGTATCGATCAGGGCGTCGAGCCCGTGCGGGCTGGCGCGGTAAAGCTGGCCAAGCACACTCTCGGGTACAGGACAGGTCTCTTCGTTCAATTGCATGTTGATCTCCGACCCCCCGGAGGGATGCTCCTTCATTGCCGGAAATTCATTAACAAATCGGAAACTATAAAAGCTTCGTAACCGGCGCGGGACGGCTGCGATGGCGGTGCGATGGCACTTCCCGTCAATCGAGAACCACGGTGTCGTAAGTTCCCAGGGCCAGCGCCATGTCGATGGCGATGTACTGGTCGAGCGCCTTGATCAAATGCCCCTTGGTCTCGGCGGGGAAATTCGAGCGAATGATGACCTCGATGAAGGCGAGCTTAAGCCGCATGTAGCCGGCGATGTACCACATTGGATCAAGCTCGATATCGCGATGACGTACGGCGATGCGGCGCACGTTGCGCAGATAATCCTCGCCGAACTGCGAATTGAACAATTCGATCCAGTGCTGCTTCTGCCGAGTCTTGAGCGATGTGATGGCCTTGACGGTGACGTGCGGGTTGATGTCGAATTCCTGCACGCGTGCGTAGAAGCGGTCGATGATGCCGTCGAGCTGCGGCGCGATCAGGTCCGATAGAATCTTTCCCGACCTTTTGGTGGCGGCGTCGATTTCGAGAAAACCCAGCAGTTTGTCGATCATGTTCGCTCCCTAGAGCCTGTCCGGCTTTGATCGACTCAAAGCCGGGGCTCTAGTCATTTGCTTTGTCGCGTTTTTTCACGCGAACCGGTGCCCACTTCGCTTGAAACGCTCCCGGGACAGACGACGTCCTGCGGAGGTATCCGATTCCCGCAGGCGCCGGAGTTAAACAAATGAGCAATTAGTTTGTGGTTTTTGCTGAAATGCCGGTGGGACGATTGGTTTAGCTCCGCGCGCGGCGTGGAACGGCCATGGCGCGCTAGACGATTCGGCGAAACGATTCAGGTAAACTTCCTTGGAGGGCTGGTGAGCGCGCTGGGACTCGAACCCAGGACCTCGCGATTAAAAGTCGTGTGCTCTACCAGCTGAGCTACGCGCTCGTCACCCTGCGATGATCTTATCCGATTGGCCCGCGCAAGCGGGATAAACGAAGGCGGGGAGGCGGTCCCCGTCACGGGCTCCCAAGTCGGATCATGCGCTGGCGGTGTGTAGGGGGGCGGGATGGCGAGGTCAATAGCCGGCTAGCCGCCCTGTGGGGAGCTGTTTCGGCTGGATTTCCCGGCCAAATCGCGGTTCCTTTGCCCATATCTTGAACTCGCCCTTGGCCGTCGCGGTTTGCTACACTCAGACCGAACGGCACTGCCGCCCCCAGCCCCTCTCGCCGCCGCCCGGAGCTTTAACGACCATGCCTATCGTCAACCGTGTCGCCGACCTGCATGCCGACATCACCGCCTGGCGGCGCGATCTGCACGCCCATCCGGAGTTGCTCTATGAGGTGCACCGGACCGCGGCCTCGGTGGCGGCGCGGCTCACGGAATTCGGCTGCGACGAGGTGGTGCCGGGGATCGGCCGCACCGGCGTGGTCGGGGTCATCCGTGGGCGCAAGGGCACGTCCGGCAAGACGATCGCGCTGCGCGCCGACATGGACGCGCTGCCGATCGAGGAGGCCAACGACCTGCCTTACAAGTCGACGGTGCCAGGCAAGATGCACGCCTGCGGCCATGACGGCCACACCGCGATGCTTCTGGGCGCGGCACGCTACCTCGCCGAGACCCGCAATTTCGACGGCACTGCTATCGTCATTTTCCAGCCGGCCGAGGAAGGCGGCGCTGGCGCCAAGGCGATGCTCGATGACGGCATGGTCGGCCGTTTTGCCATCGACGAATTCTACGGCATGCACAATGCCCCCGGCATGCCGGTCGGCGAATTCGGCCTGTCCAAGGGGCCGATGATGGCGGCGGCGGATTTCGTCACGATTGACATCGAAGGCGTCGGCGCGCACGCGGCGCGTCCGCATCTCGGCGTCGATACAGTGCTGGTCGGCGCTCAGATCATCAACGCAATGCAATCGGTGGTGTCGCGCAATGTCGACCCGCTGAAGTCGGCGGTGGTGTCGATCTGCATGTTCCAGGCCGGCAATACCGACAACGTCATCCCGCAGACGGTGCAACTGCGCGGCACAGCGCGCAGCCTGGACGCCGGTGTGCAGGATCTCCTGGAAAAGAACCTGCATCGCATCGTCGAACACACCGCGGCGGCCTATGGTGCCAAGGCGAAATTGACCTACAAGCGCAGCTATCCGGTGCTGGTCAATCACGACCGCGAGACGGAATTCGCCTCCGCCGTGGCCAGCCAAATTGCCGGCACCGAGCGGGTCAACACGTCGCTGCCGCCGATGATGGGCGCGGAGGATTTCTCCTTCATGCTCAACACCAAGCCGGGCGCTTTCATCTGGGTCGGCAATGGCGACAGCGCGGGCTTGCATCACCCGAGGTACAACTTCAATGACGACGTCATCCCGCTGGGAACGTCGTACTGGGTTCGGCTGGTGGAAACGGCGCTGCCCGCCTAGTTGTAATTCCGGGGCGCGCTGAAAGCACGAACCCGGAATCCAGCTTGCAATTTCAATGCTGGATATCTGGATTCCGGATCGCCGCTGACGCGGCGTCCGGAATGACAGAGTATTTTGCTACTGCGCCAGTTCGGTCTGCTTTTCCATCACCGTAACCGTTGCGGGCGCGACGGCTTCGGCAATTCGCGCCGGGCGGCGTCCGAAGAGTTCGCCGAACTGGGTGTCGATCGCTCGCCATGTGGCGAAGTCGTTGATGCGCGAACGCTCGAGCAGCGCGATCGCCACGGCGGCGACGAAGGGCAGGCTCTGGATCACCAGCACACCGGCGAAAATATTGATCTCGCGCACTTCCTTGATGTTGGTCGCGACCAAAATCACGGCGCCGCCGATCAGCAGAACCGACAGCACGGCTTCCCAGAAGGCGTGGAAGTCGGTGCGGCGGCGGACCTTATTCGAACCGCCTTTATCGGTGCGCACGAAGGGCAGGTGGTCCTTGATCATGCCCATGGCGACGGCGCGCGCCACCGTCCACTGCACCGACATCGCGGCGATGGCCGAAACGAACAGCTGGCCTTTGCCGGTTTGCACGCGCAGGCGGTAGAGCGTAACGAAATGCGCCATCGAGACGACGAAGCTGGCGAGGATCGGCACAGTGAGGATGCGATCCGGCACGGCGATATCGAGGAAGGCGATGATCGGCACCCAGATGATGTTGAGGATCGCGACGACGACGCCGACGCTTTCGGCGCCCAGCCAGTTGAGCCAGCCGAGCGAGAATTCGCGCTTCTGGTCGCGCGTCAGCCGGCTGCCGCCGGGCAGGAAACGGCGCCAATGCTTCTTGAGGATCTGCAAGCCGCCGTAAGCCCAGCGATCGCGCTGCTTCTTGTAGGCGTTGAACGTGTCGGGCAAGAGGCCGTGGCCGTAGCGCTTGTTGGTGTAATGCGCGTGATAGCCAAGCTCGAGCAAGGTCAGGCCGAGATCGGTGTCCTCGCAGATCGTGTCGCTCGACCAGCCGCCGGCGGCCTCGATGGCCGAGCGGCGCACCAGGCACATCGTGCCATGCACGACGATGGCGTTCACTTCGTTCCGCTGCACCATACCGATATCGAAGAAGCCGGCATATTCGCCGTTCATCGCGTGATGCATCAGGCTGCGGTCGCCGTCGCGGTGGTCCTGCGGCGCCTGCACGAGCCCGACGGCGGGATCGGCGAACAGCGGCACCAGATCTTTGAGCCAGTCCGGCGTCACGACATAGTCGGCGTCGATGATGCCGATGACTTCGGCATCGGCCGCGGTGTGCACGGTCGCCAGGCGCAAGGCGCCGGCCTTGAAGCCTTCGAGATTGTTGGCCAGCACGAACTTGAATTTTTCACCGAGCACGCGGCAATGCTCTTCGACCGGCATCCACATGCCCGGATCTGGCGTGTTGTTGACGACGACGACGCATTCGAAATTCGGGTAGTCGAGGCGCGCGACGGCGTCGAGCGTCTGCTTGAGCATCTCCGGCGGTTCGCGATAGGCCGGAATGTGGATCGACACTTTCGGCGCGACGAATTCCGGCGCCAGCGGCGGCGCGTTCGGCACCAGCCGCATCGGCTTGCGACCGAAGGCGATCGACGCGATCTCCTCGATGCGCGCCAGCGCGATGATGATCAACGGGATAAGCAGCAATGTACCGAGACCGAGCGCGAAGGCCGCGCCGGGCACGAAATAGTGGCCGTTCCAATAGGCGAACAAGGCCGCCGACCATGCGCCGACGGCGTTGGCCGCGGCGGCCAGCAGAACGATCTGCCAGACGGTAACGGCGCTCGCCGACAGGATCGGCAGCGACAGCAGCACGCTCACCAACAGGGCGATGCCGGCAAGCTTCCAGTGATCCGGATTGCCGACCGGGCCGGTCCAGCTGAACTTGGGGTTACGCGACGCATCGAGCAGGCCCCAATAGGGGCCGACGCCGCCTTCGAATATCTTCCACGGCTGATCGATGGCTTCGACGATGTTGTAGTCGATGCCGTAGGCCTCGGCGCGCGAGACGAAGTCTCGCAAAGCGACGGCCTGCTCGACGCGGCCGGGATTGGCGGATTTCAGATTATAGCCGGCGCTCGGCCAGCCGAACTCGGCGATGACGATGCGCTTGCCGGGATAGGCGCTGCGCAGCTTGTCATAAATGATGATGGCCTGATCGACCGCCTGGGCTTCCGAGAAACCTTCCCAATAAGGCAGGATATGCGCGGCGATGTAATCGACCGCCGACACCAGTTCAGGATGTTCGATCCAGACGTTCCAGATTTCGCCGGTGGTCACCGGCACGTTGACCGAGCGCTTGACGCGCTGGATCATCGTAATGAGGTCGGAAACCTTCTGCTCGCCACGGTAGATCGTTTCGTTGCCGACGAAGATGCCGTTGACGTTGCTGTGACGCTTCGACAATTCGATCACCGAACGCATTTCGCGTTCGTTGCGCTCCTTATCCTTGTCGATCCAGGCGCCGATCGTCGCGCGCAGGCCGAATTCCGAGGCAATGCCTGGGACCAGTTCGACGCCGGCTGTCGATGAATAGGTGCGGACCGCGCGGGTCATCGGCGCCAGCAGCTTCAAGTCGGCGCGGATGCGCTCGGCCTGGGCCTTGCCGCCTTCGTCAGGATTCACATTGCCCTCGAACGGGGCATAGGAAACGCTGGCCAGTTGTCCATTGAAATCGGGGGCGTTTATGCGGTCGCGAGAAAAAGCCCATAATCCAGCGTGCACGCACACCACGAGGGCGACGACAGCGGCGACGGTGCGCATTGCTTCACAACCACATGGGGCAGGATGGCAGACCCTCGAACCCGTCCCCTGGGCTCAGCCGAAGCTTGTTCTGCTGTAGTGCAGCATAGCTCAGCAATAGGCATCTGTTCAAGTAAATCACGCACATGGCAAATCCTTGACGCGCGCATGGCACGAGCAAGACATTCAACGCGCACAAGGCAACATATTCACAACGCGGTCAGGGCTTTGCCGTTCCACCGGAGGTAGCGGCTGGCGCCGGCATGGCGTCGGCGGCGACCGGCGCGAGGCCGGGATTGAGCCAACAGGCGTGGACACGGCCGTTCAGCGTTTCCTGGGCTTTCGGGTCGATATTTCCCTGCCGCACCAGGCAGCGGAACGTGGCCTGGATATGGGCGCCGGGGCAGCCGAAGCGATCGTAAAGGTCGAGATGGCGGAAGGCGGTGTCGAGGTCGTCGCGCCAGAGCAGATTGACCACCCGGCGGCCAAGCCAGACGCATTCCGGATTGCCGGCAGGGCCGGTCAGGGTGCGAGTTGCTTCGGCGATCTCGTCGATCTTCTTCTGGCCTTCCTTGTCCTTGACGGCCGGCTCGGTCGCGGCCGCTTTAGGCGGCTCCGCCGGCTTGCCGCCGCTTTGCGCGACCGCGGGACCCGAGAGACTGACGGATGCCAAGCAAAGCAAGGCAAGGAACTGACGCAGCGAAGTCATAAACGGTGTTTTCCCGCCGGTGTTGAAGGTAAGCCGCTCGCCCGAAGTCCAGCTCACTTGAGACTGGATTGGGACGCTATTGCGGCGCCCCGAACGGTCCGGCCTTGATCGTCTCTAATTTCTTTTTCTTAGCCCTGGCTCAAATCATCGCTTTGTTAGGCTTACGTTCAGGTTGGATTTGGCCGGGCATTGAACCGGAACGTCGCCCCCGCGCAATCCCCCATGCTCTCCTAAACCCGTCCTCGCCCCAGATTAAAACTTGGCCTTAGTGACGCGGCTTTGTCCAGTGTCTCGGCGAGACTTGCTTAAAATAACCGAGCGGCGTGGCCCGCCGGCTGCGGCTGCGGCTGCGGCTTCGGCCGCGGTTGGCGACGGCCGGGCCGGGCGGACCTATCCTGTCGCCGGCTATGACCAGCCTTTGCCGGCAAAATTCTGATCGACAAAGTCTCGATCGGCGAAGTCTTGATCCACGGAGTCTTGGCAGGCGCAGGCGCGCCCTATATGCCGAAGCGCCGGATCGACTTGAGCTGCGATTTCTCCGAAATTGGGTTTTCCCATGCGCATTGGACTCGTTTGCTTTGCTGTCGCGGCGGCATTCATTGGCGCCGTCTGGTTCTGGCTGGGCAGTCCGGTCCAGGTAGCCCCCACCCAGTTGAGCGTCGGCGAGAAGCTTTATTGCGTGTCCTACGCGCCGTTTCGCGGCAGTCAGACCCCGTTCGATCCGAACACCCGAATTCCGGCGGCCCAGATCGAGGCGGACCTGACACAGCTTGCCGCGATAACGGATTGCGTGCGGATCTATTCGGCCGACCAGGGCCTCGAACAGGTTGCGCCGATCGCCGCCAGGCTTGGCTTGAAGGTGCTGCAGGGTTTCTGGATTTCCAATAACGCAGCAAAGACGCGGGCGCAGTTCGAAACCGCGGTCCAGATTGCCAACCAATATCCGGAAACGGTCCGGGCCGTGGTGGTCGGCAACGAGGTTCTGTTGCGCGGCGACCTGTCGGCGTCCGACCTGGCCGCGACGATCCGGGCGATGAAGGCGCGGGTGAAGGTGCCGGTGACCTATGCCGATGTCTGGGAATTCTGGCTGCGGGCGCCGGACGTCGCGGCGGCGGTCGACTTCGTCACTATTCACATTCTGCCCTATTGGGAGGATTTCCCGATTTCCGCGTCGCTCGCCGGGCGGCATGTCGACGCCATTCGCCGCCAGGTGGTGGCGGCCTTCCCGGCCAAGGAGGTCATCATCGGCGAGGTCGGCTGGCCGAGCGCCGGCCGCATGCGCGAAGGCGCCTTGCCGTCGCCGGCCAATCAGGCGCGCGTCATTCAGGATGTGCTGGCTTTGGCCAAGCGCGACAAGGTCAAGGTCAACGTCATCGAGGCTTTCGACCAGCCGTGGAAGCGCGCGCTCGAAGGTGTGGTCGGCGGCCATTGGGGCCTGTTCGACGAAGCCACGCGGAAACCGAAATTCGTCGTCGGGCAGGCGCTGTCGAACCACCCGGATTGGCCATTGCAGGCCGGTGGCGGCATCGCTTTCGCCGCGCTGGTGTTCGGCGCGGCATGGGCGGCGCGGCGCGGCATGCGGTCATATTCCAATCCGTCGTTGACCCTGTGGCTGGCGGTCACCGGCAATGCGATCGCCGGCGGCGCGCTGATCGGCTTGAGCGTCGCCAACCTGCCGGTCGAAAGCCTTTACGCCAGCGGCTGGCTGCGCTCGCTCGCCTTTCTGACAGTCGCGGTTCTGTCGCCGGTGGCGGTCAGCATGGCGATCATGCGCGAGGCAGGGCTGCCGCGATTTTCGCGGCTGATCGGGCCGGTCGAGGGCCGCGAGCGCGATCCGCTGGCGTTGACGGTCGGCGCGGTCGCCATTGTCACGATGCTGCTGGCGTTGATTGTCGCGCTCGGCCTGGTGTTCGATCCGCGCTACCGCGATTTCCCGTTCGCGCCGTTAACCGCTGCGGTGGCGCCGCTGTTCTTGCTTAGCGTCACAAGGCCGCGTCCGCCGGGCGCGCGGGGCGCCGCCGAAATCGCCGCGAGCGGCGTGCTGGCGGCTTCGGTGCCGTATATCGTTCTCAATGAAGGTCTGGCTAACTGGCAGTCGCTGTGGGTGTCGGCGACTTTGGCAGCGCTGGCTTTTACGCTGGCTCGGGTTCGCGACGCGCGAGGCTGAGGATCAACAATCCGATTGCCAGCGACGACAGGACGACGTTGTACAAAACCACGCCGACACAGGCGATCGCCAGCGCGGCGGCGAACAATACCAAAGTCGGCCGCAGCAGATTGAGCGCGGCGATCACAAGCGCGGCGATGCCGAAGACCGAATTCTGGAACAGCACGGTGGCAATAGTGCGAGAAAAGCACAGCCATGTATTCAGGCCGGCGCCGCAGGCGAGGCCGACCGCCGATTGCTCGATGCCGAGATAGCGCAAGTACAGCGCATAGCCCAACGCACAAAAGCCGACAATCAAGAGAACATTGGTGGCGCGTGCGCTCGGCAGAAACAATTTCATCGCTGATGGGTCCGTTCATCGCGGCAGGGTCGTCGCGGCCAAGACTATGCCGCCTGGCGCGAGCGGCGGCAATGCGACGATCGCGCTATTGCGGCACGGTCAATTGCGCGCCGGCGAACTTGGTGGTCCGGCAGGTGACGCGCGAGGCGGCAAAGCGGGCGCAGACTTGCGCGGCGGCGGCCGCGTTCGGCAAAGGCCCGACGATCAGCCGGTAAGGGGTCATGTGCGGGCGCGGGTCGCGCGCCACCAAGGGTCGTAGGCCGTTAAGCAGGGGACCGAAATTGGCTTTCACCGCGGCCCAGCGCGCCTGCATGATTTCCAGGCTGCGGGCGCCGCCGAGATCGATGCCGACTTCCTTGCTGGGGCCGCTATGGCTGAGTTCGCCGGCAATGGGCATAGGCGGCAACGGAATGGGTTCGCCAAGCGGCGGGGCCACCTGCGGCTCGGAGGATTGCGGCGCAGCCGGCTCCGGCTCGGCGGTAGGCGGCGCGGTCGGTTGGGTCGCGGCAATTTGCGGCAGGGACGCGGCGGCCTTGGCGGCGGCGGCCCTGGCTTCGGCGGTCTTGGCGTCCTCTTCCGGCTCGCGGCTGTCTTGCGAGGGTTGCGTCTCGGCCGGCCGGGCGTCCGGCTTTGCCTCCTGAGCTTTGGCGTCTTGGGGCTTAGCCTCCTGGGGTTTGGCCTCCTGAAGTTTTGCTTCCTGAGTTTTTGGCTCAGGAGATTTGGCGCCCTCAGGCAAGCCGCTCTTGCCGTCGCTCTTGCTATCGTTTTTGCCGATCGGTTCGAGCCGGGCCGGCGGCGATGTCATCGGCGCGGCAACCGTCGGCGCTGGCGAAACCGGTCGAGCGGCCGCGGCCGCCAGTTCGCGTTTGAGCGAGCCGGTCACGTCGGACAGATTTTGCTCGAGGGTGGCGATACGCGCGGTCAGGCGTTCGCGGTCGGCGGCCAGTTCGCGCACCTGCGCCTCCAGCCGCGCGGTCTCGCGCCGCTGCATCTCGGGATCCGGCTGGGCAACAAAATCGGCCTGGGTAACAGTGCGGGCCGGCGGCGGCTCCGCGCCGAAAACCTGTCGCAGGCGCTGCGAGCCGATATCGGTCTGGGTAATCAGGATGGCGCTCGCCAAAGCGACAATGGCGGCGCCGCCCCACAGGCTGGCCCGCCACAGGAAGTTGCCGTCGGGCAAACGTCCGAGTTCAGGCGGCTCCTCTTGGTCGGCCATAACGATCCTCACAAGCGGCGAATCAGGTCATTGAAAACATTAGCAGAATCCGGCAATGCTGGCTTTCAATCAAAGCGGTAAAAGGCTAAGCACGGTCACGACGTGCCAAAATGACCGGCGGCGGCGCTTTTTAAGCCGGCACCGGCTTACGGTTTGAGCTGATAACGAATGAATCGACCGACCGCGCCCCACACGAGTTGCCTGGCCATCGTGCTCGCGGCCGGCGAAGGTACCCGCATGCGCTCGTCGATGCCGAAGGTGCTGCACGGCATTGGCGGCCGCAGCCTGATCGCCCATGTACTGGGCGCGGCGACAGAAGCCGGCGGCGCGGAGATCGCCGTGGTGGTCGGCCCCGGACGGGATGACGTCGCCGCCGAGGCGCGCAGGCTCGTCCCGCAGGCGCAGGTATTCGAACAGCGCGACCGCCTCGGCACCGCGCATGCAGTGTTGGCGGCGCGCAAGGCAATAGAAGGCGGCGCCGACGATATTCTGGTGATGTTTGCCGACACGCCTCTGGTGCGGGCCGAGACATTATCGGCGCTGCGCGCGGCGTTGCGCGATGGCGCGGCGGTTGCGGTGCTCGGCTTTACCCCGCAGGACCCGGCCGGCTACGGACGGCTGGTGATGCAAGGCGATGACCTCACCGCCATTGTAGAGGAAAAAGATGCGACGGCAGAGCAGCGCGCGATCGGCTTCTGCAACGGCGGCCTGATGGCACTTGCCGGCAAGCATGCGCTGACGCTTCTCGACAAGATCGGCAATGCCAACAGCAAGCGCGAATTCTATCTGACCGATGCGGTTGCCGTTGCGCGCGCGATGGGCCTGAAGGCGGTCGCCATCGAAACCGCGGAGGACGACGTGCGCGGCATCAACACCAAGGCGCAGTTGGCCGAAGCGGAGGCAGTACTGCAACGCCGTCTGCGCGCGCAGGCCATGGATGCCGGCGTGACTTTGGTCGCGCCGGAAACGGTGTTTCTGTCGAGCGACACCAAAATCGGCCGCGACGTCACCATCGAGCCGAATGTGGTTTTCGGCCCCGGCGTGACGGTGGAAGACGGCGCAGTCATCCGCTCGTTTTCGCATCTGGAAGGCGCCCATGTCGGGCCCGGCGCGCGCGTCGGACCGTTCGCGCGGCTGCGTCCCGGTGCGAAGCTGGGAACGGACGTCCATATCGGCAATTTCGTCGAGGTGAAGGCCTCGACCATTGAAGACGGCGCCAAGGCCAACCACTTGGCCTATATCGGCGACGCGCGGGTCGGCGAGGGCGCCAATATCGGCGCCGGCACCATCACCTGCAATTACGACGGCGTCGACAAGCACCGCACCGATATCGGCAAGGGCGCGTTCATCGGCACCAACTCGTCGCTGGTCGCGCCTGTGAAAATCGGCGATGGCGCCTATATCGGGTCCGGCTCGGTGGTGACCAAGGATGTGCCGGCTGACGCGCTGATGGTCGAACGCGCCGAACCGACGATAAAGGCAGGCTGGGCGGCGCGCTTCCGGGCGGCCAAGGCGGCGCGGAAGAAGAAGCCTTAACGGCGCGGCCTGTCGCCGCTGACATATGGCGCAACAGGTTTTGATTTCTGGGGCTACATCGTGACGGCTACACGATTAGTCCAGGCAGAGGCTATAAAGCGGCAGGGGCTCTCTTAACGATGTGCGGAATCGTTGGAATACTCGGGAATGCGCCGGTCGCCGGCCAACTGGTCGATGCGCTCAAGCGCCTCGAATATCGCGGCTATGATTCCGCCGGCATCGCCACGCTCGATCATGGCGTGATGGCGCGCCGCCGCGCCGAAGGCAAGTTGCAGGCGCTTGAAAACAAGCTCAGGAGCGAGCCGCTCGGCGGCAATACCGGTATCGGCCATACGCGCTGGGCCACGCATGGGCGGCCGACCGAGAGCAACGCGCATCCGCACGCCACCGACATCGTGTCGGTGGTGCATAACGGCATCATCGAGAATTTCCGCGAGCTGCGCGAAAAACTGATCGCCGGCGGCGCGACATTCCGCAGCGAGACCGACACCGAAGTGGTCGCGCATCTGGTCAGCGAGAAGATCAAGCAAGGCAAGTCGCCGGTCGACGCGGTCGGTGCGACGCTCAAACAATTGCGTGGCGCATTCGCGCTCGCCTTCATCTTCGCCGGCCATGACGAATTGCTGATCGGCGCGCGCAAGGGTTCGCCGCTCGCGGTCGGTTACGGCAAAGGCGAGATGTATCTCGGCTCCGACGCCTTCGCGCTGGCGCCGTTCACCGACACGTTGAGCTATCTCGACGAGGGGGACTGGGCTGTGCTCTCGCGCGGCGGCGTCCAGATTTACGACGAGCAGGACCGTCCGGTCGAACGCGCCATCGTCAAGACCAGCGTTTCGTCGCAACTGGTCGACAAGGGCAACCACAAGCATTTCATGGCCAAGGAAATCCATGAACAGCCGGAAGTGGTCGGCCACACTCTGGCACATTACATCGACATGGTGACGGAAACGGTGGCGCTGCCGGCGCCGCTGCCGTTCGAGTGGAGCAAGATCAAGCGGCTATCAATCTCGGCCTGCGGCACGGCTTATTATGCCGGACTGGTGGCGAAATACTGGTTCGAGCGTTTCGCCAAATTGTCGGTCGAAATCGACATTGCCTCAGAGTTTCGTTATCGCGAGGCGCCACTGGAGGCCGGCGATCTGGCGATCTTCATTTCGCAGTCGGGCGAAACCGCCGATACTTTGGCAACGTTGCGTTATGCGCGTGAAATGAATCAGCATATTCTGTCGGTGGTGAACGTCACCTCGTCGACCATCGCGCGTGAAAGCGACGTGGTGATGCCGACTTTGGCGGGACCGGAAATCGGCGTTGCCTCGACCAAGGCCTTCACCTGCCAATTGTCGGTGCTGGCCTGTCTGGCGTTGGCTGCCGGTCGCGCGCGAGGGCATCTGTCGGCCGCCGACGAACAAAATCTGGTGCATGCCTTGGTCGGCGTGCCGCGCCTGATGGCGGAAGCGCTGACGCTCGAACCGCAGATCGAAAAGTTGGCGCACGACCTCGCCAAGGTGAAGGACGTGCTTTATCTCGGCCGCGGCACCAGCTTTCCGATCGCGCTCGAAGGCGCGCTCAAGCTTAAGGAAATTTCTTACATCCATGCCGAAGGTTACGCCGCCGGCGAACTCAAGCACGGGCCGATCGCGCTGATCGACGAAACCATGCCGGTGATCGTCATCGCGCCGCACGACCGGGTTTTCGAGAAAACCGTGTCGAACATGCAGGAAGTCGCGGCGCGCGGCGGCAAGATCATCCTGGTTACCGACCCGAAGGGCGCCAAAGAAGCGACCATCGAATCTCTCGTGACCTTGATGCTGCCGGAAATGGCCTCAGCGGTGACGCCTCTGGTCTATGCCATTCCGGTGCAACTGATTGCTTATCATACGGCGGCGGCGATCGGCACCGATGTCGACCAGCCGCGCAATCTCGCAAAATCGGTTACGGTAGAGTAGAGTACCATTATGACCGAGATCGAAAAGGAACCGGGCGAGGCGATGGCCGCCGACGCGGAGCGGCTGCTCGCGTCGCAGACCAGCGCCGCCGGGCGTGTCCGCAATTATTTCCTCACCGGCCTGGTGGTCGCGGGGCCGTTGTTGATTACCGCGTACCTCAGCTGGTCGTTCATCAACTGGGTTGACGATCTGGTGCGGCCGTTCATTCCGGCGGCCTACAGGCCGGAAACCTATCTGCCGTGGCCGATCCCGGGCACCGGCCTGGTGATCGCCTTCATCGCGCTGACGCTGCTCGGTTTCCTCACCGCCAATCTGGTCGGCCGCACTTTGGTCGAACTGGGCGAAGGTTTGCTCAACCGCATGCCGATCGTGCGGCCGGTCTACAAGACCATGAAGCAGATTTTCGAGACCTTGTTCTCGAAGGACGGATCGAGCTTCCGCAAAGTCGCATTGGCTGAATTTCCGGCGCCGGGCATGTGGTCGCTGGTGTTTCTGTCGCAGCCGCCGGGTGGCGATCTGGTGTCGAAGCTGCCGGAGGGCGAGCACGTCTCATGCTTCCTTCCTTGTACGCCGAACCCGACCACGGGATTTTTCTTTTACGTCAAGCGCACCGATTTGATTGAACTCGACATCTCGGTCGAGAATGCCATGACGCTGCTCATCTCGGCCGGCATGGTGCAGCCGGATGGCGATGCGCAGAAAAAACTCGTCGGCATGGCGGCGAGCGCGAAAGCGCTGCAGGCGGCGAAAAAGCCGATAACGGTTGAATAGTCTGTACCGACGCGAATTGAGGCTTTAATCGGCGTCGCGGCGCGGCTAGAAAAGTTCCCGGCATTTTCAACGGGGTTTTTTTGACATGACATTCATCGACGCCGCCAAAACCGGTTTTGCCAAGTACGCGACGTTTGCCGGCCGGGCTTGTCGGTCCGAGTTCTGGTACTGGACGCTGTTTTCGTTTCTCGCCAACATAGTCGCGAGCATCATCGATGCGGTCATCGGACTCGGTATCCTCAGCTTTATCGTCTCACTGGCTTTGCTCATTCCCGGCATCGCCGTGTCGGCGCGCCGGCTGCACGATCTCGATCGTACCGCCTGGTGGTTGCTGATCGGTTTTACCGGAATCGGCATTATTCTGCTGATCGTGTGGGATTGCTTCAAAGGCACGGCCGGTCCCAACCGCTTCGGGCCGGACCCGCTTTAAAGTTCATCCCGCCCGAATGAGTTTGATCGCTTCGTCCTTGCCGAAGAGATAAAGCAGGTGCCGCAGCGCTTGCCCGCGCGCATCCTGCAAATTCGGATCGCGCGACAGGATTAGCGCTGCGTCGTCGCGCGCGGCGCCAAGATATTTGCCATGCGTCTCAATGCGGGCAACATGAAAGCCGGGCAGACCGCTTTGCCGCGTGCCGAGCAGGTCGCCTTCGCCGCGCAGTTTCAGGTCTTCCTCGGCGATGCGGAAGCCGTCCTCGGTCTCGCGCAGGATGGCGAGGCGGGACTTGGCAGTTTCGCCAAGCGGGGCCTTGTAGAGCAACAGGCAAGTCGATTTGCCGGCGCCGCGGCCGACGCGGCCGCGCAATTGGTGAAGTTGAGCAAGACCGAAACGTTCGGCATGCTCGATCACCATGATGGTCGCTTCCGGCACATCGACGCCGACCTCGATTACCGTGGTCGCCACCAGTAGCTGCGACGTGCCGGCGGCGAAGCGTGCCATGGCGGCATCTTTTTCGGCCGATTTCATCTTGCCGTGGATAAGGTCGACCTTGGCGCCAAAGCGCTGCCGTAAATCCTGATAGCGCTCCTCGGCAGCGGCGAGATCTACTTTTTCGGATTCCTCGACCAGCGGACAAACCCAATAGGCTCGCTTGCCTTCGTCGATGGCGCGGCCGACCGCGTCCTCGACGTCGCCGACACGCGACAGCGGAATGGTGCGGGTGTCGATCGGCTGGCGGCCGGCCGGCTTCTCGCGCAATTCGGAGACATCCATGTCGCCGAAAAAGGTCAGCACCAAAGTGCGCGGGATCGGCGTCGCGGTCAGCACTAGCACGTCGACCGCATCGCCCTTGTTGGTCAGCGCCAGGCGCTGATGCACGCCGAAGCGGTGCTGTTCGTCGACGATGGCCAAAGCGAGATCGTGGAAAGCGACGTCGTCCTGAAACAGCGCATGCGTGCCGATCAACAGATCGATGTCGCCGAGGACCAGGCGGTCGAGAATGGCCTCGCGCTCGCCGCCGCGGTCTCGTCCCGTCAGCAGCGCGACGCGGATGCCGGCGGCGTCGGCCAGAGGCTGAATGGTGGCGAGATGCTGGCGCGCCAGAATTTCCGTCGGCGCCATGATCGCCGCCTGCCGGCCGGCTTCGATCACGGACGCCGCTGCGATCAGCGCCACCACGGTCTTGCCGGAGCCGACATCGCCTTGCAGCAGCCGCAACATGCGCTGCGGCAAAGCGAGATCGTTGACGATGTCGTTGACTGCAAGCTGCTGCGAATGGGTAAGGGCATAGGGCAATGCCTTCATCACCTTGGCGCGCAGATGGCCTTCGCTCGACGAACCGCGCCCGGCCTGGCGGCGCATATGCGCGCGCACCAGCGCAAGCGCCAGTTGCCCGGCGAGCAGTTCGTCAAACGCCAGCCGCGTCCAGGCGAGACTTTCCGGCGCGACATGGCTCGGCTCCAGCGGCCGGTGCAGTTGTTGCAGCGCCTCGGTGAAAGGCGGAAAACGTTCGCGCGACACCCAGGCTTCGTCCTGCCATTCCGGCAAATCGGGCAGGCGCGCCAGCGCGCCATCCATCGCCTTACGCACAACGCCGAGACCCAGTCCTTCGGTCAGCGGATAGACCGGTTCGACCAACGGCAAATTGGCAAAGCCCTTTTCGTCGACGACCCGGTCCGGGTGCACCATCTGCAGATTGCCGTCATAGAATTCTGCGGTGCCGGAGATGTAACGTTTCTCGCCGATCGGCAGAAGTTTCTCCAGATAATCTCTGCGGGCGTGGAAGAAGGTCAGCGTCAGTGTGGCCGCGGTGTCGTCGCCGGTGACAACCCGATAGGGCGCGCGCGGCCGGTTCGGCGGCGACGGCCGGTGTTCCAAAACGGTGACATCGACCGTGACCACCTGGCCGGGGAGTACTTCGTTGAGCTTCGGCCGGGCGCGCCGGTCGATGGTGCCGGACGGCATATGCAGCAGCAGGTCGATGACGCGTGGCGCTTCGCGGCCGAGCAACTTGGCGTAGAGCACCTCCAGCTTCGGCCCGACGCCGGGCAGGCTGGTCAGCGAGGCAAACAAAGGATTGAGGATGAGCGGGCGCATGGCCGCATGCTGGCTTTTGCGCTTCGCACGCGCAATGCGGCTGTGCACAAGCAGACGCTGACATCCCCATCTAACCACTCTATAAAGCGGCTCCCGGCCCCGTCCGGGTTTTTGGCGTTGGAGAATTTTTTGAGCGGTACCAATCAATCAAGCAACGGACTGGACGAACGGCGCAAACGGCTCAAGTTCCGGCTCTGGCATCGCGGTATTCGCGAGATGGACCTGGTGCTGGGCGGCTTTGCCGACGCCGAACTGGCCGGACTGGCCGATACCGACCTCGCCGAAGTCGAAAGCTGGCTGGAGGTCCCCGACCAGCAGATGTTCGCCTGGGTGAACGGCGCCGAGACGCCGCCGGCCGGCATCGATACGACGCTGTTTCGCAAACTGCGCACGTTCCACTTACGAGACGCGAAGTCCTGATGGCGAATTCCCCGGCTGAAAACTTGCGTCCCGGCAAGGCGCTGACGCTGTCGCAAGTGGCCGACGGCGCCGAAGGCATGGTGCTGGCGGATCTGGCGCGCGCCGTCGCTGCCCGAGCCAATGCGCCGGCGATTTCGCTGTGCGTCATTTGCCGCGATGGCCAGCGCATGGCGGCGCTTGCCCGCGCTTTGTCGTTTTTCGGCCCGGAGATTCAGACGCTGGAATTCCCGGCCTGGGATTGCCTGCCTTACGATCGGGTGTCGCCGAACGCCAGCGTGGTGGCGCAACGCATGACGACCCTGTCGCGGCTCGCCCGCGTCAAAGGCCGCGATAAACCCTCCGTCTTGCTGACGACGGTGAACGCCCTGTCGCAGCGCGTGCCGGCGCGCGACTTCACCGCGACACATGCGTTGTCGGTCGCGCCCGGCAATGTGCTCGGCATGGCCGGCGTGGTGAACTGGCTGGAACTCAATGGCTTCATGCGCGCCTCGACCGTGCGCGAACCCGGCGACTACGCGGTGCGTGGCGGCATACTCGATCTGTTTCCGCCCGGGCTCGACATGCCGGTGCGCTTCGATTTTTTCGGCGACTCGCTGGAGACGATCAAGACCTTCGATCCGCAAACACAACGAAGCGAGACGCCGCTCAGCCAGCTCGACCTGGTGCCGGTGGCGGAATTCCAGCTCATCACCGAAACCATCCGCCGTTTCCGCACCAGCTACGTCGCGCAGTTCGGCGCGGCGACGCCGGACGATCTTCTCTACGAAGCGGTGAGCGAGGGCCGGCGGCATCCCGGCATGGAGCACTGGCTGCCTTTGTTCCACGACAAGCTTGATACTTTGTTCGACTACTTGCCGGGTACGCCGCTGGTGCTGGAAGCACTCGCCGACGACGCCGTGCATGAGCGCTTTACCCAGATCAATGATTACCATGACGCCCGCCAGGAAGCCTTGAAGGACGGCGTGACGCCGGCCTACAAGCCGCTGCCGCCGGACCGGCTGTATCTGTCGGAAAAGGAATGGACCGAGCGTCTCGACAAGGCGGCGCTGGCGCGGCTGACGCCGTTCGAGGCGCCGCCGGGCAACGACGTCATCGATATCGGTGCGCGCGCCGGTCACAATTTCGTCGCCGAGCGCGCGGTCGAAGGCGCCAATGTATTCGAGGCGCTGAGCAAGCATGTGATGGCGTTGCAGGGGCAGGGCAAGCGCGTCGCCATCGCGCTGTGGAGCGAGGGCGCGCGCGAGCGCATGGCGCATGTGCTGGCCGATCATAAATTGCACAATCTCAACAATGCCGCGTCCTGGCCGCAACTCACCGCGATGCCGAAACACGCGGTGGCGCTGGTTGTGCTCGGCATCGAGTCCGGTTTCGAGACAGACGACGCCGCAATCATCAGCGAGCAGGATATTCTCGGCGACCGCCTGGTACGGCCGCGCCGCGCGCAACGCCGCGCCGACAATTTCATTCAGGAGGCGACCAGTCTCGCCGCCGGCGATCTGGTCGTCCACGTCGATCATGGCATCGGCCGTTTCGTCGGTCTGCAGGCGATCACCGCGGCCGGCGCGCCGCATGATTGTCTCGAAATCCATTATGCGGATGCCGCCAAGCTGTTTCTGCCGGTCGAGAACGTCGATCTGTTGTCGCGTTACGGCTCGGAAAACACCGGCGTCGAACTCGACCGGCTCGGCTCGGGCAACTGGCAGGCGCGTAAAGCCCGCATGAAGAGCCGCATCCGCGAGATCGCGGGTGAATTGATCAAGATTGCCGCCGAACGGCAGTTGCGCGAAGCGCCCAAGCTCACCGTCGGGCCGGGCGCCTATGACGAATTCTGCGCCGGCTTTCCCTATGAGGAAACCGAGGACCAACTCACGGCGATCGACGCGACGCTCAAGGACCTTGCGTCTGGCCGGCCGATGGATCGTCTCGTCTGCGGCGATGTCGGCTTCGGCAAGACCGAGATCGCGTTGCGCGCCACTTTCGACGCCGCGATGAACGGGAAACAGGTCGCGGTCGTGGTGCCGACGACGCTCTTGGCGCGCCAGCACGCCAAGAATTTCACCGAGCGCTTCAAGGGCTTCCCGGTCATTGTCGGGCAGTTGTCGCGGCTGGTGCCGAACGCGCAGCAGACAGCGACAAAGAATGGACTGGCCGACGGCAGCGTCGATATCGTCATCGGCACGCATGCGCTGCTCGGCAAGGGGATCAAGTTCAAGGACCTCGGCCTCGTCGTCGTCGACGAGGAACAGCACTTCGGCGTCTCGCACAAAGAGCGGCTGAAGACCTTGCGCGCCGAGGTACACGTGTTGACGCTGACGGCGACGCCGATCCCGCGCACCTTGCAACTGGCGCTGACCGGCGTGCGCGATTTGTCGATCATTGCCTCGCCGCCGGTCGACCGCCTCGCCGTGCGCACCTTCATTTCGCCGTTCGATCCCTTGATCGTGCGCGAGGCGCTGCTGCGCGAGAAGTACCGGGGCGGGCAGGCGTTTTATGTTTGCCCGCGTATCGAGGATCTGGCTGGCGCCAAGGATTTCCTGGAAAAGAGCGTGCCCGAGGTTCGCGTCGTCGTGGCGCATGGCCAGATGCCGCCGACCGTGCTCGACGACATCATGACAGCGTTCTACGACGGCAAATACGACGTACTGCTGTCGACGACCATCGTCGAATCCGGCCTCGACATTCCGAGCGCCAATACCTTGATCGTGCATCGCTCAGTCATTTTCGGGCTGGCGCAGCTTTATCAGTTGCGCGGCCGCGTCGGCCGCTCGAAATTGCGTGCCTATGCGCTGCTGACATTGCCGGCCAACAAGCCGATCACGCCGCAGGCCGAGCGCCGCCTGAAAGTGCTGCAATCGCTCGACACATTGGGCGCGGGCTTTCAGCTCGCCTCGCACGATCTCGACATTCGCGGCGCCGGCAACCTGCTGGGTGAGGAACAGTCGGGCCACATCAAGGAAGTCGGTTTCGAGCTTTATCAGCAGATGCTGGAAGAGGCGGTGCTGAGCGCCAAGGCAGGATTGAGCGAGCCGGTCGCCGACCGCTGGTCGCCGCAGATCACCATCGGCACGCCGATCCTCATTCCGGAGGATTACGTGGCCGATTTGTCGGTGCGTCTGGCGCTGTACCGCCGCCTCGCCGATATGGAAATCGAGCGCGACATCGAAAGGTTTGCCGCCGAAATGGTCGACCGCTTCGGGCCGCTGCCGAACGAGGTCGAGCATCTGTTGCAGATCGTCGCGCTTAAAGGTCTGTGCCGCCGCGCCAATGTCGAGAAACTGGAAGCAGGCCCGAAGGGCGTGGTGCTGTCGTTCCGCGACAACAATTTCGCCAATCCCGACGGGCTGTTTGCGTTTATCCGCGAGCAGGGCGCCGATGCGCGCGTGCGCAACGAGAAGTCGGGGCAGAAGCTCGTGTTCCTCGACGACTGGGAGAAGCCGGAAGAACGGCTCAAAGGCGCAACGGCGATTGTGCGAAGGCTGGCGGGTATCGCCGAGCAGGCCAAGGCGGCGTGACCCGAGCCGTCAACTAATTTGCTGTCATCACCGGGCTTGTCCCGGTGATCCCGCTTAGGCAGGTGCGGTGCGTCCATAAGCGGGATGGCCGGGACAAAAGGGCGTTTACGCCCGTCTTCGACGGGCTATGCCCGGCCATGACAAATTGATGCGGTGAATGAGCCCGTTACTCCGCCGCGTCCGCTTCGCCGGAGGCAATGCGCTCGATGGCCTGCGCCAGATATTCCGGCGACTGCGCGCCCGACACCGCGAATTTGCCGGCGAAAATAAAGCAGGGCACGCCTTCGATGCCGGCCTGCTTGGCCTCTTGCGCTTCCTGCTCGATCGCCTCGACGTCCTGATCGCTGGCGAGCGCGGCGGTCACGTCGTCGCGGTCGAGACCGACGTCGACGGCTGCCTCGATCAGCACCGCGCGGTTGGTCAGATCGGCGCCTTCGGTGAAATAGAGGTCCATCAGCCGCTGTTTCATCTGCGGCGACTTGCCGATGCCGCCGGCCCAGCGGATCAGCCGGTGGCAGTCGAGCGTGTTCGGCTGGCTCTTCATTTTCTCGGAGGCGTAAACCAGGCCTTCTTCGGCCGCGGCCGCCTTTACGCGCGTGGCGATACCGTTGTAGCGCTCGGGCGAGCCGAATTTGGTGGTGAGATACTGCTCGCGGGACATGCCCTCGCGCGGAATCCAGTCATTGAGGAAATAGGGGCGGTAGTGCACCTCGACGGCGATGTCCGGTTTCAGCGCCAAGGCCGCTTCCAGCCGGTGTTTGCCGATGAAGCACCACGGGCAGACCACGTCGGAAACGACGTCGATACGGACGGGCTGGTTCTGGGACATGGGTCATCGCTCCTGTTCGGAGCTAACCTAATATCGGGATCACTCCGCCGCAACCATGCGGCTGCCGGTGACGCGCTGCATCAGGCTGTCGAGCGTATCGTCGTTTTTCTGCGAGGCCAGCGTGACATTGGCGGTGATCGGCTCCGCGTCACCGTTCGGCGAGGTCATCGCCGTCTTGATGGCGGCGGCGATGCGGCGGGCGACGACATGGGCGGCGCGCAAATCCGTCTGCGTGAAGGCGATCAGGATCGCGCCGTCGTCGTCGCGGCAGGCGAAGTCGATGTTGCGGATTAGCCGCGTCACCGCGCGCGCGCCGTCGAGGCGGGTGCGGGCATCCAGCGCGCCGTCGAACGAATAACGGGCGATCGAGAGGGCCTGACTGCGGTCGGCGGCTTCGGCGACCGAGCGGGTCAATTCGTGCCAGAATGAATCGCGCGTCAGCAGGCCGGTATCCGGATCGAAAACGCCGTCGGCATCGAGCGATTTGAGCATGCGCTTGAGGCGCGATTCAAAGGCGCGCAGGCGGATCAGCGGTATCATGCGCGACACCAGCCGCGACGGCTCGCCGCCGACATGATCGATATTCGGCAGCAGATTGGAAAAGTCGGCCGGCGCCTCGCCGATCACGGCGATGGGGATTTCGTGAAACCGGCTGTCCTGCGCCAGCACGGTCAGGAAGGCCTCGACCATGCGCGGCGAAAAACCGTCGCCGATGACAATGCCGTCGATATCGCGTTCGTTGAGATGCCGGGCGGCGGCCTCGACGCTGAGCGCGCCGACCATCTTGGCCTGCTCGCCCATGGCGACGCTGAGCGCGGGATAAAGGGGGCCGCGCCCGGCGACCAACACCGTTGCGTCGTCGAGCGCGTCCCCAACCGGCAGCAAGGGCATCTTGCCGCCATGCGAAGCGAATATTTCGATGCGCCGCAGCACCGTCGTATGCAGCGCGCGCACGCGCATCGCCGATTGCAGACGCTTGATCACATGCGCCATGGGCATGCTGGCGTCCGTGGTCAATGCGAGAGGGATCGCGGCATCGTGCTCGTCATCGGCGAAGGCGATGGTCGGCACGATCGGACCGGATGCGGTCGCGATCTGCAGGCACAGCATGCGCGAGGAGGATTCGTTAACCGGCGGACCGGGCTCGGCGATGATCACGGCGGACGGTTTGACCGACACGAAGGCAGTCGGCGCGTCGGCCCATTTGGTTTCGACGATGGGGAAAGCCCCGGCATCGCCAAGCGCTTCAACCAGGGCGGTCGCCGGACTCTCGGCAACCACGATCAATGGACCTTGAAGCGACATGGGGCGCACGCAGGGTTACTAAAATACAGCCTGAAGCGTAGCGCCGGCGTGTTAATACCCCGTCAACGACAATTGGAAATGCGCGGCGATTGACGAATATCGGCGCGGCTCAGGCGGCTCAGGCGGCGCGGGCGCCGGCGGGCCGGCGAAACGCCGCGGCAATCAGCGGGTTGGCGCCGTTTGCCAGCAGCGCCGCATGGACGCGGGCGCTGTCGGGGGCGCTGCCGGCCAGATGCTGCGCCAAAAGTCCGCCGGGCAGCGCCAGCAAAGTGGCAGCCGGATCGACCTTTGCCACCTGGGCTTCGATCTCGGCGGCAAGGAAGCGATAGCCGCCAATGGCGGTGATGCCGCCGGGGGGGCCGGTCACGGTCAGGGTTTGCGCCGTGGCATCGAGGCGGCAGGTGAAACCGGTGTCGACAAAGCCGGCATCGTCCGGCGTCAGCGTCGCGCCCGGACCGAATTCGGCGCCGGGCGGATAAGCGTGCGCCGGCACCATGGCGCCGCGCAACGCTAGTGTGCCGCGCTTGCCGCGCCTGGCTTCGATACCGGCGCCGGCGATGTGCCGCGCGCCAATCGCGCCGAGCGGAATGTCCGCCGGCAGACCGTCGGCGGTGCGATGCGACGCGATCAAACCGATTTCGCCGAAGCTTGAGAGATCGACCAATGCGCAGTCGCCGCGCCAGCCGGCGGCGTTGGCCAGCTGTTCGGGCGAGCGCCAGACCGCGAGGATGGTGGTGTTGATGCCGGTGAAATAGCCGGCGGTCGCAAACGGTGTCAGTACCGGCCCCGGCAGCACGATCATGCCGCCGGCATGGGCGTGGCATTGCGCGGCGAAGGTGTGCGGATCGATGCCGTGATGCAGCGACAGCGTGCCGCCTTCGAGCAGCCACGGCAACATGGACGCGGCAAGGCCGGCAAAGGACGACACCGGTATCGCCGTTAGAATATTGGCGTTGCGCGCAGCGCCGGCTTCGAGAAACACCGCGGAGCCGCCGGCCATCAATTGGCTATGGCTGCGCGCGGCGGCGACCAGTCCATCCGGCGTGACATCGAAGGTGACGATCGCGACATGATCGGCGGCGTTGCCGGCGCGGACCGGGCGCGGCGCGTTCGACGGTTGCTCGGCGGTGAAGACATCGTCGAGCGGCACAACGCCGTCGGGCAGCCCGGCGCCGAAACCGCAGATGAAGCGCACCGGGAAAAGCTCGCTCGCCACTTGCATGGCGATGGCGGCGTGATCGATCGCGCCGACATGCGACATCGTCACGATGGCCTTGGCGCCGACTTTGCTTAAAGCGGCCTTCAGATCGTGCTGACGCCACAGCAAAGGCATGGGTGCTGCGATCATGCCGGCGCGCATGACCGCGAGCAGCGTGACGATCATCTCGATCGTATTGGGAAGCTGGATCGCCACCACGCTATCGATCGGCAGGCCGAGCCGGCTCAGCTTCGACGCCAGCGCCGAAATGGCGCGATCCGCCTGTGCATAAGTCAGCCGGCGCGGCGCGCCATCGGTGAATGTCTGGCGATTGGGCGGGTCGATCAGGGCGACCGCAGTGGACGATTGCACGCCAGCGCGGCGAAACAACTCATCGAGTGTGGCGCCGCCGGGACCTTGCATAGGGGGTGTTTGGTCCTTGTCGCCTTGCAAAATCATGGGCGCTCAATGCTCACGGAGACCTGTGCCACCACGTCTCCGGCAAATAGCCAAAAAGCGAGGTCTTCAAGGGATGCTCGATTCTCGTCCAGCGCGCCACCCACTGTTTGGGCGGAAAGTAGAGGGGTACCACGTAGAACCCCGAGAGCAGCACGCGGTCGAGCGCGCGTGTGGCGGCGACGAAATCGGCGCGGTCGGTGGCCTTGAGCATCAAGGCGATGATGGCGTCGATGGCCGGCGATTTGACGCCCATGTAATTGCGGCTGCCGGGCTGGTCGGCGGCGGCCGAGCCCCAATAGAACATCTGCTCATTGCCGGGCGACAGCGACTGCTCCCAGCGGTAGTCCATCATGTCGAAATCGAAATTGATGCGCCGGCGCTCGAATTGGGTGGCGTCGATCGAACGCACCAGCGCGTCGATGCCGGCGCGCTTGAGGCTGCGCGTGAAGACCAGCGCGACGCGCTCCTGGTCGCGCGTGGTGCAGAGAATTTCAAAGGTGAACGGTCTGCCGCTGGCGCGATGCACCAGTTGCGTGCCGTTCAAGACATAGCCGGCCTGCGCGAACAGGTCGAAGGCGCGGCGCAAGGTGGCGCGGTCGCGGCCCGAACCATCGCTGACCGGCGGCGCCCATCGGCCCTGCAAGATGTCGTCGCGCACGACGCCGGGGAAGGGCGCCAGCAATTCCCTTTCGCGCGCGTCGGCCGGAACGCCATGGGCGGAGAGTTCGCTGGCGTCGAAATAGCTGGCGGTGCGCGCATAGAGATCGAAGAAATAATTGTGATTGATCCACTCAAAATCGAACAGGCCGAGGATCGCCTCGCGCACGCGCACATCCGCGAAGATCGGCCGGCGCGTGTTGAACACCAGACCCTGCATGCCCTTTGGCAGACCGTAGGGCAGATCCTCCTTGACGACATTGCCGTCGCGCAGCGCCGGGAAATCGTAAGCGGTCTGCCAGCGGCCCGGATCGGTTTCCAGCCGCACGTCGTAGAGACCTTTTTTAAATCCTTCGAAATGCGTGTTGCCGTCGCGGTAGTAATCGAACTTGATGGTGTCGAAATTCCACAGGCCGCGGTTGATCGGCAGATCACGGCCCCAATAATTCGGATTGCGCGTGAAGGTAACGCTCTCGCCCGGCCGCACCGCGTTGACGCGATAGGGACCGCTGCCGAGCAGAGGCTCGAACGTCGTATCCTCGAACGTGTCGGGATTGGTCGCGTGTTTGGCCATAACCGGCATCAGCCCGAGGATCAGCGGCAGTTCGCGATCGTCGGCGCCGGCTAGATCGAAGCGGACGCCGCGCGCGCCGGACAATTCGGCTTTGGCCACCTTGATGTAATAGGTCCGGTAGTTCGGCCGGCCTTTGTCGCGCAATAATTCCCAGGAGAAAATCACATCGGCCGGCGTCACGGGTTTGCCGTCGGCAAAGCGCGCCGCCGGGTGAAGGGTGAATGTCACATAGCTGCGCGCTTCATCGGTCTCGACGCTGTCGGCGAGCAATCCATACAGCGTGAACGGCTCGTCATAGCCGCGCGCCAGCAGACTTTCGATCGTGTAGCCGCGAATATTGGCGGCCGGTAGGCCTTTGACGATGAACGGATTGAGACTGTCGAATGTGCCGAGGACGCCTTGCGTCAGCTGGCCGCCTTTGGGCGCCGCCGTGTTGGCGTAGGTCGGGCCGGCAAAGCCGGCCGGCCAGGCCGGTTCGCCCTGCATGGCGATGGCGTGCCGGGCGACCGATGTTGCGGCCTGGGCCCGCCGGCGTCCGAAGCAGTAAACCGCGAGCAACGCACCGATCAGAACAGCGCGGCGGGACGGCTGACGCCGCGCAGCCGCCATCCTGTCCGTTAAGCCGCCCGTTAAGGGTGTGAGCAATCGTTTGATGCGATTCGTCCCGGTTTTGTCATACGCTTATCATAGGCGCGCCGTCCTGGTGGGAATGACCGGCGAGGCGCACTTTCGTCGTATTCGTGGCTTTATTGCAGGGACAATATCGGGTATCAGGCTGCGATCGAATGTCACGCTCTCGCCGTATTTTCCCCGGAGAGAGCCGAACCGCCGTTTTGGCGCGGCCTGACGGCCGCCGACGGTTAAATACAAAGGACGTTTTGCAAATGGATCATCGGATCGCATCGGCCCGGCCGTTTGGCCGCGCGCTGACCGCCGCAGTCGCAGTAGCCAGCCTTTTGGGTCTCGGCCTGCTGGCAGCGCCGTCCGCGCAGGCTCAGACACCCCCGCCGGCCGCCGCCAAGAAGCCGGCTGCTCCGGCTCCTGCCGCCAAGCCCGGCGCGGCGCCGCCGGCAGCTGCGCCTGCCGCCCCGGCGCCAGCCGCCGCCGCCGATCAGCCGCAGCTGATGTATTCGCCGTGGATGAAAATCTGCGGCAAGGGCCCGGACACCAACAACCAGCAGGTCTGCGTCATCACCAAGGATGGCCGCCTCGAAAACGGCATGCCGGTCGCCATCGTCCAGCTGTTCGAGCCGGAAGGCGGGCAGAAAATCATGCGCGTCACCGTGCCGCTCGGCATGCAGCTCGCGCACGGCACCCGCATGATCATCGATCAGGGTCAGCCGGTGCAGGAGCCCTACAAGATCTGTTTCCCAGTCGGTTGCATGTCGGATTACGCGCTGACCGACGACATCATCGGCAAGATGAAGAAGGGCCAGATGCTCACCTTGCAGGCGATCAACATGCAGGGCACGCCGATCAGCCTGCCGCTGCCGCTCGGCGACTTCGCCAAGGCCTATGACGGCCCGGCGACCGATCCGAAGGTGTTTGAGGAACAGCAGCGCAAGCTGCAGGAAGAACTGCAGAAGAAGGCGGAAGAGGCGCGCAAGAAACTGGAAGCGCAGGCGCCGCCGGCTCCCGCGAAGTAATCGGCCGTTTTATCGGATAAGCAAAAGGCGCGGCTTCGGCCGCGCCTTTTTTTTATTATTATGGCCATTCCGTTGGTGCTGCGCAGATCCCGGAATAAAGGCGCGATTAATTCGCCTCGATCCCTGCGGCCTTGACGGCCTCGCCGGTCACTTCAACTTCCTTGCGAAAGTACGCCGCGGTTTGTTCGGGGTTTAGCGTGTCCGGTATGTAGCCGTCCCGTTGCAGGATGCCGGACACGGCCGGCGCCAGCAGCGCGGCGTGGATCGCGACATTGAGCTTGTTGACCAACTCCGGCGGCGTCTTGCCGGGCAGGAAGAACATGCCCCACGAGCCGATCGGCTCGAAGCCGGGGACGATGTCCTTGACCAGCGGCACCGCCGGGAAGGGCGGAAACGGCTTGGTGCCGGTGAAACCGAGCGCGCGCACCGTGCCGGCCTGCAAAAGGCCGACCACCGATGGCGGCGTCACCACCATGACTTCGACGCTACCGCTCAGCATGCCGTTCATCACTTCGGACGCACCTTTGTAAGGCACGTGTTGCATCTTGATGCCGGCCGCCTTGCTGAACAGTTCGGTGGCAAGATGCAAACCGTTGCCGACGCCGGGCGAGCCGTACAGAACGCGGTTCTTCTTGGCATGGTCGATGAACTGCTGGAGGGTTTTGATCTCGGACTTTGCGTCAACCAGGATGAACAGGCCGTCGAGAATGCCCTGCGTCGCAACCGGCTTGAGGTCCTTGAAGATGTCGAAGCCAAGCTGCTTGTAGATGTAAGGCGTCGACGCGATGGCGTTCGAAGAGAACAGAATCGTATAGCCGTCCGGTTCGGCATTGGCGACAGCGCGGGCGGCGATCGTGCCATTGGCGCCAAGCCTGTTCTCGACAAAAAACTGCTGGCCAAGGCTGGTGGACAACTGCGCGGCGACAGTGCGCGCGTGAATGTCCGGGCCGCTGCCGGCGGCGAAACCGACGATGATGCGCACAGGATGATCGGGATATTGCTGCGCCTGCGCACTCGTTAGCGCAGCCGCCAGCATTGCGACGATAACAGTAATGACTTGCACCATTCAGACGTCTCCCTGTTCGGTATTATGTTTCGACGGCGAGCAATAATCAGATCGGATTCGAGGCCGGCCCTTTTCGCAGAGCCGCCCGGATGCGGCGTTAGCCGATAGCAGCGAGCGGCTTGCCGCCGGCTTCGACCGGCTTGCCGCTCACCAGGACGAAGGCAATGGTGCATGGCTCGGCGCCATTATTGACCCAGTTATGGATGGTGCCGCGCTGCACAAGCACGTCGCCGGCCTTGAGTGTGACGACAACGCCGTCATCAAGCTCCATATCGATCGAGCCGGAGATGACCACGGCATAGTCAATCGAGTCGGTGCGATGATTACGCGGCGTAACGCCGGGCTCATAATGCACGATGCGGAAGACTGTGCCGTTCTCGACCGTGGTCTTGAACGAGCCCTGGGTCGGATCGTCGAAGCCATCGTTGTTGACCGGAAAACCCTTGGTCGACCACACCACGCAGGACTGTGCGCCGGGGCGGTTCGAAATGACATTTCTGGCCAATTCATCGACTTCGACGATGGCCTTGCCCTCGGCATTGTGGCCAGTGACGACACGGCGGATTTGCAGGCTCATCGATATCAACCTTCCTGAGAGAGATATTCAAGCCGACGCTTTGGCGCGTTCGGCTTTCGTGAGAAATGCGGAAAAGATCGCGGCAAGGCGCGGCTCGGCGCCGCGCCATTCCTTGCGATCCCATTCATCCTTGAGGTTGTCGTCGGCGCGTTTCTCGACGACGTCGTCATGGAATTCGTTATTGGGAAAAAGGCTCGCCGCCTTTCGCGCGGTAACGGGCGAATGTATCACGTCATTGCCGGAGATCAGGCAGGCCGGCTGCGTGATGGCGTTGAGGTCGGCCTCGGTGGCGCCGACCAGCGGCAGCTTGGCCGCGGTGAGAAAGGCTTCGCGCCACTTGATCATGACCTTTATGAAGTCTTTGACATCCGTCTTCATCAGGACGTCACGGTTCGCCGGCCGCTGGGCAATGCATTCGGCGAAGTGCTCGGAATTGGCCACGGCCTCCATGCCGCCGGCCTCCGCGAGCTTGATGAATGCACCGTAGTACTGCTCGGCTAGCCGGTCGACGGCTTCCTGCCCGCCGGTCAGGCGCCACAACAGCAAGCCACGCAGCGCGTCCGGATGGCGGATGGCAAACAGGATCGCGAGCCGCGCGCCGGCGGACGAGCCGCCGACATAGAGCGGCGTGGCGTTAAGCTGTTTGGCCAATTCGTAGAGGTCGTCGGCCCAGATTTCATGCTCGGAGGCCGAGCCATCGAAGGCGACACCGGATTTGCCACAGTTACGCCGGTCGTGCAGCAGGACCCGGTAGCCGAAGGCGGCGATGGTTTTTGCAAGGTCGCTCAGCTCGCCATAAGGCCGGCGGCTGCCAGGCGTCAGCGCGATGAAGGGACCGGAGGTGCCGAATATTTCGTAATTGATTGGCACGCCCCGGACCAAAGCGACTGGCATGTCGAACTCCCTGTCTCTTTGTCTTTATTATCCGCGCATCTAGCAGCAGGGAGTCACCGGCTGCAACGAATTGGAGGGTGACAAGGCGCGTGGCAGGCACGCAAAAATGCGGCCGAAAGGCTGGAGGCTTGAATGAATGGCGGCAAGGCGAGCGAGAGGACGCGCCTAAGGCCCCGAGAGCCTTTCCGGCTTTGATGGAATCAAAGCCGGGGCTTTCGTCATCTGATTTGTCGCGTTTTCTTCACGCGAACCGGTGCCTCTTCGCTCGAAAACGCTCCAGACCAGTTCAGTTCAACTGGCCGTTGAGCGGCTTGTAACCGATGCTGTCATCCCACTCGAACACTTCGTCGACCTGCGGATGGCGGATCGGGGCGCCGGACGTGTCGGGCAACAGGTTCTGTTCCGACACATAGGCGATATATTCGGTTTCGGCGTTTTCCGCGAACAGGTGATAGAATGGCTGATCCTTGCGCGGCCGCACGTCGGCCGGAATCGCCTCCCACCATTCCTCGGTATTGTTGAACACCGGGTCGATATCGAAAATCACGCCGCGGAACGAGAACAGCCGGTGTTTGACCACCTGGCCGATCGTGAATTTTGCGGTGTGCGTCTTGCTCATGGAAAGACCAGTTAGTGCTTCGGCGCGGTATTGGCTAGTCCAAATCGCAGCGGAACTTGCCTCATAGTCCGTAGCGCTGGCCCATTTCCGGGTCCTTGGCGGCGACCAGCTTAGCCAAGTCTATCAATACCTTGGCCTGCTTCCAGGTGGCGTCGTCCTGCATTTTGCCGTCGATCATGACCGCGCCGGCGCCGTCCGGCATGGACTCGACGATTTTCCGGGCGAAGGCGACTTCGGCGGGGTCGGGCGCGTAGACCTTTTTGGCGATGGCGATCTGCGACGGGTGCAGGGTCCAGGCGCCGACGCAGCCAAGCAAAAACGAATTGCGGAATTGTGACTCGCAGGCGGCGGCGTCGGAGAAATCGCCGAACGGTCCGTAGAACGGCTTGATGCCGGCGCTCGCGCAGGCATCGACCATTTTCGCCGTGGTGTAGTGCCAGAGGTCCTGCTGGTAGGCGGCGCGGGGCGCGTCTCCAGCCGCGTCTGCCAAAACCTTGTATTCGGGATGACCGCCGCCGACGCGGGTGGTCTTCATCGCACGCGAGGCGGCGAGATCGGCCGGGCCCAAACTCATGCCGTGCATGCGCGGCGAGGCGGTGGCGATGGCCTCGACATTGTTGACGCCCTGCGCGGTTTCCAGAATGGCGTGGATCATGATCGGCTTTGTCACCTTGTGACGGGCCTCAAGCTGCGCCAGCAACTGGTCGAGATAATGGATGTCCCAGGGACCGTCGACCTTGGGCAGCATGATGACATCGAGTTTGTTGCCGATCGCGCCGACGATCTCGGTGACGTCGTCGAGCGCCCAGGGCGAGTTGAGGGCATTGATGCGGGTCCACAGGCCGGTCGGCCCAAAATCCACCGTCTGGCCCATCTCGATGAAGCCCTTGCGGGCGGTTTCCTTGGCCTCGACCGGAATGGCGTCTTCCAGGTTGCCCAGCACCACGTCGACGGTTTTGGCCAGTTCGGGCACCTTGGCGCGCATTTTTTCCATGTGCGGCGGCACGAAATGGATCATGCGCTCGAGCCGGATCGGCAAATCGCGCATCGGGGCGGGCGCGCCAATGGCAAGCGGCTGAAAGAACTGGCGGGGCAGCTTCACGGGATTAGGTCCTTCCAAAAGACACGTCTCGCGTTTAGAGGAATGCAAAGGCCGCGCCAAGTAGGCTCGCGAACGTCGAAATCGGGACACCAGGAATGATCGAGGTTCTCAATCTGGCGCTGCCGTTTTTCGGCCTGATCATCATCGGTTTTGTCTGCGGCAAGATCAAGCAGATCCCGGACACCGCGCTCGCCTGGATGAATTTCTTCATCGTCTATGTGTCGCTGCCGGCTTTGTTCTTCCGCATCCTGTCGCAGACGCCGCTCGACCAACTGGCGAGGACCGACTTTATCCTCGCCACCACTCTGTCCACCTTCTTCGCCTTCGCAGTCGCCTTCGCCATCGGCATGGCGATCCGCGGCGGCCGTATCGACGAGTCGACCATCGCCGGGCTTGCCGGCGGCTACGGCAATATTGGCTACATGGGCCCGGGTCTGGCGCTGGCGACTTTGGGGGCGCAGGCGGCGGTGCCGGTGGCGCTGATTTTCTGTTTCGACACGCTTTTGTTGTTCTCGCTGGTGCCGTTCATGATGGCTATTGCGAGTCCTGATAAGAAGAGCGTTGCGTCGGTCGGAATGGATGTGCTTAAGCGCATCGGCACCAATCCGCTGGTGATCGCAACCGCGCTTGGCATCGGCGCGGCGGCCATCCCGTACCAGCCGCCGGTGGCGATCGAACGGCTGATGCAGTTCTTGCAGAATGCATCGGCGCCGTGCGCGCTGTTCACTTTGGGCGTGACGGTAGCGCTGCGGCCGCTGAAAAAGATGCCGTGGGAAGTGCCGTTCCTCACCGCGGTGAAATTGCTGCTGCATCCGATCCTGATGTTTCTGCTGCTGTCGCTGTTCGGACCGTTCGATCAGTTGTGGGTCGACACCGCGATATTGATGGCGGCATTGCCGCCCGCGTTGAACGTCTTCGTGTTCGCGCGGCAATACGACACCTGGGTCGAGCAGGCTTCCGGCGCGGTGCTGGTCGGGACGATTGTTTCGGTGGTGACGCTCACCAGCGTGATGTGGATGGTGAAAACCGGTACGCTGCCACCACTTTTATTCAGATAAGAATATGCAACCACTCACTGGCTTACTCGTCCTCGATTTTTCGACGCTGCTGCCGGGGCCGCTGGCGGCCCTGATGCTGGCGGAAGCGGGCGCCGAGGTGATCAAGATCGAACGGCCGGGCGGCGAGGACATGCGGCGTTTTCCGCCGATCGTCGATGGCGAGAGCGCGGCCTTCGCGTTGCTCAATCGCGGCAAGAAGATCCTGACGCTCGATCTCAAGAGCGAGGCCGACCGCGCCACCTTGATGCCGCTGCTCAAGCGCGCCGATATTCTGATCGAGCAATTTCGTCCCGGCGTCATGGCGCGGCTGGGGCTGGGCTATGACGACGTGCGGGCGATCAATCCGAAGCTGATCTACTGCTCGATATCCGGTTACGGGCAGAGCGGGCCGCGCTCCGATGAAGCCGGGCACGACGTCAATTATATCGGCGCGACCGGGCTGCTCGATTTGCAGCCGGGGCCAATCGATGCGCCCGTGCTGCCGCCTTTGCTGGCCGCCGATATTGGCGGCGGCAGTTTTCCGGCGATGATCAATATTCTTCTGGCGCTGCGGGCACGTGACCAGAGCGGGCAGGGCGCGTTCATCGACATCGCCATGAGCGACACGATGTTCACCTTTGCCTGGTACGCGCTGGCGCTGGGGCAGGCGAGCGGCAAGTTTCCCAAGCCCGGCGAATTGCCGCTGGTCGGCGGTTCGCCGCGCTATCAGCTTTATTCGACCAAGGACGGCCGGATCATCGCCTGCGGCGCGCTGGAGCAGAAATTCTGGCTCGCGTTTACGACGGCCATCGGCCTGGCGGCGGAATTCGTCAATGACTGGCGCGATTTGCAAGCGACTCGCGCGGCGGTCGCCCAGTTGGTCGCCGCGCGGACGGCGGAAGAATGGCGGCCGATTTTCGCGCAAGCCGATTGCTGCGTCACCATCGTGACGCCGCTTGAAGAAGCCGTGCGCGATCCGCATTTCGTCGCGCGCGGCCTGTTCGCGCATACGATCAAAAACGCGTCGGGCAAGACCATGCCCGCATTGCCATTGCCGATCGACGCGCAGTTTCGGTCAAAGCTCAACGAGAGTTAAAGCGCTTCGCCACGCATCAGGCGTGGCTGCGCCGATGTCGGCGCGATGCCCTCGCGCATGACGGCGCGGCGCAGCGGGCCGATTTTATCGATCATGTAAAGCCCAAGACCGCGCAAGCCCTGCACCGGCAGGAAGTCGGTCAGCAGCGTGCGGTTGAAAAGGTCGATGGCGACGCCGCGCGTGGTGACATCGCCACGGCGCATCGTATCGTAGGCCGCAAGTACGTCGTCGCCGCCAATATCGCGGCCTTCGTTGTGCGCTTCGGTGGCCAGCTCCCCGATGCTGGCGGCATCGCGCAGGCCGAGATTGAGACCCTGCGCGCCGATCGGCGGAATGACATGCGCGGCCTCTCCAACCAGCACGATACGGTTGGCGCCGAACTTCTGCGCCGTGACGACTTTGAGCGGAAACAGGCCACGGCCCGGCTCGAGTTCGATCTTGCCAAGGATCGAATGCGCGGCGCGCTCGATCTCGGCGGCGAGCGTGGCGTCGTCGAGTGCCGCGATCTCCTCGGCCCGGTGCGGTTCGAGAACCCAGACAAGACTCGAGCGCAGTCCCGGCAGCGGCACCAATGTGAACGGGCCGCTCGGCGTGTGGAATTCGGTCGAGGTGTCGCGGTGCGGCCGCGAATGACGCAAGATGACGGTGAGGGCGACCTGCTTGTAGGCATGCTCATTGACGCCGATGCCAGCGGCTTCGCGGCACATCGAGCGGCGGCCGTCGGCGCCGACGACGAGGCGCGCGCGTAATGTCGCGCCGTTCTTGCGCGTGACGGTGACGCCGTCGGCGTCCGGCGCGACCTCTGTCGTTTCGTCGTCGATCACGGTCAGGTTCGGCAGCGCCGCGGCGCGTTGTTCCAATGCGGCGACGAGGTCGCGGTTGGCGATGTTGTGGCCGAAGGCCTCGAGGTCGATTTCGGTTGACGAGAATTTGACCTCCGGCGCGCGCCACAGCCGGCCGGTATCGTCGACGATGCGCATGACCTTGAGCGGCGCTGACTGAGCGGCGCAGAACTCCCAGACACGAAGCGTCTCCAGCGCGGTGACGGAACCGCCGAGCAGCGCCGTGGTGCGGTTATCGGGCTGGGCAGGGCGCTTGCCCACCAGCGCCACCGAAAGCCCGCCGGCGGCGAGCGCAATAGCCGCCGTCAGGCCGGCCGGGCCGCCGCCGACCACGATTGTCTTATATTTGTCCGGCATCAAAGCGCCTGATCCTGTTTGGCTTTAGCTGGATTAGCATGTCCCCGGTCCGATGCGCTATGCATCGTCACCAGAGGAGCCCCATGACCGAGGCCGAGCATAGCCTGCCGAACCTGTCGCCCGCCGCCTCCCGGCTGGGCGCGGCTTTCGCGCGGCCCAAGCGCCTGGCGGTCATTTGCGTCATCGCGCTGGTCGGGCTCGGCTGGCTCTATCTCGCGTTGCTGACGGCGTCGATGGGCGGGCCGGGTGGCGCGTGGGCGGCCAATACCTGGGCAGCGATCTGCGGTTCGACCTTCGGCGTCGCGCTGATGCCGGATGGGGTCTGGGGCGTCTCGGGCTTCGCGCTGGTCGCCTTGATGTGGGGCGCCATGACGCTCGCCATGATGCTGCCGAGCGCCTCGCCGATGATCCTGACCTACGCCGAAATCGCCGATACCGCCGCGCGCAAAAGCGAGCCCGTCGTTTCGCCTTTCCTGCTCGCCGCCGGTTATACCATGGTCTGGTTCGGCTTCGCCGCGCTGGCGACCCTCGCGCAATACGCGCTGACGCGCGCCGCCATCCTCGACCCGAGCATGGGCTCGGTCAGCGGACTGTTCTCCGGCGCGATTTTCATCTCCGCCGGCTTTTATCAATTCTCCGCGCTCAAACACGCTTGTCTCAGGCAATGCCGGTCGCCATTCCCGTTCTTCTTCACCAATTGGGCGACGACGCCGCGCGGCGTCTTCAAGCTCGGCCTGCGCCAGGGTTTATTTTGTCTTGGCTGCTGCTGGGCGATGATGCTGGTGATGTTCGCCGTCGGCGTCATGAATGTGGTGTGGATGGCGGCGCTCGGCATCGTCATGACGCTGGAGAAGATGGGAACCGGCAAGCGCTTCACTTATGCCATCGGCGTCCTGTTGGTCGCGGGGGGCGCCGCTTTTGTCGGCGCTTCGGTTGTGGTGCATTGGCCGGGGCGTGCTATTTAAGCTAACAAGACAAAAAGACACGGGGAGTGAAAGCGTGGCCGAAGCCTGGACGCTGAAAGGCGAAATGACCTTGTCGTGCAGTTGCACGGTGTTCTGTCCCTGCGTGCTGTCGCTCGGCGACCATCCGCCGACCGAGGATCGCTGCCAGACCTGGGCCGGTGTGCGCATCGACGAAGGCCGTATCGACAATGTCGATCTGTCCGGCATCAAGGTCGGCCTGATGATGGATCTGCCCGGCATCATGTCGCGCGGCAACTGGACGGCGGCTTTGTTCGTCGACGACAAGGCGCCGATCCAGGCGGTCAAGGGACTGACCCGCATTTTCACCGGCCGCGTCGGCGGCACCACGCATCTGTTGTCGATCCTGGTTGGCCAGTTCCTCGGCGTGCATCAGGTGCCGATTTCCTACGAGACCGACGGCGAGACCCGCCGCATCCGTATCGAGAAATATGTCGACGGCGCGATCTCGCCGGTGCGCGGCAAGGAGACCGGACAAAACGTCGTCATCCGCAACAGCGAATACTGGATCGGACCGGATGTGATCGTCGCCAAGGCTGACAAGTCGCGCTTTCGCGGCTTCGGCCGCAACTGGAATTTGACCGGGCGTTCGGCCGAGATCGTCAAGCTCGACTGGGGCAATCAGTAGCGCATGATCCCGAAAAGTGGGAACCGTTTTTCGGACAAGATCATGCGCATGAAAAAAATGTCATGAATTTTTCGATGCTGCGCGCCTTCGCTGTCCACATCTTCACCGCGCTCGGCGCGGCGCTCGGCCTGTTGGCGCTCATCTTCGCTACGGGTGGTCACTGGGCGGCGATGTTCTTGTCGCTCGGACTGGCGCTGGTGGTCGATGCCGTCGACGGGCCGATGGCGCGCCGCTTCAAGGTCGCGGAAGTCCTGCCGCGCTGGAACGGCGAGGGCCTCGACTTCGTCGTCGATTTCATCACCTACGTGTTCGTGCCGGCCTTTGCGATCGCCGCCAGCGGCTATCTGCCTGAAATGCTGGCGGTGCCGTCGGGTCTGGTCATCGTGGTTACCGGGGCGCTCTATTTCGCCGACCGCGCCATGAAGACGAACGACAATTACTTCCGTGGCTTTCCGGCGGTGTGGAATCTGGTGGCGTTCTATCTGTTCGTGCTGGAGCCGCCGCCTTATGTCGCAGCGTTGGCGATTGCCGTTCTCGCCGGGCTGACCTTCGTGCCCATTCGTTTTGTGCATCCGCTGCGGGTACGGCATCTGCGCCGCGTCAACATCGCGCTGATGGCGCTGTGGGCAGTTTTGGCTTTCGTGGCGGTGGCGCTGGATCTGGCGCCGGGGACTTATATTGTAGCGGCGCTATCGGCCGTCGGCCTTTACTTTCTGATCGCCGGTTTGCTACGGCGGCCCGCCGGTCAGTCATAAAACAACGTCTTGTATATAACAACGTCTTGGGGAGTTTGCCGCATGTCACGTCCCGTTCTTCTGATTGCCGGCGGCAGCCGTGGCATCGGCGCCGCCACCGCCAAACTGGCGGGCAGCAAAGGCTATGACGTTGCGGTCAACTACAACAGCAACGCGATTGCGGCGGCGAGCGTGGTCGCGGCGGTGCATGCCTCCGGCGGCCGGGCGATCGCGCTGCAAGGCGACATGGGCAAGGAAGACGATATCGAGCGCGTCTTCGCGCAAGCCGCCAAAGAGCTTGGACCGATCACCCACTTCGTGCATTCGTCGGGCATCATCGGTCCGTTCTCGCGGCTCGATGAAGTCGAAACCAAGACCCTCCGCGAGGTGCTCGACGTCGATACGCTCGGCGCGCTGCTGTGTCTGCGCGCCTGCGTGCGCGTCATGTCGACCAAGCACGGCGGCAAAGGCGGTTCGATCGTCATGCTGTCGTCGATGTCGGCGACTCTCGGCGGCGCCAATGAATGCGTCTGGTATGCCGCCGCCAAGGGCGCGGTCGATTCAATGGTGATCGGTGTGTCGCGTGAGGTCGCCAAGGAAGGCATTCGCGTCAATGCGATCAGCCCGGGCATGATCGATACCGATATCCAGCCGCCGGGCCGGGTCGAGCGCCTGATGGCGGCGCTGCCGCAAGGCCGTGCCGGCGCGCCGGAGGAGGTCGCCGAAGGCATCCTGTTCCTGCTGTCGGACGCGGCATCCTACGTCAATGGCGCAAACCTGCGGGTTTCAGGCGCGCGTTGAGGGCAGGCCCGACACCCGGCTTGCGCTTGCCGGCGGGCTGCCTATGATCCCGCCCGAAACTCAAACGCATTCAATCAATCAAATCTGTTCAAGGGGTGAAACATGGTCGCAGCAGTGCGCGTTCATAAAGCCGGTGGTCCGGAAGTTCTGACGCTGGACGACATCGAAGTTCCGGCACCGGGCCAGGGCCAGATCAAGATCAAGCAGCATGCCTGTGGCGTGAACTTCATCGACACTTATTTCCGCATCGGCATGTATCCCTCGCCGGTCGGCATGCCGTTCGTCTCGGGCAATGAAGGCGCGGGGCAGATCACTGAAGTCGGTCCCGGCGTCACTGATCTGAAGGTCGGCGACCGCGTCGCCTATGTTGTGCCGCTCGGCGGCTATTCGGCCGAGCGTCTGCTGCCGGCCGAACGCGCCGTGAAACTGCCGGACAACATCAGCTACGAGCAGGCGGCGGCGATGATGCTCAAGGGCATGACCGCGCAATATCTGCTCAACCGCACTTTCAAGGTGAAAAAGGGCGACATCATTCTCGTTCATGCCGCCGCCGGCGGCGTCGGCCTCATTCTTTGCCAGTGGGCCAATCATCTCGGCGCCACGGTGATCGGCACGGTCGGTTCCAAGGACAAGGCGGAACTGGCCAAGAAGAACGGCGCGCATCATACTATCCTATATCGCGACGAGGACTTCGCCGCGCGCGTCAAGGAAATCACCAGCGGAAAATTGTGCGACGTGGTCTATGACGGCATCGGCAACGACACGTTCCCGAAGTCGCTCGACTGCATCCGGCCGCTCGGCATGTTCGTGTCGTTCGGTTCGGCGTCCGGCCCGATCAAGGCTTTCGACATCAACCTGTTGCAGCACAAGGGTTCGCTGTTCGCGACCCGGCCGACGCTCAACCACTATGCGGCCAAGCGCGAGGATCTGGTTGCGACCGCCAACGATCTGTTCAACGTGGTCGGCTCCGGCGCGGTGAAGATCCCGGCCAGCCATAAATATGCGCTGAAAGACGCCGCCCAGGCGCACAAGGATCTGGAAGGCCGCAAGACCACCGGATCGGTCATTCTGGTACCGTAAGCCACAAGCCGCCGCACTCTACCGCTTGTCATGGCCGGGCTTGTCCCGGCCATCTCGCTTAGATAGGCACTGTTGTGCCACACTGGTCGGGATCGCCGGGACAAGCCCGGCGGTGACAACGAGACTGTCAGCATGCCACGCCTGACCACCCATGTGCTCGACACCACCTCCGGCAGACCGGCGGCGGGTTTGCGCGTGGTGCTGCGCCGGGCCGACGAGGCGGCAATCGTTGCGGAAGCGCTAACCAATGCCGATGGCCGGCTCGACCGGCCACTACTCGAAGGCGAGGATTTCACGCCAGGCACCTATGAGCTGACGTTTCACGTCGGCGATTACTACCGCGCGCAAAAGATGGCGACAGCGGACCCGGCGTTCCTCGATCTGGTGCCGGTGCGGTTTGGTCTGGCCGGCGGGCGCGACTATCATGTGCCGATCCTGATTCAGCCTTACGGCTATTCGACCTATCGCGGGAGTTGACGGCGTGACGACGTGCGCATGCGATCCGGCCAGGGCCTTTCGATGAGGGAGCCGGATGCCGCCGCGCTTGGCGAACGCGCCGACACCATGATCCGCACGCTCGGCTCGATCTCGGCCGAGCCGAACCGACTGGTCCGTCTTTTTCTCACGCCCGAGCACCGCGCCGCCGCCGATCTGATCGCCAAGTGGATGCGCGCCGCCAATCTGCAGGTGTCTGAGGACGCACTGGGCACGGTGCGCGGCCATTGGAGCGGGGCGAGCAAGAAGCGCCTGCTGATCGGCTCGCATATCGACACGGTGATCGACGGCGGCATGTTCGACGGACCGTTCGGCGTCATCGCCGGGATTCTCGCTGCGGAGCATTTCGCGGCCGCCGGACGCAAGCTCGGCTTCGGCATCGACGTGCTGGCCTTCGGCGACGAGGAGGGCGTGCGCTTTCCGACGACGCTGGCATCCTCGATGGCTTGCGCCGGCACATTCGACGCCGCGCGACTTGATATGGCAGGCCGCGACGGCGTCTCCTTGCGCGACGCCATCAAACAATACGGCAAGAACCCGGACGACATTCCGGCCGCGGCTTATGCGCGCGATGTCGCCGCCGCTTACGTCGAGGTCCATATCGAGCAGGGACCGGTGCTCGAATATCGCAGCCAGCCGCTCGGCGTCGTCAACGCGATTGCCGGGCAGAGCTATCTCAATGTCGAATTCCTTGGCGAGGCCGGACACGCCGGCACGGTGCCGATGATGTTGCGGCGCGACGCGCTCGCCGGCGCCGCCGAAGTGATAATGCTGGCGGAACGGCTAGCGCGCGACACGCGCGGCGAAGTCGTGGCCACCGTCGGCCATCTGCGCATTCCGGCGGCGGCGTCGAATGTCATTCCCGGCAATGTCGCGCTGATCGTCGATATCCGCTCCGGATCGGACAAAGCGCGGCATCAATTCGTCGATGGGTTCAAGGCGGAAATCCGCGCGGTCGCCGATCGCCGCGAACTTGGGCTGACGATCACGCAGACGCGCGATGTCGCGACCACGCCCTGCGATCCGGCCTTGCAGGAGAGCTTCGCCGACGCCATTCGCGCTGTCGGCGGCGAGCCGCTGCGGCTGGCCTCCGGCGCCGGCCATGATGGCACGGCGATGGCCAAACTCTGCCCGATTGCGATGATGTTCGTGCGTTGCCGCGGCGGCATCAGCCATAATCCGGCCGAATATGCCAGCCCCGCCGATATGGGCCTGGCGGTCGCGGCGTTGATCCGCTTCATCGAAAACGCGAAACTATAATAGCGAAGCGATGCGCGCGAAGGCGGGGTGATCGTTAATACCGCCCGGCAACCGCGGCAGGCCGACCACCTCGATGCTCTCGGAAAAGCGCGCGATGCTGGCGACGGTGTCGTCGAGTTCGACGGTGCCGCGTTCGCTTTCGCTGACGACGATGGCCGCGATGGTCAATTTGCGCTGCCGCAGCACGTCGAGCGCGGTCAGCGTATGGCTGATGGCGCCGAGATAGCCGCCGACCACCAGCAGCAGCGGAATATCGAGCGCCGCCATCCAGTCGAGCACCGTGCGTTTGCCGTCGAGCGGCACCATGATGCCGCCGACGCCTTCGATGAACAGCATGCCCGATGCCGCTTTGACGGCGGCGCGGCTGACGTCGATCAGTTTGTCGAAATCGATAGTGCGGCCTTCGCGCGCCGCCGCCATGTCCGGCGACAAGGGTGCGCGAAATCGCCACGGTGCGATTGTCTGGACTTCATCGGCGGAGACCTGCCGGCCGAGCGCGCGCAACAACACCGCCGGATCGCTGGTCTCGACCACGGATGAATCGTAGCCGCTGACGACCGGCTTGAGCGCGTTCACCGGCTGGCCGGCATTGCGCAGATAGCGGATTAGTCCGGCGGTGACGAAAGTCTTGCCGATGTCGGTGCCGGTCGAGGTGACGAAGTAGGCGCTCATGGCGCAAGCACCCGTTCGCGCACGATCGAAGCGAGGCGCTCGATCTGGTCGTCCGGATGCTGCGCGGTGAACGTGAAGCGCAGGCGCGACGTGCTGGCCGGCACTGTCGGCGGCCGGATGGCGGCGACGAGGAAGCCTTCGTCGGCCAGCATTTGCGAGGCGGCAAGCGCCGCATCGGCCTCGCCGACGATGATCGGCACGATTGGGCTTTGCGCGTCGGGCAGGCCGAGCGCGCCGGTGAAGGCTTTCGCCTTTTGCACCGGCAGCGCCGCATAGGCCGGCTCGCGTTCGATCAGATCGAGCGCGGCAATGCTGGCGGCGACGCAAGAGGGCGGCAGACCGGTCGAATAGATGAGTGTGCGGGCGCGGTTGCGAACGAGGTCGATGGCCGCGGCCGAGGCGCACAAATAGCCGCCATAGGCGCCGACGGCCTTCGACAAAGTGCCCATCTGCAACGGCACGTCGATATGCGTGTTGCCGACGAAGCTTGAACCGCGCCCGCCGCCGACGACGCCGAGGCCATGCGCGTCGTCCGTCATCAGCCAGGCGTCGTATTCCTCGGCCAGCGCATTCAAGGCGGCGACCGGGGCCAGATCGCCGTCCATCGAGAACACGCCGTCGGTGATCAGCAGGACGTGGTCATGCGCGGCGCGGTGCGCGGCCAGCAGTTCGCGGGCATGGGCGAGATCGTTATGGCGGAAAGTCATCACCGTGCCGCGTGACAACTGCGCTCCCGCATAGAGGCACGCATGCGCCAGTTCGTCGAGCAGCACGAGGCCGCCGGCGCCGATGAAGACCGGGATGATGCCGGCATTGGCGAGATAGCCGGAGCCAAACACGACAGCTGCTTCGGTCTGCTTGATGTGGGCGAGGCGGGTTTCCAACTCGGCATAAAGCGGATGATTGCCGGTGACCAGGCGCGAGGCGCCCGAGCCCGCACCATACCGTTCGACCGCCGCCACGGCCGCTTGCTTGATCGCCGGGTGCTGGGTGAAATTGAGGTAGTCGTTGCAGGAAAACGACAGCAACCGCCGGCCGTCGCGCTCGACCCAGATGCCGTCCTCGCGGAACGTACCGGTCAATTGCCGGTGCAGGTGACGGGTTTTGAGGCCGTCGAGCTTGGCTTGCGCAAATCGGTCGAGCGAGTGCATCTAAGGGCCTTGGGTGTCACGTCGGATTGGACTAGGAAGCGCCGAATGGCGGAGGATACCAGTAAAGAGGAGAGTGCGCCCGGCTGGTATGCGGACGGGCTCAGGCATGTCTGGCGGCCTTATGCGCAGATGAAAACTGCCCATCCGCCGTTGCCGGTGACGCACACACACGGCTCGCGCATCGTGCTGGCCGATGGCCGCGAACTGATCGACGGCGTCGCCTCGTGGTGGACGGCCTGCCACGGCTACAACCATCCGCATATCCGGCAGGCGGTCGCGCGCCAACTGGCGGATATGCCGCATGTGATGCTGGGCGGGCTTGTGCATGAGCCGGCTGCGACTTTGGCCCGGCGGCTGGCGGGTCTGCTGCCCGGCGATCTCGACCATGTGTTCTTTTCCGATTCCGGTTCGGTCGCGGTCGAAGTCGCGCTGAAGATAGCGCTGCAGTACTGGATCAATACAGGCGCCAAAGGCCGCTCGCAATTTATCGCCTTCAAGGGCGGTTATCACGGCGACACCACCGGCGCGATGGCCGTGAGCGATTCCGAAGACGGCATGCATGCCTTGTTTGCCGGCTTGCTGCCGCGACATCATCTCGCCGATTTGCCGGACAGCGATGACCGCCTCGCCGCGCTCGATGCCCTGTTGGCGCAGCGGGCCGGCGATATCGCCGGCATCATCGTCGAGCCGCTGGTGCAGGGCGCCGGCGGCATGAAATTCAATGACGCCATTGTGCTGAAGCGACTTCGCGCGCTCGCCGATAAATACGACATGCTGCTAATCTTCGACGAAATTTTCACTGGCTTTGGCCGCACCGGCACGATGTTCGCCTGCGAGGCAGCCGGTGTCGTGCCCGATATCATCACATTATCCAAGGCCCTGACCGGCGGCACGATGGGGCTGGCCGCGACGGTCGCAACCAAAAAAGTGTTCGACGTTTTCTGGTCGGACGATCCGGCGAAAGCCTTGATGCATGGCCCGAGCTATATGGCCAATGCACTAGCCTGCGCCGCCGCCAATGCCTCGCTCGATCTGTTTGAAAGCGAGCCGCGCCTGCGACAGGTCGCCGCGCTTTCGGCGGCGCTAGAGCAGGGGCTCGCGCCCTGTCGCCAGATGCCGGGCGTAAAAAATGTGCGCGTCCTGGGCGCGATCGGTGTTGTCGAGATGACGCGTATCGCCGACTTGAATGCCCTGCGCGCCCGTTTTGTCGACGAAGGCGTTTTCATTCGTCCGTTCGGCAACGTGATTTACCTGACGCCGGCCTTTACGATATCGCCGGACGATCTGGCACAGTTGGCCGGCGCAATCATCAAAGTTATCCGCACGCTTTAAGCCTCGGGAAAATACCATGCCGCAATACGACGGACCGATGATCGACACGCACCATCACATATGGCTGCGCAAGGATGTCGCCTGGCTCGCCGATCCGGCGCCGCCGCGCATGTTCGGCGATTATTTCGGCATCCGCCGCGACTATACGGTCGAGGAATGGATGGCCGACATTGTGCCGCAGGGCGCGGTCAAGTCGGTGCATGTCACGGCGCTTTGGGGCCCGGGCAAGGCGCTCGACGAAACCAGATGGCTGCAGGCCACGGCCGACAAACACGGCTTTCCGCATGGCATCGTCTGCAATGTCGATCTCGCCGCGCCGGATGCCGATGCCGCGTTGAAGGCGCAGAAGCAATTCCCGAATGTGCGCGGCGCGCGCCAGATGCTCTATTGGGATAAACAACCGGAGCGGCAAGGCGCCATCCGTCCGGATTTCTGCAACGATTCCGAATTCCGCCGCGGCTTTGCGCAGCTGGAAAAGCACGATCTGCATTTCGAATTGCAGGTCTATGCGCATCAGGCGAAATACGCGGTCGAACTGCTCAAGGCCTTTCCCAACATCCGTATGATCCTGGTCCATGCCGGCATGTTGACCGAGCGCACGCCGGAGGCCATCAATGAATGGCGCGCAGCGCTCACCTTGATGGCGACCTATCCGAACCTGCATGTGAAATTGTCCGGCCTCGGCATGTATTCGCTAGGCCTGACTTACGCGCAGGCGCGCCAGGTGATCCGCGACGCGATCCAGATATTCGGCATCGAGCGCACGATTTATGGCAGCAATTATCCGCTGGAAAAGCTGCACACCAGCTACGCCGATTTCTTCGCCATCTATCGCAAGGTGATGGCGGAATATACCGAGGCCGAGCAGCGCGCGGTGTTCCACGACAATGCGGCGAAGTTTTACCGTCTTTAAGCCGGCGCGCGCGGCGGCCGCACCACTGTGACGGTGCAGGGCGCTTCGGCGGCGATTTTGGCCGAGACACTACCGAGCAATGAGCGCATCAGAGAATCGTGACGCGCGCCGATCAGAATATGATCGACGCGATTGTTCTGGACAAACTCAAGCAGTGCGGAGGCCGGATCGACCGCTTCCAACACGTGCACGGTGAGGCGGTCTTCATCCAGTTTCAACGGCTCGGCCCAATGCCGCAACCCGACCAGCCGATCGATTTTCTTGTTGTGGCCTTGCTCGTCGAGAGCGGAATCCAGGCTGATGCGGCCCTGCTTGAGGACATTGAGGCAGGCAAGCCGCGCCGACGGTACCGTGGCCAGAATGCGTTCGGCGGTGATGCGCAGCGCTTCGGTAAGCGCGGCTGAACCCTGGCTCAAATCGATCGCCACCGCGACAATCGGAGCGGAAGAAGGCGGCGCGGCCGAGCCCGGTCTGGCGCGGCCCTGCGTCAGATCGGTATTGAAACGCCGCCGCAGCACCGTGGTGAATGGATCTTTCTTCAGCTTTCCGGCGCGTCCGGTCAGCTTGACCTGGTCGGGATGGCTGAGGTCGAAGGAAAGTTGCGTCGCCGCCGGATAGCGCCAGGCCGGCTCGATCTCGAGGCAATGCAGCACGATTTCCTGCAGCCATGGCGGATAATCGGGACGCAAGGCGCGCGGCGGCACCGGGTCGCGCCACAGCCGCTTGCGCATCGTCGACAGCCGCTCGCCTTCGCCGAACGGACGCACGCCGGTCGAAAAGAAATACAGGAGCACGCCGAGCGCAAAAAGATCGCTGCGCGGATCGTTGCGGATGCCGCGCAACTGCTCGGGCGACATATAGGGCGCGGTGCCGAAGGGCAGGCGGAACTCCTCCTGCATCAGATCGGGCAACTGGTCGTGATGCGACAGGCCGAAGTCGAGCAGCACCGCTTCGCCGGATGGCCGGAACATGATGTTGCTCGGCTTGATGTCGAGATGCACGACGTGTTGGCGGTGCAGGTCGTCGAGCGCGGTCGCGAGCTTGACGCCGATCTCGGCAACCTCGGTGTAAGGTAATGGCAGTTGCGACAGCCGCGGCAGCAAGGTCGTGCCTTCGATCTCCTCCATCGCCAGATAAGGTTGTACGGAAAAATCGCCGGCGGCGACGAATTTCGGAACATGAATGCCGGACAATTTCGGCATGATCATCTGTTCCATTTCGAAACTGACGATCGCGGCGGGATCGGCGCCTTCGCCGATGCGCGGCACTTTCATCAGCACCGGGGCGGCGAGGTCGGGGCGGGTGACACGCCACAACAGCGCCATGCCGCCGCGATGCACGAGTTGTTCGAGGCGAAAGCCGTCGACCATGACGCCGGGTTCATGCAGCGGCTTGGCCATTGCGTTATTTTCCCGTGTGCAGCCGGTCGGCGAGCCAGGGCGGCAGCCCGGCCTTGCGAATCCGCGCGGCCGCCTCGTCGACATCGTAAGGCACGCGGCAATAGATGATCTCTTTCTTATCGGTATCGAGCAGCGCGTAAGCCGCGGCCGGATTGCCGTCGCGCGGTTGCCCGACCGAACCGAGCACGGCGAGCCATCGCCGGCCCGGCAGCATCGGCACCGCGGCGCCGCTGACCGGCGTGAAGGCCGTCATCTTGGCGGTGATCGACAGGCTGTAGAGCGCCGGCGTGTGGATGTGGCCGCAGAATGTGATGTGCGCCGGCGTGGCGGACAGACTGGTCGAGGCCTCGACGGTACTCTTCACATAGATCCAGGACTTCGGCTTGCTGGCCTCGGCATGGACATAAAGCCGGCTCTCGTCTTGCAGCGTCAGCGGCAGATCGGCGAGAAAGCGGCGCTGTTCAGGCCCGAGCTGGCCGCGCGTCCATTCGATCGCCACTTGCGCTTCGGAATTCATGGTTTCGCCGGGCACGTTGATGGCGTTATCGTGATTGCCGAGAACCGCCAGCGCGCCTTTTCCGACCATGTCCATGACGGTCGTCAGCACCCAATCCGGATCGGCGCCGTAACCGACATAATCGCCGAGAAACACATAACGCTGCGCGCCTTGCACCCGCGCATGGTCGAGACAGGCCTCGAAGGCCTGCCGGTTGGCATGGATGTCGGCGAATAAGGCAATCAGCACGGCTTTACCCCAGCGGCGCAATGGTTACACGCTCGCGCCTGATCGTCTTGATTTGCGTCAATCGGGGACGATCGCAAGCCGTCCGTCAAACGCCGAACGCCGCGACAAAATCGCCGCGGCGCCGGTTTTTGCCTGATGCGCGGGGCGCTCAGCGATAGATATAGCGCACGCGGCGGGTTGCCGGCTCGACCAGAACCGGCACGCCATTGACGTAGGCGTACTGATAGTCGCTGTCGGGGACCGGCGCGAGCGCCACATCGGGCGGCAGGCCGGCGCCTTCGACGACTTCGCCGTTCAGGTAAACCTGCGGCCGCGGGTTCTGCACGATGTAGGTCTGCACGGCCGGCGGCGGCGGCGCGATCGACAGCGGCGCCGCGGTCGCGACGGGCGCGACGAAATCGCCGCTATAGGTCGGACGGACGATGGTCGTGGTCGTGCCGGTGGTCGCCGGCGGCGCGGCGTAGGTCACCGGCGGCAATTCGCGGATCTGCGAAACGGCGAGCGGGCGGCCCTCGACCATCGCCGTCATGTACTGGGAAAAGGCCCAGCCCTGGGTGCCGTTATAGGAAATCTGGCACCACAGGCTGCCCTGGATACAGCCGAGGATGACGGCCTGGCCGTTGGTCGGAATCGCGCCGATGACCGGATATTCCGGGCCGGGACCGGAGCGGATATTGAGCGGCGTGACCGCCTGGGCCGTGGTCTGCCTCGCCACCGTGGTGACCGTCGTTGTCGTACTCGTCTGCGCGGAGGCGGGTTGCGACAGAGCCGCGGCCGCCGCGAGCGCGGTAATCAAAAGTGTGCATCTGGTCTGCATGACCCAAACTCCTTGTGGGTGGAGTCTGGTAACGCGCGGGGGCGAGACGATGTTCCGCAGCGCGGCAAACGCATGGAACTCGGCGCGCTCAGTAGCCTACCGCCGTACCATGCAGGTCGTAGGCATCGGCGCGCTCGATCTTGACCGTGGCGATCTCGCCGACGCGCAACGGACGCCGCGAAGCCACATAGACGGCGCCATCGATCTCCGGCGCGTCGGCCATCGAGCGGCCCTTGGCCACCGTCGCACCCGCTTCGTCGATAATGACCTGCTGGCGCGTGCCGACCTTGCGCTTGAGACGCCGCGCGGAAATCGCCTGCTGCGCCTTCATGAAACGATGCCAGCGCTCTTCCTTGACCTCTTCGGCAACGTGATCGGGCAGCGCGTTCGATGTCGCGCCGCGCACCGGCTCGTATTTGAAGCAGCCGACGCGATCGAGCGAAGCCTCATCGAGCCATTGCAGCAAGGTCTCGAATTCGGCGTCGGTCTCGCCGGGAAAGCCGACGATGAAGGTCGATCGCAGCGTCAGGTCGGGGCAGATGTCGCGCCAGCGCGCGATGCGCTCGAGCGTTTTTTCCTGCGACGCCGGCCGCTTCATGCGGCGCAGCACGTTCGGGTCAGCGTGCTGCAACGGCATATCGAGATAGGGAAGAATTTTTCGCTCGGCCATCAGCGGGATGACCTCGTCGACATGCGGATAAGGGTAGACATAGTGCATGCGCACCCAGATGCCGAGTTCGCCGAGCGCGGCCGACAGATCGAGGAACCTGGCGCGCAGCTGTTTGTCGCCCCATTGGCTTTCGGCATATTTGATATCGAGGCCGTAGGCCGAGGTGTCCTGCGAGATCACCAGCAATTCCTTGACGCCGGCCTTCACCAGTTTCTCGGCCTCGCGCATGACGTCGCCGGCCGGGCGCGACACCAGATCGCCGCGCAATTTCGGAATGATGCAGAAGGCGCAGCGATTGTTGCAGCCTTCGGAAATCTTCAAATAGGCATAGTGGCGCGGCGTCAGCTTGATGCCTTCCGGCGGCACCAGATCGAGAAACGGATTGTGTTGCGGCGGCGCCGCGCGATGCACGGCGTCGAGCACGCTTTCATATTGCTGCGGGCCGGTAATCGCCAGCACGCCCGGGTGCGCGGCGGTGATGTTTTCCGGCTCGGCGCCCATGCAGCCGGTGACGATGACCTTGCCGTTTTCCTTCAGCGCCAGGCCGATGGCCGCGAGCGATTCCGCCTTGGCTGAATCGAGAAAGCCGCAGGTATTGACGATGACCAGATCCGAGCCGACGTGCTCGCGGGTCAGCTCGTAGCCCTCGGCGCGCAGCCGCGTGATGATGCGCTCTGAATCGACCAGAGCCTTCGGGCAGCCGAGCGAGACGAAGCTCACTTTCGGCGCGGCGCCGGCGTCATTGGCGGATTGGGGCTGGGCAGGGGTGTCGAGCATGGGCAGGAGCTAAACGCGATTGGCGGCGATAGCAAGGCTACGCCTGCTTTACCCTCCCCTGGAGGGGGAGGGTCGCGAGCGATAGCGAGCGGGGTGGGGTGATCTTATCGCGAGCCGCTCACCCCACCCTGAACGCTTTCACTTTCGTTCAAGCGTTCGACCCTCCCCCTCCAGGGGAGGGTGAAGGGAAGAGCAGTCGTGCGTCATCGCCCGTATTCTTTGCGGCCCCGGGCAGGCCGTCGCTTGATCTCGCATTCTCGTTGCGTCCTCCAAAAACGAGGGCGCGCGGAACGCCGGGGTCACAACAACCCCGCAGCCCTGTGTATGTGTTGAGTTAGAATACACAGGTTAGTCACCACGCAGTTGCCGGTTGCCCGGCGCTCCGCGCGCGGTGTTTATAGGTTTGCTCCGCAAGGCCCCCGGTGGACTGACCTTTTCAGGCTTCCTCTTGCTTTAGGACATGCCTATCCACCGCTGCGGGGCCTCAAA
>CAIMEA010000032.1 GCA_903839845.1 uncultured Hyphomicrobiales bacterium
AGTTTTGATTCGAGACCAAAATCATACGCTGAATCAGAGCTTTAAGACACATCCGCCTGCTAGTCATGAATAATTCGGGTTAGGCGTATTCCAATTTGGCGTATAGCGTAAACAGTACAAACTAGATTGCTAATATGCCTTTCTATTACAGTATCGAGCTACCTATAGTAGTATTTTCTTTATGACTTAGTTGAAATATTGTACCTCACACGTCCCAGACGCATAAGGTTGCTGCTAAATTTTGCGAGGCTGACCCCGTCAGCATCAAAATTCGAAAGATTTCATAGGCAATACCGCAAATAATTCTTTGATCCCGGACGATTTCGCTGACGAGACGGCCGACTTTTACTTGAATAGACCGATGCGGGGCATCGTCTTCGTTCACCCGGCTTTTTCCGTGAACGCCGGCTGGTAATCGGGCCGCTCAAGGCGGCGGCGCAAAACACGCGCACGGCTCAGTCGCGCGCACCGTCGATGGTCCGCGACATTGTTATTCTAGATTGCCATTTTGAGCGGCCTTATTACTTAACGTGGAATTATTTGGAATCGTAAATTTTAAGGTCGCGACAAAATTGTTTCGCAGGCAATCCGGCGCCAACGTCATGGCCATGCGCCTGGCAGATGACATCAGCGGATCTGGTCTGCACAGGGTTCGGCATGAAGAATTCGTCCATCAATCTGCGCGATCTGATGATCCTAGTCGCGGACCCAAATCAATATGTCCGGCGCGTGGTCAACGGCATGCTGCGCGGCTTCGGCGCCAACAAGGTCATGGAAGTCGAGCACTCCAACGGCCTGTTCCAGGCACTGTCCAACCAGAAGATCGACATCCTTCTGTGCGACATGCGCTTGCCGCCGCATGGCGGCTTGAAACTGACCCGCACCATTCGCCGCAACTCGGACAACGAAAACCGCACGCTGCCGATTCTGCTGATGTCCAGCGACACCAGCGAGACCACGGTCAAGAACGCCCGCGATGCCGGCGCCAATATCGTCGTCGCCAAGCCGATGTCGCCAAGCGGTCTGTACGACCGGCTCGGCTGGATCGTGTTCAACCCGCGGCCCTTCGTCGACACCGCGACCTATTTCGGTCCGGACCGGCGCTTCAAGATCGAAGGCTATCCGGGCGGCGTCGGCCGCCGTAAGGGCGACAAGATCATTGACGTCGCGGCCGAAGAAGGACCCGCTCTCGGCCAGGACGATATCGACAGTCTTTTCAGTAACTCTCGCGCCGGACAAACATAATGACAAAAAAAGCCGATACCGCGTCGACCCTGTTCTATCCCGACACCCGCTTTGAACGGCTGGCGCGGCGCCCCGGCGGCGTCGAGCGCGACGCGGCGCTGGAACGCGCGCAAGCGGCGGTCAACGACCTGAAATCGGATTTCAGCGTCTGGATCGAAAATGAATTCGCCACGCTCAATGGCGCCCTCAAGGTCGTCGATGGCGATCCGGCCAACAAGGCGGCGCTGGAGCGCGCCTTCCACAGTTGCGCGCAATTGCGCGACGTCAGCGGCACGATGGGTTATGAACTGGTCACTTTCGTCGCCAGGACGTTGTGCGACATTCTCGAGGCCTATATCGCCGGCGCCGCCTACGACAAGGAAGTCGTCGACTGCCATACCAACGCGTTCATGCTGGCCCGGCTCGAGCAATACCGCCATCTCACGCCCGAGCAGGTGCCGGAAATGACCGAGGGGCTGCTGCGCGTGGTCGCCATCGCCAGCATCATCCCGTCCAAGAATCCGTCCAAGACCGGCCGTTAGCCGCGACCGGGTTGTTAGCGTTTCTCGCGCTGGAACTTGACGACCTGCAAGGCGGTGTCGCGCTTCATATTATTGTACAGCGATCGGCACTTCTCGACCGTCTCCGGCGACACGCTATTTTTGCCGGCGCACAGACTTAAGATCGACCGCGCGGTCGGCCATGACAGGTCGATGGCTTTGGCGACGATCAGAATGGCCTCTTCGCGATCCATGACCATGGCGCGTTCGACCGCATCGACCGGCAAGGTGCACATCGCCGCCAGGGCAACGGCGGTTTCCTCGAATTTGCCGGCGCGGGCGAATTCGTCGATTTCGATTTCCGAGAGATGGCCGGCATCGCGCAGCGCCTTGATGCGCGCGCGGGCGGCGCTGTAATCGCGCGAAGCGATTGCCGCCCTGGCCTGGATCTCGGTCGCGGCCCGCGCCACCGCTGTGTGCACGTCGGCGGCGATTTCCGGATGCGCCGCCTGCAACGCCAGCCGCACCGCCTTGGACGCGGTGGTCAGCAGCTTGAGGAAGTTCTGGCGCGATATTTCCGGCCGCTCGCCGACCGACTGCGCCAGTTCGGCGTCGTCCTCTGATCGCTTGACCAGCCGCAAATATCCGGTTTCGGAGAATTTGGCGCCGGCATTGCGCGCGACGCTGAGCGCGACGTCGCGATCGCCGCGCTCGACCAACACGTCGGTCACGGTCTCGACCAAGGTCGGCCGGCGCGAGATCGCCATCAGGTGGTCCTGGCTCTTGGTGCGCGCGTTCTCGACCAAAGTGGCATTGTCGATGCGCTCCGATGCCGACAGCACCGGGCCGGCGACGCTGATGGCGTCGTCGAACGCCAATGTACGGATGACGCCGAGCGGCGCATTGCCGACATTCTTGAGGCGGTCGGCCAGCATCGCCCGCGCCGAGGTTTCGATATCGGCGATCAGATGATGGAACACGCCGTCGAACAGCGCGACGTGATCGCCGGAAAAATGGCTTGAGCCGAACACGAACAGGTCGGTGACCCGGCGCAAGGTCTTGGCCCGCCGATCGGCGGGCCCGTGCGCCAGCGCGTCTTCCAGTTCACTGAGGAACGCGTTCTTTGCGACCATCAAGGCCTCCTCGGCCGGCGGCGTGACGCCGCGGAAAACAATAGCCTTGCCGACACTCCCGATGCACGCCGGATGCTAATAAACCACATCGACGCCGACTTCCGCCGCCTGTTCCGCCGAGATCGCAGGCAACGGCCCGTCCGCCATGTCGACTTGCAATCGGCTCAACAGACGGTCCTTGAGATCGGCCACCGTAATGGCCGCGATGACGCTGTCCTGGAGTTGCGAATGCTCCTCGGCGTTCAACGGCGCCGCATTGTGCGCTTCGGCATAGCGGGTAAGCGCTTCGCCGAGCGCCTCGAACTCCTGCTTCAGGCGGTCGAAGCTCTGCAACGTCACGACCAGGTCGCGACTCGGCTTGGTGGCCATGACATAATCGGTCACGGTGCCAACCGTCTCATCAAGACGCAGAACGTTGTCGAGCAGCAACGCGGCGAAAACCGCGAGGAATGCTCCAACGTCGCTTTCGGACTCTTCGAGTGTCACGGACGCTTACCTCTAGCCGCGGCGTTTTCGCGCAACGATCAAGTCAATTTGCCGATAACCTGCTCGATCTTGCCGCGCAGGATTTCGGCGGTGAACGGCTTGACCAGATAATTGTTCACGCCGGCCTGCGCCGCCTTGACCACCAGTTCGCGATCGCCACGGCCGGTGAGCAGGATGAACGGCACCTTGCGCGCCGCCGGATGGCCGCGCACCGCCCGCAACAGGCCGAGACCGTCCATCTCAGGCATATTGAAATCGGAAATGATCAGATCGAGCGGCTGGACCGACGCTGTTTCCATGGCCTGGACGCCGTTTTCCGCTTCATGAATCACGCGGAACCCGAGCTCCTCGAGGGTCATGCGCGTCATCTGCCTGACGCTGTTCTGATCGTCGACGATGAGAACCTTGATCGCTACTGCACTGGGCATTCTCTTTACTCCTCAAGGCCGCGGCGGATGTTTGCGGCGGACCGTTTTCTAAACGACTGTCAGTTCAAGGCGGGCGATGCCGCTTTCATGGTGATGGCGCTTCCGACCGGCGAATTGACCGCCACGTCGGACAGTTTCTCGACATCGAGAATGAAGGCGACGCGGCCATTGCCGAGGATCGTCGCGGCGGCGATACCCGGCACCGTGCCGTAACTTTCCTCGATGCTCTTGATCACGACCTGCTGATGACCGAGCAGTTCGTCGACCACCAGACCGAAGCGCGACCCCTCGCCGGCGTCGGTGATGATCACCACCCGTTCACCCGACGCGCCGGGCGCCGAATTGATGTCGAGCAGATTGCTCAGCAGAACGACCGGCACGAATTCGCCGCGCAACTGCAACATGCCATGCGTACCGATAAGGTTACTGATCTCGTTGGCTTGCGGCCGCA
>CAIMEA010000033.1 GCA_903839845.1 uncultured Hyphomicrobiales bacterium
GCCGAGCGCCGCCGGGTGCCGGCCGACGAGGACCAGGAAGTCGTCGCGCGGCTGTTCCAGCGCTACGATCTGGTGGCCGCGCCGGTGGTCGACGCCAATGAACGTCTGGTCGGCGTCATAACCTTCGACGACGTCGCCGACGTCATCGTCGAGGAGGCGGAAGAGGACATCAAGGCGCTCGGCGGCGTCAAAGCCGACGAAGAATTGTCCGACACGGTCTGGACCATCGCGCGCGGCCGTTTCAACTGGCTGCTGGTCAACCTCGCCACCGCGTTTTTGGCGTCGTCGGTGTTGGGGGCCTTTGAAGGCCAGATGGAAAAGATGGTGGCGCTGGCCGTGCTGGCGCCCATCGTGGCCAGTCAGGGCGGCAATGCCACGACCCAGACCATGACCATCGCGGTGCGTGCGCTGGCGACGCAGGAACTGAGTTACGCCAATGCCCGGCGCGTCATCATCCGCGAGCTACTGGTCGGCCTGCTGAACGGTCTGGCCTTTGCCGTCATTACCGGCGTCGCCGCCTTTGCCTGGTTTCAGGTGCCGGGGCTGGGCATCGTCATTGGCCTGGCGATGATCTGCAACCTGATCGCGGCAGCGGCCGGGGGCATTCTCATTCCCCTCGGCCTGCACCGGCTCAACATCGACCCGGCGGTGGCTTCCAGCCCGTTCGTGACCACGGTCACCGACGTGGTCGGATTTTTCTCGTTTTTGTTCATCGCCACACTGTGGTTCGGGTTGCGCTAAGGCGCGGAATAACAGTCATAAACCTGTGTTATTGCGCCCCGCCGGCGGTAATTCTTACCCTTCATTCACCTTCTTTGCTGACCCGCCATTAAGGCTGACTCCCTATCCCTAAGGGCATGGGGACCGCAGCGTAGCGCGGGGAGTAACGAGTGAGCGGCGAAGTTAAGACGACAAAGGTCCGGCACGTCCCGGGGCGCGAGCTTTTGGCTTGGGCCGGCAGCCTCTTTGGCGCGCGGCGCCAGTACGATGCCGCCGGCGTATCGCGCGCCCGCGCGCGCCGCACATTCTCGGCCTCGCGCGTCATCGTCCTGCTCGCGCTGTTGGCCACCGGCGCCACCTTGATCAGCGCCGTTGTCGGCTATGGCCTGGCGCAACAGAGCGACGAACGCCTTTGGTCGGAACAGCGCGGCGCCTTGCGTAACGCGGTCGCCGAATTCCGCAGTCTTTTCGGCCAGACCCGCGAAGTCGATCCGCGTTTTGTGCGCATGGTCGAACAGAGCGCGCGCCTGCAGGGCCTGAAGTTTGAAATCGAGCCGTCGGTCAGCGAACGCGAAATGCAGCCGGTGCTGGATGCGCAGGGCCGCATCGCAGGTTTCTTCACCTGGGATAAAACCCGGCCAATGGCGACGGCGATGGACCGGCTGATGCCGTTTATTGCCGGGCTCGCGATTGTCCTGATCGGCTTTGCCGGATTTTCCCTGACTCAGTTGCGCCGCGCGGGCCGCGATCTGGCGCTGAGCGAAGAACAGGCTCGCCGCGCC
>CAIMEA010000034.1 GCA_903839845.1 uncultured Hyphomicrobiales bacterium
AAAATCGCAAAGAGCGAAACCCGCATCGACTGGTCCAAACCAGCAAACGAAGTTCATAACCACATTCGCGGCCTGTCGCCGTTTCCCGGCGCCTGGTTCGAGCTTGACGGCGTACGCGTCAAGGCGCTGCGCACGACGCTGGCCAAAGGGTCGGGGTCGCCCGGCATCGCGCTCGACGACACTCTCACCATTGCCTGCGGCGACGGCGCCATCCGCCTCGTGCAGATCCAGCGCGCCGGCAAACAGCCGATGGCAGCCGGCGACTTTCTGCGCGGCACGCCGGTCAAGGCCGGTGCGCAACTGACATGATGCCTTTAAGCCGCGTGGAAACTGGCCCAATGATGCCGGCGCGCCTCGACGAAGTCGGCGAGATCATTGTCGGTGACCTTGACCAGATCAGCGTGGCCGAAGCCCTTGGAGTAGTCGAGGACGGAAATGAATTCAGGCGTAATGCGCAGCAGCGGCACGGCTTTGGGGTCCGGCCGCGGCATGACCTTATATTCCGGATAGCGCTTGAGCAGAATCTCGGCGACGTGGTCGATCTCGCCTTGATCGTAGCTGACCTCGACGCGCGCGGCGACGGACAGGCCGCGGATCATCAAAGGCTGCGGAACGTCTTTGGCAATGGTCAGCGACACGCGCGGGTCGCGAGTGATGTTGGCGAATTTCTGGCTGTCGCGCGCCACATGGCAATAAATGATGAGGCCGTCATTGGCGTAGCCGACCACGGTCGCCTGCGGCCAACCGTCGGCCCGGTTGGTGGCGATGGTCATGATACGATTGCCGTTGAGCAGATCGATGATTTGTTGCTTGAATGCGCTTTTCATGGCCGAAATCCTCACTTTAATTGCTATTTATAGAGAACCGCCCGTCCGCGGGTTTGAGGTGGATCAATCGTGCCGCGTTACAAGCTCACCATCGAATATGACGGCGCGCCGTTCTGCGGCTGGCAAGCCCAGGCCGACCAGATCACCGTGCAGGGAGTCCTGACCAAAGCCGTGACGGCGCTGACTGGCGAGAGCGTGCCGGTGCAGGGCGCCGGGCGCACCGATGCCGGCGTTCATGCGCGCGGCCAGGTCGCCAGCGTCGAACTCGCGCGCGAGTGGGAAACCGACACGGTGCGCGACGCGCTCAACGCTCACTTAAGGCCGCATCCGGTCGCGGTGCTCAAGGCCGAGCGCGCGGCCGACGACTTCAACGCCCGCACCTCGGCGGTGAAGCGGCATTATTTCTATCGCATTATCAATCGCCGGCCCGATCTCACCGTCGAACGGAAATACGCCTGGCGCGTGGTGCGTCCGCTCGACGCCGAAGCGATGCACGCCGCCGCGCAGCGGCTCATCGGCAAGCACGACTTCACCACGTTCCGATCGACCGAATGCCAGGCTTTGTCGCCGAACAAGACGCTCGACCAGCTCGACGTCGTACGCGCCGGCGAGGAAGTGCACGTGTTTTCCTCGGCGCGCTCGTTCCTGCACAATCAGGTGCGCTCGATGGTCGGCTCGCTGGTCAATACCGGGCTGACCGGGCCGGGCGCGTGGAGCGCCGACGATTTGTGGGCCGCTTTGCAGGCGCGCGACCGCGCCGCCTGCGGCACCGTGGCGCCGCCGGACGGGCTTTATCTGATGAAAGTGGATTATTGAGCCTCATCCTGAGGAGCCGCGCATTTGCGCGGCGTCTCGAAGGATGAGGCGCCCCATGGTTCGAGACGCGCGGCTTCGCCGCGCTCCTCACCATGAGGACTACCCAAAATACGTATCGATAATCTTGCGGTAGATCGCCGTCAGCGCCGTCAGTTCCGCCACCGGGACGCGCTCGTCGACCTGATGCATGGTCTGCCCGACCAGCCCGAATTCCACCACCGGGCAATACTGCGTGATGAAGCGCGCGTCCGACGTGCCGCCGGTCGTCGACAAAGTCGGCTTGCGCCCGGTCACCTGCTCGACCGCGCCGGATACCATGTCGGTGAACGGGCCCGGCTTGGTGACGAACACGCCGGCATTCGACGGCTGGAACTTGAACGCGAACTTGATCTTGCCCTGCGACACCTTTTCGGCGCGCTCAAGCAACAGCGCCTTCAGCGAATCGAGCGTGTGCATGTCGTTGAAGCGAATGTTGAACTGCGCGCGCGCTTCGCCGGGAATGAGATTGACGGTCTTGTTGCCGACATCGACCGAGACGAATTCGAGGTTCGACGGCGGAAAGTTTTCGTTGCCCTTGTCGAGCGGTTCGGACTGGATCGCATCGATCAGTTTGGCGATGGCAGGCACCGGATTGATGGCGCGGTCGGGATAGGCGACGTGGCCCTGTTTGCCGGTGACGATCAGATGGCCGTTGAGCGATCCGCGCCGGCCGATCTTGATGGTGTCGCCAAGCTCGGTGACATTGCTCGGCTCGCCGAGCAGACAGTGGTCGAATTTCTCGCCGTGCTCGGCGCACCATTGCAACAGCTTCGGCGTGCCGTTGACGGCGATGCCTTCCTCGTCGCCGGTGATCAGGAACGAGATCGAGCCCTTCTTCGGCTTGCCGCCATGGGCGGCGATGTGGTCGAGCGCGGCGGCCATCATGCAGGCGATGCCGCCTTTCATGTCGGTGGTGCCGCGGCCATAGAGAATGCCGTTGTCGATCTTGCTGGCGAAAGGCGGATGCGTCCACGCCGCTTCGTCGCCGGTCGGGACAACGTCGGTGTGTCCGGCCAGCACAAGGTTCGGGCCTTCCGTGCCGATGCGGGCGTAGAAGTTTTCTACGTCGTCGGCGCCCGGCTCGCTGAAGGTCATGCGGTGCACGGTAAAGCCGGCGGCCTTCAACGTCTTCTCAAGATAGCTGAGCGCGCCGCCTTCGGCGGGCGTCACCGACGGGCAGCGCACCAGGTCTTGCGTCAGGGCGATTGGATCGGCGGGCATTGCGCTTCTCTTTCACCCTCCCCTGGAGGGGGAGGGTCGGCGAGCGAAGCTCGCCGGGGTGGGGTGAAAAGTCAGTGAAGCAGGGCTGCCATCGAGAACGTTGTTCGCTTTGCTCACCCCACCCCGCTCGCCTTCGCTCCGCTCTGGCGAGCGACCCTCCCCCTCCAGGGGAGGGTAAAGACACTTAATCCCGCAACAACTCATTGATACTCGTCTTGCTGCGCGTCTTTTCATCGACGCGCTTGACGATGACGGCGCAATAGAGGTTCGGCCCCGGCTCGCCATTCGGCATCGGCTTGCCCGGCATGGTGCCGGAGACGACGACCGAATAGGCCGGCACTTCGCCATACATCACCTTGCCGGTTGAGCGATCGACGATCTTGGTCGACTGGCCGAGATAGACGCCCATGCCGAGCACCGCGCCTTCGCGCACGATCACGCCTTCGACCACTTCCGAACGCGCACCGATGAAGCAGTTGTCCTCGATCACCACCGGTCCGGCCTGCAGCGGCTCGAGCACGCCGCCAATGCCGACGCCGCCGGACAGATGCACATTCTTGCCGATCTGCGCGCAGGAGCCGACGGTCGCCCAGGTATCGACCATCGTGCCGCTGTCGACGCGGGCGCCGAGATTGACGAAGGAGGGCATCAGCACCACGCCGGGCGCGATGAAGGCCGACTTGCGCACGACGCAGCCGGGCACGGCGCGGAAACCCTCTTTACGGAAGCGCGCCGCGCTCCAGCCCTTGAACTTCGAATCGACCTTGTCCCACCAGACCGCCTTGCCGGGGCCGCCCTGGATCACGCTCATGTCGTTGAGCCGGAACGACAGCAGCACGGCCTTTTTCAGCCATTGATTGACCTGCCAGTTGCCGCTCGCGCCGCGTTCGGCAACGCGGGCCGCACCTGAGTCGAGCAGGTTAAGCGCGGTGTCGACCGCCTTGCGCACCGCGCCCTTGGTTTTCGGCGTGATCTTGTCGCGGGCTTCAAAGGCCTCGTCGATGGTTTTGGCGAGCTTGTCGTTGGACATCTGTCATCCCCGGCGCTGAATATGGGGCGGTTTGTCGGGGCCCGGGCAGGGGATGTCAAGCCGGGCGGCCTTGCGCTAGTTTGACGCCGTAGCAGGAGCTTGCCCGTGACCGCAAAAACCTTCGGCCTCGTCGCCCTCTCCGCCGCCAGCCTTCTGGCCGGGCCGGCTTTCGCCCATCACGTCATGGGCGGCAAAATGCCGGTGAGCTTCGTCGATGGCCTTTTGTCAGGCCTCGGCCATCCGGTCATCGGCCTCGACCATTTCGCCGCTGTCGTCGCCGTCGGCTGCCTCGCCGCCGCGCACCCGAAAGGCTGGGGGCTGGTCGTTGGCTTCGTCGTGGCGATGATGGCCGGCGTCGGCGCGCATCTTCAAGGCGCCAGCGTGCCGGGCGCCGAACTCATTGTCGCCGGCTCGGTGATCGGGCTGGGGGCCATTATGGCGACGCACCGCCAATTGAGCGCCGCGGTCGCTTTGGTGCTGTTCGTCGCCGTCGGCTGGGTGCATGGCTATGCGCTTGGCGAATCTATTTTTGGCGCCGAGCAGACGCCGCTCGTCGCCTATCCCGTCGGCTTGGCCGTGATCCAGAGTGCGATTGCTTTGGCCGCGATGCGCGTGGCGCAATTGCTGATGCAGGGCGACGCCTTGCGCCTGCGCCTGATCGGCGCCGGCATTGCCGGCATCGGCATTGCCGTGCTGGTGCAACAGGTCGTGCCGGCGGCGTGAGCGTCAGGCGGCCGCGACCGCTGTTCGCAAAAACTCCGCCAGGTCGTCGGTCACATGATCGACATGCGGCTCGCCGCGGCCTTCCATTTCCCACGCTTCGCGGAACACCTCGCGCTGGCCTTCCGGCACCACCAGCACGGTGGTCATGCCGAGCGCATGCGGCGCTTCCAGATTGCGCGCCAGATCCTCGAACATCGCCGCCTTGAGCGGATCGACGCCGTGCTTGGCCAGGAACCGGTCGTAAGTGATCTTCGACGGCTTCGGCTCGAGTTCGGCCTCGATGATGCCGAACACGTCCTCGAAATGCTGATCGATCTGCAACTGCCGCAGCACCGCGTCGGCGTGCTTCGTCGTGCCGTTTGTCAGAATAAGTTTGCGACCGGGCAGCTTTTCGATCGCGGCGCCGAGCGCCGGATTGGGCGTCAGCGGCGAATGATCGATGGCGTGGACATATTCGAGATAATCGTCCGGATCGAGGCCGTGCTCGGTCATCAGGCCGCGCATCGTCGTGCCGTAGCGCAGGTAATAGTCCTTCTGCACCCGGAACGCCTCGTCATGCGTGACCTTGAGGAATTCGGCGACATAATCGCGAATGCGGTCGTTGACCTGCTGCCACAGCAAGTGATGCGGATAGAGCGTGTTGTCGAGATCGAACACCCAGGTGTCGATGTGGCCGAACCCGCGCGTCTTGCTTTGCAAAATCACGGTTCCTTAAATCGCACGACGGTCGCCGGCTGGCCGCCGACATCGATGGCCGCAAAGCCCGTGGCATTGAGGCCGCGCACCACGCAGTCCTTCTGGTCGCTGAGTTCGAACTTGCCGTCGCGCGTGCACAGTTCGACATTGCCGCCCCACGACACGGGCCGGTCGCCGCGCCGGAGCGTGCGGCCGGTGCCGTCGACCGCTTCGCCATAGCTGTACAGCGTCCGCTGCTCGCCGCGCACGTCCGGCCGCAGGCAGCTGCCTGCCTCGACGCGGTACCAGCCGCGCGTGATCAGCGTGCCGCCTTCGGTCGAGCCGATCGCCGCCATCACCGGGTTCTTGCTGTCATTGCACCAGGTAAAGCCGTGTCCTTCCGGACTTTGCGCCGCCGCGATCAAGGTCTCGAAAAAATTCGGATTGTTCGCCGCGTCCGCCGGCAGCTTGCGGTCGGCGAGAAAGCGGTTCAGCGCGGCTTGCGTCTTGGCGCCCTGCACGCCGTCGATCGGATTGGCGTCGTAGCCGGCGATCACCAGAAGCCGCTGGATGCCGGCAAGCCGCGCCTGCGCGTCATCGTAGTCGGCTTCTTCCGCCAGATTGATCGCCGGGCCTTTCGGCGAATCGGACGGCCGCGCGGCGGAGAAATGCGCCTGCTGGCTGACCGGGCATTCGCGGCCATTGGGCAGCGTAAAGTCGCCGTCGCGCACGCAGAAGTCGGCATTGCCGTTTTGCGGCAGCGGCGCCGAGCCATAGACCGGCGGCGTGCGCGCATAGACGTAAGTCATCTCGGCATCGTACGGCCCGTCGAGAACCTGACGGCACTGGCCGGGATCGATGCGGAACCAGCCGCGCGTCTCGACATTGGCGCGCTTTTCCAGGCCGATCGCCGCGTCCATGCGATAGCTGGTGCGGTTGCACAAGGTCAGTTCGGCCTGCGCCACGGATGGCGCAAGAGCCGCAAGAGCCAAGGCCGCGGCCGCCGCGCCCCGCATCAGCGATGAATCAGCGTGCCGACGCCGTGGTCGGTCATCAGTTCGAGCAGAACGGCATGCGGCACCTTGCCATCCATGATGACGACGCCCTCGACGCCGGCATCGAGCGCGTAGATGCAGGTCTCGACCTTGGGGATCATGCCGCCGGAAATGGTGCCGTCGGCGATCAGCCGGCGCGCATCGGCGACCGACAGGTCGGTGATCAGCTTCTTGTCCTTGTCGAGCACGCCCGGCACGTCGGTCAAAAGCAGCAGGCGCTTGGCCTTGAGCGCGCCGGCGATGGCGCCGGCGAAGGTGTCGGCATTGACGTTGAAGGTGCCGCCCTCGGCCGAGGTCGCCACCGGCGCCAGCACCGGGATCATCTCCTTGCCGAGCACGGCGTTGAGCACGAACAAATCGACCTTGTCGGGCTCGCCGACGAAGCCGAGATCGACCGCCTTTTCTATGTTCGAGTCGGGATCGATCGTGGTGCGCGTCACCTTCTTGGCCTGCACCATGTTGCCGTCCTTGCCGCACAGGCCGATCGCCTTGCCGCCGGCGGCGTTGATATACCCGACGATCTGCTTGTTGATCGAACCGGCCAGCACCATTTCGACGATTTCGACCGTCGACTGGTCGGTCACGCGCAGGCCGTCGACGAATTCCGACTTGATGTTGAGTTTCTTGAGCATGGCCGCGATCTGCGGCCCGCCGCCATGCACGACGACCGGATTGATGCCGGCCTGCTCCAGCAGCACGACGTCGCGGGCGAAATCGCGCGCGGTTTCCTCCAGCCCCATGGCGTGGCCGCCATATTTGACGACGATGATTTCCTCGTCATAGCGCTGCATGTGCGGCAGCGCCTCGGACAGGATGCGGGCCTGTTCTTGCGGGTCGGTCTTGGAGGCGGTGCTCATGGCGCTTTCGGTCCCGTGGGATGGCGCGGTTCTAGCCGATGAA
>CAIMEA010000035.1 GCA_903839845.1 uncultured Hyphomicrobiales bacterium
CATCACCGCCGCCAAACCGGCGCGACTGTCGCTGCCGGTGAAGTGGGGCCGCTATCGGCTCGAAGTATCGGAGGCCGGCAATGGCGCGGTGACGTCGTTGACCTTCGACGCGGGGTTCTACGCCGAGTCCAGCGCCGAGACCCCGGACCTACTCGAAGTCGCGCTCGACAAACCGGGTTACGCCAGCGGCGACACGATGAATGTCGCGGTGACGGCAACAACCGCCGGGAAACTCACGCTCAACGTGTTCACCGACCGGCTGATTGCTAGCCAGTCGCAGGATGTCGCAGCCGGCACCGCTAAGATCGCGGTTCCCGTCGGCAAGGATTGGGGCACCGGCGCTTATCTGGTCGCCACTTTGCGCCGTCCGCTCGACGCGCCGGCGCAGCGCATGCCCGGCCGCGCCATCGGCGTGCAATGGTTCTCGATCGATCGCGCCGCGCGCACCTTGGCGCTCGACATGAAATTGCCGGCGCAGATCAAGCCGGACAGTACGCTCGCGATCCCGGTCAAGATCGGCGGGCTGAAAGCCAGCGAGACAGCGCGCATTGTTGTCGCCGCCGTCGATGTCGGCATTCTCAACCTCACCAATTACAAGCCGCCGGCGCCAGACGAGTATTACCTCGGCCAGCGCCGCCTCACGGCGGAAGTGCGCGACCTCTACGGGCAATTGATCGACGGCATGCAGGGTGTGCGCGGCGCGATCCGTTCCGGCGGCGATATTGGCGGCGCCGAACTGTCCAGCTCGCCGCCGTCGCAGGCGCCGTTGTCCTTGTACTCAGGGATCGTCACGGTCGGCGCCGATGGCACGGCCAATGTGTCGTTCGATATTCCGTCTTTTGCCGGCACTATCCGCGTCATGGCGGTGGCCTGGAGCGGCGACAAGGTCGGCAAGGCCTCCGGCGATATCATTGTGCGCGACACAGTCGTGCTGACGGCGACCCTGCCGCGCTTCCTTCGCACCGGCGACCGCGGCGCGGTGCAGCTTGAATTCGATAACGTTGAGGGCGCCGCTGGCGATTACAGCGTGACGGTTTCGACCGACGGGACGGTGAAGCGCGACGGCGAGGGTCCACAGAAGCTTGAGCTTGCCGTCAAGCAGCGTGGGCGCATTTCTGTGCCGGTGACGGCACAGAATTCCGGTGTCGGCACGGTCGCGATTAACATCAGCGGACCGAACGGCTTTGCGCAGGCGCGTACCTATACGCTCGATGTGCGCCCGGCCACGCAACTGCTGACGCGGCGCACCGTGCGCGCTTTGGCGGCCGGCGAGACGCTCACATTATCCACGGACCTGTTCGCCGATTTCGTGCCGGGCACCGGCCGCGTCGGCCTGTCGGTTGGCCTGTCGACCTCGCTCGATGTCGCCACCTTGCTCAATGAACTCGACCGATATCCGTTCGGCTGCTCCGAGCAGATCACCAGCCGCGCGGTGGCGATGCTCTATGTCAACGAGCTTGCGGCACAGGCGCGGCTTGCCCCCGACGGCGAGATCGACACGCGCATCAAGGACGCCATCGCGCGTCTCACCGCGCGGCAAGGCAGCAACGGATCGTTCGGCCTGTGGTCGGTCGGCGGCGACGATCCGTGGCTGGATGCCTATGTCACCGACTTCCTGACACGCGCGCGCGAGAAGAAATTCGAGGTGCCGGCGGCGGCCTTCCAACTGGCCATCGATCGCCTGCGCAATTTCGTCGCCACGGCGCCGGAGCCGAGCAAGGACGGAGGCCGAGAACTCAGCTATGCGCTCTATGTGCTGGCGCGCAACGGCGCGGCTCCGGTCGGCGATCTGCGTTATATCGCCGACACCAAGCTGAACGATCTGGCGACGCCGATCGCCAAGGCGCAGATCGCCGCCGCGCTGTCGATGCTCGGTGACAAGGCGCGCGCCGATGCGGTCTATCTGTCGGCGCTCAACTCGATCGCGCCGGAGCCGACGCTCGACATCGGCCGAATGGATTTCGGCTCGGCGCTGCGCGATGCGGCGGCCTTGGTGACGCTCGCTTCGGAAGGGCGCGCGCCGGCAGCGACGATCACGCAAGCCGTCACGCGGGTCGACAGCGCCCGCAAGCTCACGACTTATACGTCGACGCAGGAAAGCGCCTGGCTGGTGCTCGCCGCTCGCTCGCTCGCCACGCAACTGAATGCAATCTCACTGTCGGTCAATGGCGAGGCGCGGCAAGGCGCTTATTACCGCAGCCTCTCGGTCGATCAATTGACGCAACCCGTCAGTGTCGCCAACAGCGGCAGCGGCACGGTGCAGACGGTGCTGTCGGTGTCCGGCGCGCCGTTGACGCCGGAACCGGCGGCCGATCGCGGCTTCAAGATCGAGCGCACGTTCCATACGCTCGATGGCGACGTGGCGGATGCGACCAAAGCGAAGCAGAACGACCGCTTCGTCGTGGTGTTGAAAATGACCGAGCCGCAGCCGCAGTTCGGCCGCGTCATCGTCGCCGATTATCTGCCGGCGGGTTTCGAGATCGACAATCCGCGTCTGGTGTCGTCGGGCGAGACCGGGACATTGGCGTGGATTGCGGATGCCGCGCCGCCGGCAAACGCCGAATTCCGCGACGATCGTTTCAGCGCGGCGTTTGAACGTAAAGCCGAGTCCCCGCCGGTGTTCACGGTGGCCTATGTGGTGCGGGCGGTGTCGCCCGGCCGCTACGCGCTGCCGCAAGCCAAAGTCGAGGACATGTACCGGCCGGATCGCTTCGGCCGCACCGCCACCGGCATTGTTGAGATCGCAGCCAAATGAAACGCGCGCGGCGCATCCTCGCGGCGGGAAGCGGCGCGGCGGTGCTCGCCGTCGTCGCCTGCGCCGGATGGGTCTGGTCGCTGGGACCGGCGCCGCTCGGCGCGGGGCTGGAGACATCGCATGTCGTGCTCGACCGCGACGGCCGGTTGTTGCGCGCCTACGCGACCGGGGATGGCCGCTGGCGCTTGCGCGCGAGCGTTGAGGATGTCGATCCGCGCTTTATCAAGTTGTTGCTGGCTTACGAGGATCGGCGTTTCTACACGCATCACGGCGTCGATCCGCGCGCGTTTGTGCGTGCGGCGGCGCAGTTGATCCGCGAGCGGCATATCGTTTCCGGCGGCAGCACTTTGTCGATGCAGGTCGCACGCCTCCTGGAGCCGCGCGAGCATCGCAGCCTCAATGCCAAGCTGCGTCAGGTGACGCGCGCGTTCCAGCTTGAATATGCGCTGAGCAAGAACGACATCCTTGGGCTTTACCTGACATTGGCGCCTTATGGCGGAAACCTCGAAGGCATACGCGCCGCCTCGCTCGCTTATTTCGGCAAGGAGCCGCGCCGGCTGTCGCTGGGCGAAGCGGCATTGCTGGTCGCGCTGCCGCAATCGCCGGAACTGCGGCGGCCGGACCGGCACCCGCAACGCGCGCAGGCGGCGCGCGATCGCGTACTCGATCGCGCCGTCGCACAGGGCGTCGTGCCGCGTGACGAAGTCGCGCACGCCAAGGAGGAAACGGTGCCGAACGCGCGCAAGGCGCTGCCGGCATGGGCGCCGCATGCGGCCGATAACTTCGTCGCGCTCGAGCGTGACAGTCGCGTGCACCGGCTGACCATCGAGGCGCCGCTGCAGACGAGACTCGAAACCTTGGCGCGCGAGCGCGCCATCGCGCTCGGGCCCGATGTTTCGGTGGCCATCCTCGCGGTCGACAACGAAAGCGGCGAGGTGCGGGCGCGCGTCGCCTCATCCGATTATTTCGACAAGCGCCGCGCCGGTCAGGTTGATATGACCCGGGCGCTGCGCTCGCCCGGCTCGACATTGAAGCCGTTTATCTATGGATTGGGATTCGAGGATGGCCTCATCCATCCCGAGACCTTGATCGACGACCGGCCGGCGCGTTACGGCGGCTACACGCCGGAGAATTTCGATCTGACGTTTCAGGGCACGGTGACGGTGCGGCGCGCGCTGCAATTGTCGCTTAACGTTCCCGCCATTGCCGTCCTCGGTAAACTCGGTGTCAATCGTCTGAGCGCGCGGTTGACGCAGGCCGGCGCCGCTCTGGTGCTGCCGAAAGGTGAGGCGCCGGGTCTCGCCATGGGGCTCGGCGGCGTCGGCATCACGCTTAACGATCTCACCATGCTCTATGCCGGGCTGGCGCACGGCGGCGTCGCGCAGCCTTTGGTCGAAAAACAGGGTGAGGTGGCGAGCAATCCACGCCGGCTGCTCGATCCGATCGCCGCCTGGTATATCGGCAATATCCTGATCGGCGCGCCGCCACCGGACAATGCGCCGCATGGCCGCGTCGCTTTCAAGACCGGCACATCTTACGGCTTCCGCGATGCCTGGGCGGTCGGCTTTGATGGCCGCATGACCATTGGCGTGTGGGTTGGCCGCCCGGACGGTTCGCCGGTGCCGGGACTGGTCGGCCGGGCCAGCGCCGCACCCATCTTGTTCGACGCTTTCGCTCGCTCTGGCCACGCAGCCGTGCCGTTGCCGCCTTCGCCCCAGGGGGCGCTTTTCGCGGCTTCCGCCAAACTGCCGCCGCCGCTGCAGCGATTTGGCCGCATCGATGGCGCTAACGCCAGCCCGCCGCGCATCATGTTTCCCCCCGACGGCGCCCGGCTGGAATTGGCCGCTGGCCGGCCTGGCGAACCGGTGGCGCTGAAAATAGCCGGTGGCAGCGGTCCGCTGACCGTCCTGGTCAATGGAGTTCCGATACCCGAAATTAGTGGCCGCCGTGCGCTGTTTTTTCAGCCGGACGGGCCGGGTTTTGTTCGGCTGACGGTGATGGATGCGCGGGGTGCGGCAGACAGCGTCATGGTGCGCCTGCAATAGGCGTGGCAGCCTGACAAGAAGCCGGAATCGCGGCTGTGCCTATTGTGCAACGCCCGCTAACGAGTTCTAGATCAACCCATAATCCCGTTTGGCCGGGCTCGGCCGTATCGCTATGAGCATGATCGATATTGCCGTGAATCGCGAATTGTCCCAACCGCTGAGCACAAGAAATTGAGCGAAGGCCCGTGAGCACAACCACCGAAGAGGCGCAGCCAAGGCCGGTTCCGACGCGAGGCCTGGCCTTGGCGCTCGACTTTGCCGCCGCCTCACATGGCCGCGCGGTTTTGCTGCTGCTGGCGTTCTGCCTGCTGTCCTTCCTGCCGGGCTTTTTCCAGATCCCGCCGGTCGACCGCGACGAGGCGCGCTTTGCCCAGGCGACCAAGCAGATGGTCGAGAGCGGCGACTATGTCGACATCCGCTTCCAGGATGAAGTCCGCTACAAGAAGCCGGTCGGCATTTACTGGATGCAGTCCGTCGCGGTGAAAGCCGGCGAGGCGCTTGGCGTGCCCAAGGCGCACAGCACGATCTGGCTTTACCGCTTGCCGTCGCTTCTCGGCGCGGCCGGCGGCGTGCTGTTGACTTATTGGGCAGCGCTCGCCTTTGTTGCGCGGCGCACCGCGCTGCTGGCCGCCTTGATGATGGCGAGTTCGATCCTGCTCGGCGTCGAGGCGCGCCTGGCCAAGACCGACGCCATGCTGCTGCTGATGAGCGTGGCGGCGATGGGCGCGATGGCGCGGGTTTATCTTGCGTCGCGGCGAACGCCCGAACAAAACATTGGCTGGCACATACCGGCGATCCTGTGGACGGCTTTGGCCGGCGGCGTTTTGATCAAAGGCCCGCTGATCCTGATGTTCGTCGGCTTGACCGCGCTGACATTGTCGATTGCCGATCGCTCGTGGCGCTGGATCGGCAAGCTGCGGCCGTTCGCCGGATTCATCTGGCTGATCGTTTTGGTGCTGCCGTGGTTCGTCGCCATCGTCGCCAAATCCGGCGACAGCTTTTTCGTGCAGGCGCTCGGTCATGACATGCTGGAAAAAGTCACCAGCGGGCAGGAGGCGCATGGCGCGCCGCCGGGACTTTATCTGCTGCTGTTCTGGGTGACGTTCTGGCCGGGGTCGATCCTGGCGGGCCTCGCGGCGCCGACGATCTGGATGGCGCGGCGCGAACCCGGCGCGCGCTTCCTGCTGGCCTGGCTCATTCCGTCCTGGATCGTGTTCGAAGCAGTGATGACCAAGCTGCCGCATTATGTGCTTCCGCTCTATCCGGCTATCGCCATCCTGATCGCCGGCATTGTCGAAGGCCGCGGACTTTTCCGCAAAGCCTGGCTGGTGCGCGGCACGGTCGGCTGGTTTCTGTTTCCCGCCGTCATTGCCATCATGGTGCCGGTCGGCTTCTTCATGCTGAGCCGCGACCTCGGCCTGGTCGCTTGGCCGTTCGCGGCGGCGGCGGTGATTTTCGGGCTGTTTGCTTGGTGGCTTTATGAGGTCGACGGCGCCGAACGGGCGCTGCTGCGTGGCATGGCGTCGTCGGTCTTCGTCGCGATCACCGTTTATGCCGTCATGTTCCCGATGTTGCCGGCCTTGTTCCCGAGCGCGCTGGTCGCAGAAAATGTGCGCGCCAGCGGCTGCGGCAATCCGCAACTGGCCTCGACCTTTGCCTATCAGGAGCCGAGCCTGGTGTTTCTGCTCGGCACCGGCACGCGCTTCACCGACGGCGCGGGCGCGGCCGAATTCATGAACGGCGGCGAATGCCGTTTCGCATTGGTCGATGTCCGCAGCGAGCGCAGCTTCGTGCAGCGCGCGGATTCGGTCGGCTTGCGCTACACGCTGAGCCAGCGCATCGAAGGCTTTAACATCAGCAACGGCAAAGCCTTTGCCATGGCGGTATTCCGCACGGCCGCGCCATGAGCGGAACCACCGGCGCGGAAGACCGCAAGGCGGGCGGTGCGATGTTGCAAGTGCCGTGGCGTTGTATCGTCACCGTCGCGCTGGCGCTCAAACGGCTGACGCGGCCGATCAAAGGCTACGGCGCGCATCCGTGGCATCGCGGCTTTCCCTGGATTGATGAACCCAGGCGTCTGGCAATCGCGGCTGCGGTCGTCGTCGCGATTTTCGTTTTCGGCATGATCTTGCTGGACGCTGCAGCGACCAACTCGGTGCGCTATCTCGCGCATGTCGTCGTCTCGTTTTTCGACTGGATTACCGATTTCGGCAAGGCCGCCTGGGTGCTGTGGCCGCTCGGCATTCTGTTTTTGATATTGGCGGCGTTGCCGCGAAGCCTGCCGCGCATGGCGCGGGCTGTGGTTATGGCGTTGATGGTGCGTGTCGGCTTTCTGTTCGTCGCCGTCAGCGTACCGGGGCTGTTCGCCTCATTCATCAAGAACGTCATCGGTCGCGCCCGTCCGGGTGTCGGCGGTTCGGTCAACCCATATCTGTTCGATCCGTTTCATTGGACGCCGGCCTGGGCCGGTCTGCCGTCCGGCCACACGACGGCCGCCTTCGCCATTCTGGCGGCTTTCGCGACCTTGTTTCCGCGGGCGCGGACCTATCTGCTGATTTACGCGCTGCTGATCGCCGTCAGCCGGATCGTGGTGCGCGCGCATTATCCGACCGACGCCGCCGCCGGCGCCCTGGTCGGAATTGTCGGCGTCCTGCTGGTCCGGCGCTGGTTTGCCCTGCAAAGGCTGGGTTTTTCGATTCTTCCGGACGGCACTTTGGCGCAATATCCCGGCCCGTCGCTGCGGCGGATTAAATCTGTTGCCCGGACGCTGTTGGCTTAATAAAGAACGCCTATGAACAGCAATAATCCAGCCGTGGCGGTCGTCGTTCCGGTCCGCAATGAGGCCGGCAATATCGCGCCGCTGGTCGGCGAAATCGCCGCCGCGCTGCAAGGCCAATGGCCGTTCGAGGTCGTCTATGTCAATGACGGCTCGACCGACGGCACCGAGGCCGAACTGACACGGCTGATGGCGCTGCATCCATTTCTGCGCCGCGTTCGCCACAAGCAGTCCTGCGGCCAATCGGCGGCGGTGCGCTCCGGTGTCGCCGCGGCGCGCGCGCCGATCGTCGTTACCATCGACGGCGACGGCCAGAACAATCCGGCCTTCATCCCGGCGATGATCCGCGCGCTCGAGGCAGGCGCGCCGAGGATGGGACTGGTCGCCGGTCAGCGGACGGGGCGCAAGTCCGGCGGCTTCAAGAAACTGCAATCGCGCATCGCCAATGCCGTGCGCAACGCGGTGCTGCGCGACGGCACCCGCGATACCGGTTGCGGCCTGAAGGCCTTTCGCCGCGATATGTTCTTAGGCTTGCCGTATTTCGACGGCCTGCATCGTTTTCTCCCGGCGCTTGTCAAACGCGATGGCTTCAGCATCGGCTATGTTGAGGTCGTCGATCGTTCGCGCCACACCGGCGTATCGAATTACGGCTTATGGGACCGGCTGTGGGTCGGCATTCTCGATCTCGCCGGCGTGTGGTGGCTGGTTCGCCGCAAGAAACGTGTTCCGGAAATCGTGGAGTCTTAGCGCGTGATCCCGAAAAGTGGGAACCGGTTTTCGGACAAGATCACGCGCCACTAAGGGAATAATCTTATGCTGATCGATATCACCAGCGCCGTCGGCGGATATTTGCATGAAGTGTTCGCCGGCAATCTCGATTGGGGTATCCTGATCGGTTACGTCGCGCAGATATTGTTCGCCATGCGCTTCGTCGTGCAGTGGATTGCCTCCGAGCGGGCAGGCAAGAGCGTGGTGCCGACCGCGTTCTGGGTGTTCTCCATCGGCGGCGGCTTTATGCTGCTCGGCTATGCGCTGTATCGCAAGGACCCGGTCTTCATCATCGGCCAGGCCTTCGGCGTGTTCGTCTATCTGCGCAATCTGCAATTCGTCATGCGCTCGGGCGGGCAGGGCGCTCCCGCTTGACGCCTAGCTGACAGCGGCCATCGCCTTGAATCCGTTATCGAGATCGGCGATCAAGTCGTCCGGGTCTTCCAGTCCGATGTGAAAGCGCAAGGTCGGTCCGCCCGGCGCCCATTTGGTCGCGGTGCGATACTCGGCGCAGTCGAAGATGATGACGAGACTTTCAAAGCCGCCCCATGAAAAGCCCATGCCGAACAACTGAAGTTCGTTCATGAACGCATAAACCGCCTGCTCACTCATCGGCTTGAGCACGATGCTGAACAGTCCGGAGGCGCCAGTGAAGTCCCTTTTCCAGATGGCATGTCCCGGATCGCTTTCCAGACCGGGATGCATGACGCGCAGCACTTCCGGCCGCGCCTCCAGCCAGCGCGCGATCGTCAGACCGGATGCGTGATGCTGCTTGAGCCGCACCGCCATGGTGCGCAGGCCCCGCAACGCCAGAAAGACATCGTCCGGCCCAACGCACTGACCCATCAGGCCATGCGCATTCTTGAGCGCGGGGTAGGCCTTGGCATTGGCCGAGACGCAGCCGAACATGATGTCGGAATGGCCGCCGATATATTTGGTGCCGGCCTGGATCGAAATATCGACGCCTTTATCGAACGCCTTGAAATAGAGCGGCGTCGCCCAGGTATTGTCCATCATCACCAGCGCGCCTTTGCCGTGCGCAACAGCGGCGATGGCCGGGATGTCCTGCATCTCGAAGCTCTGCGAGCCGGGCGCTTCGACGAAGACCGCGCGCGTATTCGGCTTGAACAGCGACGCGATGTCGGCGCCGATCAGCGGATCGTAATAGGTGGTCTCGACGCCCATGCGCTTGAACAGGCCTTCGCAGAAATTGCGCGTCGGCCGATAGACGCTGTCGGTGATGAGGATGTGGTCGCCAGCGCCGGCAACCGCGATGAGCGCCGTCGAAATCGCCGCCAGACCCGACGGCAACAGCACGACGCCGGCGCAGTTGTCGCCCTCGATGTCGCGCAGCGCCGCTTCGAGCGCTTCGGTCGTCGGCGTTCCGCGGCGGCCATATTGATAGCGTGAGCGATGCGCGACCTGATCCTCGGCGGTCGGATATAGCACAGTGGAGGCATGGTAAACCGGCGGATTGACGAAGCCGAACTGGGCCTGCGGGTCGCGGCCGGCGGTGATCAGGCGCGTTTCCGGGCTGAGCGGTTTTTTGGGCGTCTTCGCCATGGCGGTTCGGTATCCGTCGCAAGAGGGAACGATGTAGCCTTCAGACGTGGCATATACGGCTACGAATACAGCATCGGCAAGCGTTTAAGCCCTTGACCTGCTGCTTCAATCGTTCTGAGATGCGGGACAAGTGCGGCGCTCGGGGATGGCTGGGGATAATCGCGGTGCTGAGGGGCGCCGGGACTTTCCTTTGAGGGGAAAGATTGGCCACCCACAAGAGCTTAAGAGCGTCGCAATTCACCACGCACGAATGGGGCTACCCGATGAAACGTATTGTCAGTGTTATCGCTCTCGCCGTTATGTTCGGCGCAACGAGTGCCTCCGCCCAGACCCTCAAGACGGTCAAGGACCGTGGAATTCTCAACTGCGGTTCCAACGGCTCGTTGGCCGGCTTCGGTCTGCCGGATGCGCAGGGCAAGTGGGCCGGCCTCGACGTCGATCTGTGCCGCGCGGTCGCCGCCGCGGTGTTCGGCGACGACAAGAAAGTCAAATTCGTGCCGCTGTCGGCCAAGGACCGCTTCACCGCGTTGCAGTCCGGCGAAGTCGATGTCCTGGCGCGCAATACCACCTGGACCTCGTCGCGCGACACCCAGCTCGGCCTCAACTTCATCGGCGTGAACTATTACGACGGCCAGGGCTTCATGGTGCGCAAGGCGCTGAAAGTGAACTCGGCGCTGGAACTTGGCGAAGCGTCGGTCTGCGTGCAGCAGGGCACGACGACCGAACTTAACCTCGCCGACTATTTCCGCGCTAACAAGATGAAGCTCAAGACCGTCACTTTCGCGACCGCGAACGAAGCCGTGAAGGCCTATGACAGCGGCCGCTGCGATGCCTACACCACCGACGCCTCGGGCCTTTATGCCGAGCGTCTGCGTTTGGCCAATGCCGCCGATCACATCGTGCTGCCGGAGATCATCTCCAAGGAGCCGCTCGGGCCGGCCGTTCGCCATGGCGACGACCAGTGGTTCGATGTCGTCAAGTGGTCGCTCTACGCGATGCTCAATGCCGAAGAGCTCGGCATCACGTCGGCTAATGTTGCCGACATGGCCAAGTCCGATAATCCGGACATTAAGCGTCTGCTCGGCAGCGAAGGCAATTACGGCGAGCAGCTCGGTCTTTCCAAGGACTGGGCGGTCAACATCATAAAGCTGGTCGGCAATTACGGTGAATCGTTCGACCGCAATGTCGGTTCCGGCTCGCCGCTCAAGATCGACCGCGGCCTGAACAAGCTGTGGAGCAAAGGCGGCCTGCAATACGCGCCGCCGGTGCGTTGAGCGACCGATCGAATTGAGGGGAAAAAGCCGGGCGGCCGCGGTTTAAGTGCCGCGGCCGCCCGGCAGAAGTTGCGGGAAGCAGTAGCGTCGCGGACCGGATTTTCCGGTTTCGGCACGGAATGTGCTTCGACAGGATGGGCGGCCGCGGGATGCACGGCTGCGGAGCGGGCCACACCACGGCCCGGAAGAGGGGTAGATGTCGATTGATCTTCGAGCGGGATCGCCGCCCGCGCGTGTCCCTTTCTACAATGACCCGAAGGTCCGGAGCATCGCCTATCAGGTCGCTCTGTGCGCGGTCATCGTTTTCCTGGTCTATGGCGCTGCCCGCAACGCAATCGACAACCTTGAGCGCGCCCATATCGCCTCCGGCTTCGGCTTCTGGAACCAGACCGCCGGCTTCGACATCAGCCAGTCGATGATCTCCTACAGCAACCTGTCGACTTATGGCCGCGCCTTCTGGGTGGGCCTGTGCAACACCTTGCTGGTGGCGGTAATCGGCATCTTCTTTGCGACGATTATCGGCTTCATTGTCGGCATTGCCCGGTTGTCGAAAAACTGGCTGGTGAACAAGGCCGCCACCGGTTACGTCGAGACCATTCGCAACATTCCGCTGCTGCTGCAATTGCTGTTCTGGTACAACGCCGTGCTCAAGGCGCTGCCGGATTTTCGCGACAGCGTGAACATTCCAGGCGGCGCCTTCCTCAATAATCGCGGCCTGTTCCTGCCGGAGCCGCTGCCGCAGACCGGCTTCAATTTTGTCGCGATGGCCTTCTTTGCCGGCGTCGTCGTTTCGATCGGCTATCACATCTGGGCGCGCAAGCGGCAGGAGAAGACCGGCCAGCAGGCGCCGGTGTTCCTTGTGTCGCTGGGCCTCATCGTCGGCGTGCCGCTGATCATCTTTCTGGCCCTCGGCCTGCCGCTCGGCTTCGACTTTCCGCGCGCCGGCAAGTTCAACATGGCCGGCGGCATCGAGATATTGCCGGAGTTCGCCGCGCTGTTGTTCGGCCTGTCGATCTACACCGCGGCCTTTATCGCCGAGGTGGTGCGCGCCGGCATCCGCGCGGTGTCGCACGGGCAAACGGAAGCCGCCTATTCGCTGGGCCTGCGCGCGCAGCCGACGCTGCGCCTGATCGTGGTGCCGCAGGCGATGCGCGTCATCATTCCGCCGCTGACCAGCCAGTATTTGAACCTGACCAAGAATTCGACGCTGGCCGTCGCCATCGGCTATCCGGACCTGGTGCAGATTTTCACCGGCACCGTGCTCAACCAGACCGGACAAGCGGTCGAAGTCGTCGCCATCACCATGGCGGTCTATCTCACCATCAGCCTGGCGACCTCGCTGCTGATGAATTTCTACAACAGCCGCATCGCGCTGGTGGAAAGGTGAGGGCCTGAGTCATGACCATGTCGGAAGGCGATCTCGCCGTCACCCAGCTCAAATTCGTGCGCCAGACGACGCTCGACCAGCAACCGCCGCCGATGTCGCTGCATGGGCCGATCGGCTGGCTGCGCACCAATCTGCTGTCGAGCCCGTTCAACATCGTCCTGACGATACTGATCGCCTTGTTCCTGGCCTGGATCATTCCGGGGCTGCTCAACTTCCTGCTGATCGACGCGGTGTGGACCGGCGCCGACCGCGACGCCTGCCGCGAAGTGGTGCAGCATCGTACCATCGGCGCCTGCTGGCCGTTCGTCTGGGAGCGCCTGGCCTATTTTACCTATGGGTCGTACCCGCTCGACGAGCGCTGGCGCGTCAATATCTTCTTCGCCATGCTGGCGGTCGGCATCTTTTGGATCTTGTGGCTGCAGGCGCCGCGCCGCGACCTCGCTACTTATTACTGCTTCATCGTGCTGCCGGTTTGTTCGTATTTCCTGCTGCACGGTTTGGAGATCATTGGCCTGCCGGTGGTCGACACCGTGCTGTGGGGCGGCGTGCTGGTGACCATCGTCGTGTCGGCGGTCGGCATCGTCGTGTCGCTGCCGATCGGCATCCTGCTGGCGCTCGGCCGCCGTTCGGACATGCCGACGGTCAAGCTGTTCTCGGTGCTGTTTATCGAATTCGTGCGCGGCGTGCCGCTGGTGACGGTGCTGTTCATGGCGAGCGTAATGTTGCCGCTGTTCGTGCCGGAGCAGTATTCGCCCGACAAGCTGTTGCGCGCGCTGATCGGCATCGCCATGTTCGCCTCCGCCTATATGGCGGAAGTGGTGCGCGCCGGTCTGCAGGCGATCCCGAAAGGCCAGTTCGAGGGGGCCATGGCCGTGGGTCTCGGCTACTGGCAGATGATGCGGCTGATCGTGCTGCCGCAGGCGCTCAAGATCACCATCCCGAACATCGTCAATACCTATATCGGCCTGTTCAAGGATACGACGCTCGTTTTCATCGTCGGCATCTTCGATTTGCTGCACACCATCGAAGTGTCGCGCATCGACCCGAAATGGGCGACGCCGGTGACCTCGACCACCGGCTACGCGGTCGCCGGAATTTTCTATCTTGTCTTCTGCTACGCCATGTCGCGCTATGCCCGCGCGACCGAAGCCAGACTCGCCAAGAGCGAGAGGCGCTAAAGTAGGTGATGCCGTGAACAAACCCGCGCTTCATATCAAGCCGACCCAGCTGACCACCGACGTCGCCGTCGAGATCATCGGCATGAACAAGTGGTACGGCGACTTCCATGTGTTGCGCGACATCAATCTCAAGGTGATGGGCGGCGAGCGTATCGTCATCTGCGGGCCGTCCGGCTCCGGCAAGTCGACGATGATCCGCTGCATCAACCGGCTCGAGGAACATCAGAAGGGCCGCATCATCGTTGACGGCGTTGAATTGACCCAGGATCTCAAGAAGATCGACGAAGTGCGCCGAGAAGTCGGCATGGTGTTCCAGCATTTCAACCTGTTTCCGCATTTGACGATTCTGGAGAACTGCACGCTGGCGCCGATCTGGGTGCGCAAGATGCCCAAGCACCAGGCCGAGGAAATCGCCATGCATTATCTCAAGCGGGTGAAGATTCCGGAGCAGGCGCACAAGTTTCCCGGGCAGCTTTCAGGTGGCCAGCAGCAGCGCGTAGCGATCGCGCGCGCGCTGTGCATGAACCCGAAGATCATGCTGTTCGACGAGCCGACTTCGGCGCTCGATCCGGAAATGGTCAAGGAAGTGCTCGATACCATGGTCAGTCTCGCGGAAGAGGGCATGACCATGCTGTGCGTGACGCATGAAATGGGTTTTGCCCGTCAAGTCGCCAACCGCGTGATCTTCATGGACGCGGGGCAGATCGTAGAAATGAACGAACCGAACGAGTTTTTCACCCATCCGCAGCACGAGCGCACCAAGCTGTTCCTCAGCCAGATTTTGCACTAGGCGTTGGCGCACGCGCTACCGCGCCAATGCCCCGCCGGCCTTTTTCCACGCATCGATGCCGCCTTCGATATGCACGGCGGCGCTTAAGCCAGCGTCTTGCGCCGCCTGCACCGCCATCGCCGAGCGCTCGCCGAAGGCGCAATAGAACACGATGCGCCGGTCATTGGCGCGCGCCAGCTCATGCAGCAGGCCGCCGGCGCGGATATTGTTTTGCAGATCGCCATAGGGCGCGTGCAGTGCGCCCGGAATGCTGCCGTGCTTGGCGCACTCGCCTGGTTCGCGCAGGTCAATGAAAGCGACGTCCGGCCGGCCGGTCAGCCCGATGGATTGCGTCGCTGTCAGCGCCCAGCCGCGCCGGGCGATATCCTGTTGCGCCAGGCCGACCTTCATGTTGGACGGCACCGCGACATCCATCATCTTGGGATTGGGCAGGTTCAGGCTGGCCATCAGCGCAACGTAGTCATCGACCGATTTGACCTGGAGGCGCGGATTGTAGCGCTTTTCCTCGCCGATGGTGGAGACGGTGTCGCCTTTGTAGTCGTGCGCCGGAAAGACAAACGTCTCGTTCGGCAGGCGCAGCAGCTTGCCGAACAGCGACTCGTATTGCGCGCGCGCATCGCCATTCTGGAAATCGGTGCGCCCGGTGCCGCGGATGAGCAACGTGTCGCCGGTGAAGACGCGGTCGGCCATCAGGAACGAATAAGAGTCGTCGGTGTGGCCGGGCGTGTACAGCACGTCCATGCTGATGCCTTCGATCGACAATTTGTCGCCTTCGGCCAGCCGCATCGACACCACATCGGCCTTGGTATTCTCGCCCATCACGGTGATGCAGTGCGTGCGGTCGCGCAGTGCGCCTAATCCAGTGATGTGGTCGGCGTGCAGATGCGTGTCGACCGCCTTGACCAGTCTGAGGTCGAGTTCTCCGATCAACTGCAAATAGCGATCGACCTTCTCCAGCACCGGATCGATGATCAGCGCTTCGCCGCCGGCGCGGCTGGCGAGCAGATAGGAGTAGGTGCCGGAGACGCTGTCGAAGAGTTGGCGGAAGATCATTGCGCGCCTCTAGCCGGTCGGCGGATTCATATGCAGGAGATTATATGTATTCGGCCGCTCGGGGCAATGCGTGCAAATAGGGTGGGCGGACGGTCAGTCCTTGTCCACCGCGAGATCCGGCCGCGCGCCCCATTCGGCCCAGGAGCCGTCATAGACCGGCGCCAGTTTCTTGCCGAGGGCGTCGAGGCCGAGCGACAGGATCACGGCGGAGACGCCGGAGCCGCAACTGGTGATGATGGGCCGATCGGTATCGACGCCGGCTTTCTTGAACGCGGCGGCAATGCGCTCGGGCGACACCAGCCGGCCATTCTCAACCAGTTCGCTCGACGGCACATTGAACGCGCCCGGCATGTGGCCGGGGCGCAGGCCCGGGCGCGGCTCCGGGTCGCGGCCGGCGAAACGTCCGGCGGGCCGGGCATCGACCACCTGGATGTCCTTGCCGTTGAGCGCCATCTGGACGTCGCTATGCCCGGCCACAGCGTTCGTCCGCATCTCGGCATTGAAGGTGGCGGGCTTGCGTTTCACCTCGCCTTGTTCGAGCGGACGCTTCTCGGCCGACCACGCCGGCAGACCGCCATTGAGGATGAACACGTTCTTGGCGCCCATGATGCGAAACGTCCACCAGACGCGCGGAGCCGAGAACAGGCCGAGGCCGTCATAGACAACGATCGTATCGGTGTCGGCGATGCCGAGCGCGCCGACCGCGTCGCCGAATTGTTTCGGGCCCGGCAGCATATGCGGCAGGTCGCTGGAATGGTCGGCGATCTCGTTGATGTCAAAGAACACGGCGCCGGGAATATGACCGGCGAGATATTCGGTCTTGCCGTCACGCTTTTGGGTCGACAGGTAATACGAGCCATCGACCACCGACACGCCCGGTTTGCCGATCTGACCGGCCAGCCATTCGGTCGATTTGAGCCACTGGCTCGCGGGATTGGGGCTCGCGGGTGTGTGGTCGGCCATGTTGAACTCCGGGTGAGGCGTCGATTATACGCGGCGTTAGACGAACGGCGGCTTGATGTCCGATTTTTTCTCCAGCCAGTCCGGCACGGGCAATTTCTTGGCACGCAGGAATTCCGGGTTGAATAGCTTCGACTGATAGCGCGCGCCGCCGTCGCACAGCAACGTCACGATGGTGTGGCCGGGACCGAGATCCTTGGCGAGGCGGATGGCGCCAGCGACGTTGACGCCGGACGAGCCGCCCAGGCACAGGCCTTCGTGCTCCAAAAGGTCGAACACGTTTCGCACCGCCTCTTCATCCGGAATGAGATAGGCCTTGTCGACCTTCATCTGTTCGACAATCGCCGTGACGCGCGCCAGGCCAATACCTTCGGTGATCGAGCCGCCCTCGGTCACCTTGGCCTCGCCGTGATCGAAGTAGTTGTACATCGCTGCGCCGCGCGGATCGGCGACGCCGATAGTGACGGCCTTGTTCTTTTCCTTCAGATAAGTCGAGACGCCGGCGAGCGTGCCGCCGGAGCCGACCGAGCAGATGAACCCATCAATCTTGCCGCCGGTCTGCTCCCAGATTTCCGGGCCGGTCGAGACGTAATGCGCCTTGCTGTTGTCGAGGTTATTCCATTGGTCGGCGAAGATGACGCCGTTGTTCTCGGTCTTGCGCAATTCGTCGGCCAGCCTGCGGCCGACATGCTGGTAGTTATTGGGATTGGCGAAGGGCAGCGCCGGCACTTCGACAAGCTCGGCGCCGCACAGCCGAAGCATGTCTTTCTTCTCCTGGCTCTGCGTGTCCGGGATGACGATCAGGGTGCGATAGCCGCGCGCATTGGCAACCAAAGCCAGCCCGATGCCGGTATTGCCGGCGGTCGATTCCACCACCAGGCCGCCGGGGCGCAAGTCGCCGCGCGCTTCCGCCTCGAGGATCATCTGCCGGCCGGCGCGATCCTTGACCGATCCGCCCGGGTTCATGAACTCGGCCTTGCCCAGAATGGTGCAGCCGGTCGCCGCGGAGGCGCGCTGGAGCTTGATCAGGGGGGTATGGCCGATGGCGTCGACGATGCCGTTGCGAATTTGCATAACGGTTCCGAAATAAGGGGAGACGGCCTGCGACCCTAGTTGACGCCTCGAGCCGTCACAAGACCGCAGGTAATTGCCCCGGGGCGCGCTGGAAAGACCCAGTCCGGCGGAAAATGAGGCTCAATTTTGCCGCATCGGCGGGCAAATCGGCGGCTTTCCACGATAGCCGGCAATTTTGGCAAGGTCCCCGAAACCATATTATCGCAATGGCGCGCGGTACCCCGCCACGTTCACACCTTTTTTGCCGGCCGCCATTATTTGTGAGGGGAAGCGCGCAAATCAAGCCGGGCCTTTACAATGGGCGGTCGCATCCGATGAATCTCGACGTCAATACGCTGTTCATGGTGACGATCTACGTGGAAGCGATCCTCGGATTGCTCCTGTTGTTTGCCTGGGCGCAGAACATGGCCATCCGCGCGGTCGCGTGGTGGGGGTTTGCGCATTTGATCCGCGCCTCCTCGGTCGTGTTGTTCGGCATGTACGGCTCGGCGCCGGACTTGATCACCATCGATCTCGCCAACGCGTTGCTGTTCACGGCTTTCGCCATCACCTGGACCGGTGCCCGCGTGTTCGACGGCCGCCCGGTGGAGCCGGTCTATCTGGTGACCGGAGCGGTGCTGTGGCTTCTGGTGTGCCGTCTGCCGGTGCTGGCGGATGCGATCGAAATGCGGGCGATGATCGCCTCAGGCATCGTCACCGCTTACACTTGGCTCACCGCTTACGAATTCTGGCGCGGCCGCGGCGAGGCTCTGGTCTCGCGCTGGCCGGCGATCTTCATGCTGTTTGCCCATGGCGCGCTGTTTCTGTTGCGTACGCCGCTGGTCTCGGTGCTGCCCTGGTCGCCCACCAATAACAATATCTTCGGCAGCGTGTGGCTGACCGTTCTGAGTTTCGAGGCGTTGCTGTTCACGATCTCGATCGCCTTCATCCTGCTGGCGATGGCCAAAGAGCGCACCGAATTGCGCCACCGCACCGCCGCAATGGTGGATTCGCTCACCGGCATCGCCAATCGGCGCGCGTTTCTCTACGAGGCTGGCGGCATCGCCAAGCGTCATGCGGGTAATCCGCGTCCAACCGCGGTGCTTCTGGTCGACCTCGATCATTTCAAGTCGATCAACGATCGCTTTGGCCATGCGCTCGGCGACCGCGTACTCGAGATTTTCGCGGCGACCACGCTGGAATCGCTGCGGGCGACCGATCTGCTCGGTCGCATCGGCGGCGAGGAGTTTGCCGCCGTGATCTACGACACCGACAGCGACAAGGCGCTGGCGGTGGCCGAACGAATTCGCGACGCCTTCGCCAAGGCGGCGCAGGAAGTCGATGGCCGTCCGGTCTGCGCCACGGTCAGTATCGGTGTGGTCTATTGCGATGGCCCGGTCCTCGAAATTGCCGAGTTGCTGGCGCAAGCCGACCAGGCGCTCTATTTCGCCAAGGAAAATGGCCGCAACCGGGTCGAGGTTGCATCGCTGGAAATGATCCTGAAGCGCAAAGACGAGGGCGAGAGGCCGGATGCGGTGGCGTTTCCGGCCGGCTCTGCCCAAAGCGCCGCATAACCTGCCTTCCTCTGTGGTATTTCGCTAACATGTCAGTTCTTGTACCGACTTTCGGTACATAGTCCGCGTCGCACCCTCGGTGCCCACGCGCCGCATTGACGGCGGACTCGGAACTAGTCCACCTTATGAAAATAATGGGCCAGCCGACTGGTCAAGCACGGTCTTTTGAATTAGTGGGCTATCCAACTAATTCACGAAGCAAGGGAGAAAACGATGAAAATGTTGACATGGGCCGGGGCCGCCGCCCTCGCTCTGACTGTGGGCGGAACCGCCCAGGCTGAAAACATCAAGATCGGCGTCGTCGTGCCGTTCACCGGCGCCAATGCGGACCTCGGCCAGCAGATCGACAAGGCGTTCGATCTCTACGTCAAGCTGCACGCCAAGGACATCGCGCCGCACACTGTGCAGATCGTCAAGCGTGACGAAGGCCCGCCGACCGGCGCCAACGCCAAGACAGTAGCGACCGAACTCATTACCAACGACAAGGTGCAAATCCTCGCTGGCTTCGCGTTCTCGCCGTCGGCGATCGCGCTCGCGCCGGTCGTGACGCAGGCCAAGGTGCCGATGGTCATTTCCAACGCCGGCACCGCCTGGATCACCAACCTGTCGCCTTACATCGCCCGTCTGTCGTTCAGCATGTGGCACCACGGTTATCCGATGGGCGCCTATGCCTTCGACAAGATCGGCTGCAAGACGGCGGCATTGGCCTATACCGACTTCCCGCCGGGCAAGGATTCGACCGAAGCCTTCAAGACCGGTTTCGAGAAGGCCGGCGGCAAGATCACCGAGTCGATCCCGCTCGGCAGCCCGGTGCAGGTGCCGGACTTCACGCCGTTCTTCCAGCGCATCAAGGACAGCAAGCCGGATTGCATGTACGTCTTCATCCCGTCGGGCGCGCATGCGACCGGCGTGACCAAGGCTTACGGCGAACTCGGCATGCGCAAGGCCGGCATCAAGCTGATCGGGCCGATGGATCTCATCCCCGACAACAAGTTGCAGGACATGGGCGACGCGGCCATCGGCACCGTCGTCATGGGCAATTATGCGGTCGACCTCGACAACGCCGAGAACAAGGCCTTCAACGAAGCTTGGCACAAAGAGTACGGCGCGGATTCGTACCCGGACTTCATGTCGGCGGCGAGCTGGGATAGCATGCACGCGATCTTCGACACGATTAAGAAGGTCAATGGCGACCTCTCGGATGGCGGCAAGTTCATCGACGCGATGAAGGGCTGGACCGGCAAGGGTCCGCGCGGCACCGTCTCGATCGACGCCGGCACCCGCGACATCGTGCAGGACGAGCATGCCATGGAAGTCATCCGCAAGCCGGACGGCAAGCTTGGCGTCAAGGTCCTTGGCACCACCAAGGCGGTCAAGGACGAGTGCAAGGAGCTAAAGATCGGCCGCTGCGGCTCTTGATCGCCTAACGAATATTTGACACGCAAAGGCGCCGCCGCGCATAAAGGCGCGGCGGCGTTTTCATTAACTTGGGGTAGGGCTGGTGCCGCAATTTGCCATCATAGCCGTCAGTATTCTCTTCGACGGGCTGGCCTATGCCATGTTCCTGTTCATTACTTCCGTCGGCCTGTCGGTGACGATGGGGCTGATGGGCTTTGTGAACCTGGCGCACGGCGCCTTCGCCATGGCCGGCGGCTACATCGTCGTGTCGCTGACGCGCAATCTCGGCATCGGCTTTGCGCCGTCGCTGGCGATCGCCGCGGTCGCGGTCGGCGCGGTCAGCGTCGTGTTCGAGCGCGGGCTTTACCGCCGTCTCTATAAAGCGACCGATCTTGAGCAGGTGCTGCTCACCATCGGCCTTGCCTTCATGGCCATTGCCACCGCGACTTATCTCTACGGACCGATCCCGAAATCGGTGCCGCTGCCGCCCTGGCTGCAAGGCGACATCAATTTAGGCTTCCGCGCGTTCCCGACCTATCGCGCCTTCCTGATCGTACTCGGCATCGTTCTGATCTCGGTGCTTTGGTACGGCTTCGAGAAAACCAATATCGGCGCGAAAATCCGCGCCGCGGTGGACAACCGGCGCATGGCGGAATCGGTGGGCATCAATGTCGATCTTCTGTTCACGCTGACCTTCGCGCTCGGCTCGGGCCTTGCCGCGCTCGGCGGCGGCCTGGCGATCCAGTTGTTCGGCCTGTCGCCGAGTTTCGCCGTTCTCTATCTCGTGCTGTTCCTGATCGTCGTTGCCGTCGGCGGCCTCGGCAGCCTCAAAGGCACGCTGCTGGCGGCGCTGGTGATCGGCGTCATCGATACTGCGGGCAAATATCTCTACGCCGAAGCCGGCGGTTTTTTCATCTACGCCATCACCGTGATCGTTCTCTTGATCAAGCCTGCGGGGTTTTATGGCCGCGAATGAGCCGACCGCCGCCGCCGTGACGCCGCAGCGCGATCCCGCTGCGACCGCCGCGCGCGACCGCGCCGCCGAATATCTGGTCAGCCGTCATTACTTCCGCTGGGCGGAGGCTTTGCCGTGGCTCGCCTGTATCGCGGTGTTTTTCCTGTTTCCCGACCGCCTGACCTTCGGCAGCCAGGTTTTGGTGATGGTGCTGTTTGCGCTCTCGCTCGACCTGATCCTCGGTTATGCCGGCATCGTCACGCTCGGCCACGCCGCCTTCTTCGGCATCGGCGCCTATACGGTGGGCCTCGGCGCGGCCAAGTTCGGCTGGAGCGAGCCGGTCAGCGGGCTGTTCGCCGCGTTTTTCGTGGCGTCGGTAGCCGGGTTTATCACCGGCTGGTTCCTGCTGCGTTATCGTGGCCTGACTTTGCTGATGCTGACATTGGCGACCGCCATCATGATGCAGGAGGCGGGCAATCTGCGCTCCGACCTATCCGGCGGTTACGATGGCCTGCCGGGCCTGGTGTTCGATCCGCTGTTCGGCCGTTTCGACTACGACCTCTATGGTCACACCAATTACGTCTACGCGCTGATCGTTCTCGCCGTTGTCTTCTATTTCGTGCGCCGCATTGTCTATTCGCCGTTCGGGCAAGCGCTGACCGGCATCCGCGAGAATGTGCGCCGCATGCACGCCATCGGCTCGCCGGTGCATTGGCGTCTGGTCACGGTCTACACGATCGCCGCCGGCATCGCTGGCATCGCCGGCGCGCTGTTCACGCAGACCAATGCTTACGTGACATTGACCGTGTTCGACTTCGAGAACTCGGCCAAGGTGATGGTCATGCTGATCCTCGGCGGCACCGGACGGCTGTACGGTGCGTTTCTCGGCGCCGCCGTTTATATGGTGCTGGAGGATTACTTCTCGAAACTGTCGCCGACCTTCTGGCAGTTCGGCATCGGCCTGCTGCTGGTGCTGGCGGTGTTGTTTGCCCGGCGCGGTGTGCTCGGCCTGTTCGAACAGGCCAGCGTCTATTTCGCAAAAGACAAAAGCAAGGGGGCGAAGTCGTGACCGCCGCGCTGCAAGTCCCTGCACTTCAAGTCCAGAATCTCCATCGCAGCTTCGGTGCGCTCAATGTCACCCGCGACGTCACCATGACGCTCGAGCGTGGCGCGCGCTGCGCGCTGATCGGCCCGAACGGCGCCGGCAAGACGACCTTGGTCAACTTGATCACCGGCGTGCTCGCCCCATCGTCCGGCAAGGTGCTGCTCAACGGCGTCGACATCACCACGTCGTCGCAGGCGGCACGCGCGCGCGGCGGACTGGCCCGCACTTTCCAGATCAACCAGCTGTTCCGCGGCTTGTCGGTGTTGGAAAACATCTGCATGGCGATCGGCGAGCGCGACGGCGAAAACAACAATATGTGGCGCTCGGCCGGGGCTAAACGTTCGGTGATCGACGAGGCGCTCGACCATCTCGACTCGCTACGGCTGGTCGACGACGCGCTGCGGCTGGTGCGCGAATTGCCCTATGGTCGCCAGCGTCTGGTGGAGATCGCCATCGCGCTGGCGCAGAAGCCGCGCGTGCTGCTGCTCGACGAGCCGGCCGCCGGCGTGCCGTCGTCGGAAAGCCATCTCATTCTCGATGTTGTCGCCAATCTCGATCCCGACATTGCGGTGTTGATCATCGAGCACGACATGGACGTGGTGTTCCGCTTCGCCAGGGAAATCATCGTGCTGGTGCAAGGCGCCGTGTTCACGCAGGGCACGCCGAAGGAAATCATGAGCAACGAAGACGTGCGCGCGGTCTATCTCGGCCAGGAAGGCCATGACGCGGTCCAGCGCGGAGGCGGTCATGGTTAGTTCGCCCATCGACCCGGTCCTCAAGCTCGACAAGGTCTTCGCCGGCTATGGCGAAACCGTGGTGCTGGAAGACGTCAATTTTTCGCTTCAGCCCGGCGAGGCCGTCTCGATCATTGGCCGCAACGGCGTCGGCAAAACGACGTTGCTGGCGACCATCATGGGCCACACCAATCTGCATGGCGGCCGCATTGCGCTGCGCGGCAAGGATATTTCCGCCGCCGCGACCTACCGGCGGGTGACGGCTGGCTTGGGGCTGGTACCGCAGGAACGTGAGATTTTCCCGTCGCTGTCGGTGCGCGAGAACATGGATGTCGCTGCGCGGCCGGGGCCGTGGACGCACAAGACCGTGTTCGACTTGTTTCCGCGTCTGGCCGAGCGCGCCGAGAACCGCGGCAACCAGTTGTCGGGCGGCGAGCAGCAGATGCTGGCGATCGGCCGCGCGCTCATCGGCAATCCGAGCGTGCTGCTGATGGACGAACCGTCGGAAGGTCTCGCGCCGGTGATCGTCGAGGAACTGGCGCGCGCGGTGAAGCAGCTGACGCATGCCGGCGAAATGGCGCTGATCCTGGTCGAGCAGAATTCGCGCCTGGCGCTCGATATCGCGCCGCGCGCGGTCGTCATGGATCGCGGCCATATCGTTTTCGATGGGCCGAGTGCCACGCTGAAAAACGATCCGGCCAAACTTGAACAACTCATTGGTGTGGTGAAGGCTTAACGCAGGCGGAAGCGGCTTGTTTTGGGCCGCCGCCCACCATTGCAATTCGGGGCAATCGGCCTCATAGCCTAATCACGAACAGTGAAGGGCAGGCCGACATGAAACATAGCACCGATCGTATCCTCACCACCCATGTCGGCAGCCTGATCCGCCCGCCGCAGTTGCAGGATTTCCTGCGGCTGGTGCAGGGCGGCAAGCCTTACGACGAGAAGGCCTACAACAAGTGTCTGACCGAGTCGGTCGCCGAAGTTGTGCGGCAGCAGGCCGACGCCGGCATCGACGTGATGAGCGACGGCGAATTCGGCAAGTCGATTTCCTGGGCGCAATACGCGCTGACCCGCCTGTCCGGCTTCGAGCGCCGCCCGATAAAAGAGGACAAGGCCAATCCGTTCAAGCGCGGCGCCGACCGCACCAAGTTCGCCGACTTTTATGCCGAACTGGATTCGAAGGAGGCGGTCGCCACTGTCACCGAGGCGATTTGCACCGGGCCTATCAAGTATACCGGCCAGGCCGAGCTGCAGCGCGACATCGATAATTTCAAGGCGGCGCTTAAAAGCGTGAAGGCCGAAGAAGGCTTCCTGCCGGTCGCCGCGCCGGCCAGCGTCATTCCCGACCGCAAGAACGAATACTACAAGAATGACGCGGAATTGCAGCAGGCGATCGCCGACGCCATGCGTGTCGAATACAAGATGATCATCGACAACGGCCTCTTGGTGCAGCTCGACGATGCCCGTCTCGCGGTCACTTATGACCGCATGGTGCCGCCGGCCTCATTCGACGATTACAAAAGCTGGCTCGCCCAGCAGGTCGATATCATCAACCACGCCATCGAAGGCCTGCCGGCCGACCGCATCCGCTATCACGTCTGCTGGGGCTCGTGGCCGGGCCCGCATGTCTCGGACGTGCCGCTCAAGGATGTCGTCGATCTCATTCTCAAGATCAAGGTCGGCGCCTATGTGATCGAGGGCGCCAATCCGCGCCACGAGCACGAGTGGAAGGTCTGGCAAAACGCGAAGCTCGGCGCCGGGCAGGTGCTGATCCCGGGCGTCATCAGTCACGCCACCAATGTCGTCGAGCATCCCGAACTGGTCGCCGAGCGCATTGTTCGCCTGGCGAAAATCGTCGGCCGCGAGAACGTCATCGCCGGCACCGATTGCGGTTTCGCGCAGGGCCCGTTCTATCGCCGCGTCCATCCGACGGTGATGTGGGCGAAACTGGAAGCGCTGGCCGAAGGCGCGCGGATCGCCAGCAAGGAACTGTGGGCTTGAGCCTGACAAGCTTCGGGTCTTGAGCTAGGCTCCCGGCCA
>CAIMEA010000036.1 GCA_903839845.1 uncultured Hyphomicrobiales bacterium
ACGGCCGCCCTCACGCCGGGCGGGAGCGGGGGTTGCCCCTGCCCCCTCCGGCGTCGCATGATCCCCCGACCGTCCGTTACAATCGCAAAAACACTTCGCCCAAGGAGAACAGAATGAAGCTCGTCCGCTACGGCGCACCCGGCCGCGAAAAGCCCGGCATCATCGGAGAGGACGGCAAGATCCGCGACCTGTCCCGCATCGTCAAGGATATCGACGGCGCCATGCTCGCCTCCGGCGGCCTCGCCAAGATCAAGAAGGCCAATCTCAAGCGCATGAAGCCGGTCGCCGGCAAGCCACGGCTCGGCCCCTGCGTCGGCAATGTGCGCAACTTCATCGCCATCGGCCTGAACTACTCCGACCACGCGGCGGAAGCCGGCATGCCGATCCCGAAGGAGCCGATCATCTTCAACAAGGCGCCGACCTCGATCTGCGGCCCGAACGACAACACGATGATGCCGAAGGACTGCACCAAGCTCGACTGGGAAGTCGAGATCGGCATCGTCATCGGCAAGCGCGCGCGTTACCTGACCAAGGAAAACACCAAGGCGGCGATCGCCGGCTATTTCCTGTCGAACGACGTGTCCGAGCGCGCCTTCCAGATCGAGCGCTCCGGCGGCCAGTGGAACAAGGGCAAAGGCTGCGAGACCTTCGGCCCGATCGGGCCGTGGTTCGTCACCAAGGACGAGGTCAAGGACCCGCAGAATCTCGCTATGTGGCTCGACGTCAATGGTGAGAAGCGCCAGCGCGGCAACACCAAGACGATGATCTTCAGTTGCGAACATATCGTCTGGTACTGCTCGCAGTTCTTCGTCATGGAGCCGGGCGACATCATCATCACCGGCACGCCGCCGGGCGTGGGGCTGGGCATGAAGCCGACGCCACAGTTCCTCAAGGCCGGCGACGTCGTCACCCTCGGCATCGACAAGCTCGGCGAGCAGAAACAGAAGGTCGTGCCGTTTAAGTGACCCGCGCGTAGCGCTTGGGTCTCCCCGCGCATAAGCGCGAAGCGCGTCTTGCATCAAGAAGCGGGGATCCAGCCCTTAAAGACAAAACCCCGGGCTCATCGCCCGGGGTTTTTGTTTGCGCGGCGCGTTTCCAGAACTCCTTCAAAGAAGTTTACGGCGTCATGGGCTACGATTTCACCTGGCAAAGTGCGATTGCCCTGCGTTTTGGACTGCGGGGGAAGTTCAAAACTTCTCATCGCAATCTCGGGCTTGCGCCCGTTGAAATACAGCTCCCAAAGGGCTTCATGCAGCGCATACAGAAACGAGAACATCGCCTTCATTTCCTGGATGTTCGTCCTCGCTAGTAGCGCGTTTATATCATCAAGTTCGGAAAGCCCTTTGTGTGCGAAAACCTTGTCGCGCACGTCGCGATAACGGCTCTCATAGATACGCCGCTGTATATGAATCTCTTTTCGTAGAGCGCGAAAATCGGCAGCAGTTGGTTCATACGCATTTGCCGCATATTCGACAGCGAAGGTACGGCCAATGCCGGCGCTTTTCTCTTTGCGCACACCAAGGGACGCGCGGCTGAATATCTCGGGATGACGGCTGGCTGCCCCAAGCAATCGATCTACATTGTGCTTCGATTTCTGGTCGAATATGCGGCCCAATGCCACAAATGATGCGACAAGTAAGGCGTGATGGGTGGTAATCCAGAGAAGCGGAGTTTCGTTCAGTAGCTTCAATACGTCTTCGCTACGTCCGGCATGGTCCCGGAATCCGAGCCATGCGAAAAAGTATTGCTGCGCCACTTCCTCTTCCTTGCGGAAGGATTCCAGCTCAAACTCGAAATCCGTTTCTGCGGTCATCAATACTCTCTGAAATAGCTTGCTAGCTGACTTCAATCTTCTCCAAATTCTTTCCGCACATAATTGACCGCTATGTTGACGGGACGAACGACATATTGCTCTGGCTCGTAGGGCGGGTTAGCCGAAGGCGTAACCCGCCCTATTGAGTGTCGCACAAACGGCGGATTCCGCTTCGCTATTCCGCCAAGAACGCCCAGTTGCCGGGACAAAGAGCAGGTAGCGATTCACCGCCAAAAGTGCTATATGGGGTTAATGACATATCAGCCCCCTAGTGCTCAATCGGTTGCGGAACGCGGCATCGATATCTACCGCAAAAGATACCTTGCTGATTTTGAGGTCAAATGGCGAGGCCGTTTTGCTGCGATCGATATCGGCACGGAACAGGCATATGTGGCGGATTATCCTGAGCTAGCTCTTGCAAAAGCTAAAACCGCGGCACCGGATGGGCTATTCTACTTAGTCAGAATTGGGTCTGCAGGCACATTTCGAACAGCCCGACGTGTATTAAATGCTAGTTCTGGGCTCGTTTGATAATAGTGGTAGCCCAATTGTAAGGATCAAGGTTGCGGGCGATCTTGGTGAAAAGGAATATACGGCAGTTATAGACACTGGTTGCACTGGGTTCGTTTCCATTCCAGTCGAGGAAATGCAACCGCTTGGGTTAAAGATCAATGGCGTCGCATCAGTCACGTTAGGAAACGGAGCTGAGATCGAAAACTTCGTCGCGGAAGGTATTGTCACTCTCGGTGATCAAGCTGAGTCCGGCATTATCGTTCTGGATGACGGTAGCAATGATATCCTCGTGGGATTAGATTTTCTACGACAGTTTAAACTGGGCCTGGTCTTAACTTCCACCGTTGTAGTCTTGTATGACGGTCAAGAGACAATGGAAGCAATTGCAAAGTTTATGGCTTCTGCGCCCGCTGGTTCTCCCGCTTCATAGGCCGCATAAACAGCCCCGGATGTCAGGCTATGAGTAACCAAATACTCTGTATCAACAAGTCAGATCGCATGAATCCCCACGAGCGGATCACACATATTGGTGGCATCAACCCAAACGGCCAACGGTGGAACGTTACTCAGCAAGAAGCCATAGCCGGAATTGAAAACGGAAAGTGGCAGTTTCACGTTCGTGTTGGCTACAGAGATGTGAAGGTGATCGTGTCAGTAAGTCAGTACGGTCACAAATATATTAAGACAGAGGCAGATGGTTGCATGCCAGACAACCTATTGAATCTCCCCGAGTGCCCACGCTAAATACGTCCGCTTCTGGCGCAAAGCGGGCATGTCCATCGTGCGTGTGCATGTTCGTTTCTAGTGATATGGCCAATTCACGGCGCTGCCCCTCACCACCTCTGCCCTACATCTAAAACCCTGTCCACCGCGGCACGAGCGCCGTTGGCTCGCCAAGACTCCTCACCCTCGGCCCTCCTCCCTGCCCCCGCTTCATCAACTCCGTCACCGCCCACACCAGCGCATCCAAGCGGTCCGGCGAGCGGCCGCCCGACAATCCGCCCAGGCCGAAGTCGCACATCTCGTCTTCGAGCTCAGCGAAGGCCGCGCCCACGTGCTTCACCTTGCCTTGCGCATACATCGCCGCCACCGGCTCGGCGCGCAGCCACTTGCCGCGCGTCGCGTGCACGGTCTTCACCGGCACCGTGGCGTCGATCTGCCTGAGCACCGCGCTCACCATGTCGCCGCCCATATTGACCTCGGCGACGATGGCATCCGCCTCCAGCCGCCGAACCAAAGCAATTGCGCGCGAGGCCCAGCCCGCCGGCTGCAGGCCCCGCACGGTCGCATCTTCCAGCACATAGACAATGCCGGCCTCGCCGATGCCGGCGGCGACAATGCCGCAGGCGTTCGCGCCGGCGCGCGCCGAGCCCGGCGGATCGACGCCGACGACAACGCGCATCAGCGGCGGCGCCGCATCGACGCGGCACGCCTCGATCATCGCGCGCGACCACAGCGCGTCGGGCCGGTCGTCGATGATCTCGCCGTCGATCTCCTGCCGCCCCAGCCGCGTGCCGGCATAGCGGCCGATCACCGACTCGATGAAGGCCGGCGACAGATGCGCGGCATTGGCATAGGTCGAGGCGCGCGTCACCGCCGTGCGCGGATCGGCGACGAGGCGCTTGATCAGCGCGATCGGCTTCGGCGTCGTGGTGACAAGCTGGCGCGGTCGCGGGCCGAGGCGCAAACCGAATTGCAGGTTGTCGAAGGTCTCGTCGGGCCTGCGCCACTTCGCCAGTTCGTCGCACCAGGCGGCGTCGAATTGCGGCCCGCGCAATTGCTCGGGATCGTCGGCGGAGAACGCGGTCGCCACCGCGCCGTTCGGCCATTCCAGCCGCCGCCGCGTCGAGGTCCAGGTCGGGCGCTCGGCGCGCGGCGCGTGCCGCAAAATGCCGGACGGCCCTTCGACCATCACCTCGCGGGCGTCGTGCGCCGTTTCTCCTACAAGGGCAATATGCAGCGCGCGTTGCTCGGCATAAGGCTTCGCCCCAAGGGCCTGCGCGCGCACCCATTCGGCGCCGAGGCGCGTCTTGCCGGCGCCGCGCCCCCCTAACATCAGCCATGTCGTCCAGGGAACGTGAGGGGCTGCGCCATTGCTGGCGTAAAGCGGCGGCTCCTGATGCG
>CAIMEA010000037.1 GCA_903839845.1 uncultured Hyphomicrobiales bacterium
TCGCGAACGCCCGCGTCTTGGGAAGTGCCCGCCTAAATATCGCATCCCGATTACGCTCACGGGGTATCTGGAATCCGTTTGGGGAGACGACGACGGAATATCTCAGGAATTTTCAATGGTTGTCGAGCGCGTCGCGATCAAGCAACCGGGGGGCGCGAAATGACCAAAAGCGCCATCGAATGGACCGACGATGTTTGGAACCCCGTCGTCGGGTGCTCCATCGTCTCGCCGGGATGCACGAACTGCTACGCGATGCGGATGGCCGCGCGGCTGGATCGCATGGGCGTCGAGCACTATCGCGGCCTCACGCAGCCCTCGAAAGCCGGGCCGGTCTGGACTGGCAAGGTCGCGCTGGCGCCCGAGAGCGTCTTGCTCGCGCCGATGCGCTGGCGCGCGCCGCGCAAGGTCTTCGTCAACAGCATGGGCGACCTCTTCCATGAGAGCGTGCCGGACGAATGGATCGACAGGATCTTCGCCGTGATGGCCCTCGCGCCACGCCACACGTTCCAGGTACTGACGAAACGGTCGAAGCGGATGCGCACCTGGTGCGCCGACTCGCGCACCGCATTTCGGGTCGCGCGAAGAATCGTCGATTTCCGGCTGGCGACAGAACGCGCGGCGGTCGAGGCAGTTGCGGCCGACCGCTGGCCGGTGAAGCCGCTCGGCGACGACCCCGATATGCCCGACAACATCACGCTGCACCGCTGGCCGCTCCCCAACGTCTGGCTTGGCGTCAGCGCCGAGGACCAGACCCGCGCCGACGAGCGCGTGCCCGACCTGCTGGCGACACCCGCCGCCCTGCGCTTTGTCAGCGCCGAGCCGCTTCTGGGGGCGATTGATTTTTTCAAGATCATGGCCCGCTGGCAGGACGCCACGCCATATTCGCAGCGCCAGCACATCGGTCTTGGCCGGCAACTCATCGATTGGGTCATCGTCGGCGGCGAATCCGGCCCGCGCGCGCGGCCCATGCACCCCGATTGGGCGCGCGGCATTCGCGACCAATGCAAGCGCGCCGGGACTGCGTTTTTCTTCAAGCAGTGGGGCGCGTGGGCGCCGTTCATCGACCGCGACAACGACGACCTGGATTGGCGACGCGATTATTCCGTCGCGAATACACAAGACGATTTCCAGATCCTCAACCTCGCTGGAGGAACAGGATTCCACGGCGAGCGCGTCCATTTGATGAAACGCGCAGGAAAAACCGCGAATGGGCGCCTTCTCGACGGTCGCGAATGGAACGACTGGCCGGATATCCCAGCGTGAGCCCCGACCTTCCCGCGTGGGTCTATGCCGTCGCGGCGTTCGTGCTCATGGTCGCCCCGCTTGCGGCGGTCGCATGGTGGAGGCTTTTCGGAGGAGATGAAAATGCCGGGAGATAACGACGACCTGATTGACGATGATCTGATGATGGAGTTCGGATGGTCCTCGCTGTATGGCGAACCCACTCCGGTCCGCGTCGTCGCGAACGATTATGCATATGATGGATGGATTGTTTCGGCTTTCGCCAAGCGCGGCGGGGCTAACCGTTGCGTCGTCGATGACGCCAATGGGCGGCTTTTCATCCACA
>CAIMEA010000038.1 GCA_903839845.1 uncultured Hyphomicrobiales bacterium
TCTGGTGCGCGGCGCCGGGTCCTATACCGACGATGTGCAAATCCCCGGCATGGCCTATGGCGTGGTGCTGCGCTCGCCGCACGGTCACGCGAAAATCAAGTCGATCGACGCGACGGCTGCGAAAGCCGCGCCCGGCGTGCTCGCCATCATCACCGCCGCCGACTGGAAGGCCGCCGGCCTCGGCGATTTGCTGTCTCATTCCGGCCTGAAGCTGCGCGACGGCTCGCCGATGTTCAAGCCGCGCTACCCGGTGCTGGCCGAGACGCATGTGCGCTTCATCGGCGACAGCGTCGCCTTCATCGTCGCCGATACTCTGGCGCAGGCGCATGACGCGGCCGAGCTGATGCAAGTCGATTACGAGGTCCTGCCCGCTGTCGTCTCGACAGAACAGGCCGCGCAAGGCAGAGCGCGCGTCTATGACGAGTGCAAGGACAATATCTCCTTCGTCGAACTGATCGGCGACAAGGCCGCCACCGAGGCCGGCTTCGCCAAGGCGGCGCATGTCGTCAAAGGCAAATTCGTCATCAACCGCGTCACCGCCGTGACCATGGAGCCGCGCGGCGCGGTCGCGCATTATCATGCCGGCACCGGCCGCTATACGCTGCATACGGCGACGCAGCGCCCGCATGACGTCCGCGCCAACATGGCGCAAATCCTGAAAGTGAACGAGACCGCCGTCCACGTCGTCACCGGCGACACCGGCGGCAGCTTCGGCATGAAGACGCCGATCTTCAACGAAATCCCGCTGGTCTGTCATGCCTCGAAGCTGACCGGCCGGCCGGTGAAATGGATCAGCACCCGCACCGAGGCCTTCCTGTCCGATCCGCAGGGCCGCGACAACGTCACCGAAGCGGAGCTGGCACTCGACAAAGCCGGCCACTTTCTGGCGATGAAGGTGAAGACCACGGCCGCCATCGGCGCCTATCTGCAAAACAACATGCCGGCCTTCTTTCTCAATTACGGCACGCTCGCCGGCACCTATCGCACGCCGGCGCTTTACGTCGATGTCACCGCCGTTTTCACCAACACCAATCCGGTGCGTCCCTATCGCGGCAACGGACGCCCCGAGGCGGCCTTCGTCATCGAGCGCATGGTCGAATTGGCGGCGCTCGAGCTCGGCATCGACAGCATCGAACTGCGGCGCCGCAATTACATCAGTCCGAAGGACATGCCGTTCAAGACCGGATTGACCTTCACTTACGATTGCGGCGAGTTCGAAAAGAACATGGACATGGCGATCGAGATGGCGGACGTCGCCGGCTTCGACAAGCGCCGCAAGGAAGCGCGCAAGCGCGGCAAACTGCGCGGCCTCGGCCTGTCCAACACCATCGAGCGCGCTGCGGCGCCCGGCACCGAAGGCGCCGAAGTCCGCTTCGACCGCCATGGCGGCATCACCATGTTCGCCGGCTCGAACAGCCAGGGCCAGGGCCACGAGACCGTGTTCAAGCAGATCGTCGCCGACAAGCTCGGCATTCATCCCGACGAGATCCGCTACGTGCAGGGCGACACCGATCAGGTCTGGTACGGCGAAGGCACCGGCGGCTCGCGCTCGGCGACCATGGGCGGCGCGGCTTTCTTGCGCGCCAGCGAGAAAGTGATCGAGAAGGCGATCAAGATCGCAGCGCATGCGCTCAAGCTTGAGGAAAGCGACATTAATTTTGCCGACGGCGTGTTCTCGTCGTCGAAATCGAACCGCACCATGACGACGAAGGAAATCGCCGCCGATGCGATGGTCCCGGCGAAACTGCCGGCCGGCATGGAGCCGGGACTGGCCGCCACCGCCGTGCACAAGACGCCGGTCAATAATTTTCCGAACGGTTGCCATATCTGCGAGGTCGAGATCGATATCGAGACCGGTGAGACAGCGATCGTCGGCTATAATGTCGTCGACGATGTCGGCACCGTGCTCAACCCGATGCTGCTGCACGGTCAGATCCATGGCGGCGTCGCGCAAGGCGCCGGACAGGCGCTGATGGAAGACATCCATTTCGACGACAGCGGCCAAATGGTGACGGCCTCGTTTATGGATTACGCCATGCCGCACGCACACAACTTCCCAGCCATGCATGTCGAGGCCAATCCGGTGCCGACCAAGACCAATCCGCTCGGCACCAAAGGCGCCGGCGAAGCCGGTTGCGTCGGCGCCCTGCCCGCCGTGGTCAATGCCGTGGTCGATGCGCTCAAGGAGTTCGGCGTTACCCATATCGAAATGCCGGCGACGGCCGAGCGCATCTGGCGCGCGATGCAGAAGTAGCGCGGGCGCGTGACCGACTCCACGCATTCGCCCGACGTCATCGTCATCGGCGGCGGCTCGGCCGGCGCCGCCGTCGCCGCGCGCCTGTCCGAGGACCCGGCGCGGCGCGTGCTGCTGATCGAGGCCGGCGCCGATACGCCGCCGGGGCAAGTCCCCGACGATATCAAGGGGATTTTTCCGGCCGCCTATTTCAACAGCGATTACTTCTGGCCGAACCTTGAAGCAGTCATCCGCGACGGCGAAGTGCCGACGCCGTTTCCCCAGGCGCGCGTCATGGGCGGCGGCTCGAGCGTCATGGGCATGCTGGCGGTGCGCGGCAAGCCGGAGGATTACGAGCGCTGGGAGGCCATGGGCGCAACCCACTGGGGCTGGCGTGACGTATTGCCGGCCTATCAGGCGATGACCAACGATCTCGACGCGCCGACGCTCAATGCCGCCGGGCCAAATATCGTAAAGCGCATTCCGCGCGCACGCTGGCCTTCCTATATGCATCGCGTCGAGGAGGTGCTGGCGACGCGCGGACGCCGCAAGGTCGCCGACGTCTATGACGGTGGCGGCGACGGCTTCTTTGCCGCGCCGCTCAGCCAGGACGACGAACGGGCGACCAGCGCGCGCTGTTATTTGACGGACGCGGTGCGGGCGCGGCCCAATCTGGCCATCATGGCGCAAACGCGCGCTCTGCGTCTGACATTCGCCGGTGCCACTGTTACCGGCGTGGTCGTGCAACGCGGCGGTGAAACGCTCACCCTCGCCGCGACCGAAGTCGTCGTGTCCTGCGGCGCGGTGCATTCGCCGGCTTTGTTACTGCGCTCCGGCATCGGCCCGGCCAGCGACTTGCGTGCGCTTGGCATCGATGTCGCCGCCGATTGCCCCGGCGTCGGCCGCAACTACCAGAATCACGCGCAGCTGCATTTCGCGATGACGCTCAAGCCCGGCTCGCAGCTGCCGCAATCGGCGCAGCACTACATCATGTCGGCACTGCAATTTTCCTCCGGCGTGGACGGCGGCACGCCCGGCGATCTGTTTCACTATTTTACCGGGCGCATCAGTCCAAAGAATTTCGGCCGGGGCATGGCCATGCTAGCCTGCGCGCTTTATGGCCCGGTGTCGCGCGGGCGGGTAACGCTCGCGGCCGCCGATCCGGCGACGCCGCCGCGAGTCGAGCAGCGGCTGTTTTCCGATCCCGTGGATGTCAAACGCATGGTCATTGCCGGGCGTCACGCCTTTGGTCTTCTGCTCGACCCGGCCATCCGCAAATGCTTTGAGGAAATCTATCTGATGCCGCGGCAGGCGCCGCTTCGCCTGATCAATGGCACCGGCTTGATCGGCGCCATCAAAACCGCAAGCGCGGCGGCGGTCCTGGCCGCGCCCGCATGGCTGCGCCGCGCAATCATCGGCGCGGCGATCAAACCCGGACGGCTGGTCTTCGATGGCGCGACGACATACGCACTGAGCGATGAAGACATTGTCGATGCGGCCGGGCCGATGTTCCACCCGACGTCGACCTGCGCCATCGGTGCGGCCGACAATCAGCTGGCGGTGGTTGATCCCGAGTGCCGCGTCTATGGCGTCCAGGGCCTGCGCGTCGCCGATGCCTCGGTGATGCCGTCGATCGTCAGCGCCAACACCAATATGGCGGCGATCATGATCGGCGAGCGCGTCGCGGAATTCATGCGACGGGCTTGAGACCTGTTGCCGCGCTATTTCCTCTCCGGCGCGATCGCCCGCAGCGCGTCGGCGGTGGCGGCTTCATAGAGAACCGTGCCGCCTTGTTCGAACAGAACCTGCAGGCCGGACTTACGGAAATTAGCGTTGAAGACCTTTTCGCCATAAGCGCTTGACAAAAAGGCCGAACGAGTTTCGTTGGCATACAGAAATGCGCGGGTGGCGGCGAAGCGCACGCCGGCATCGATGCCGGCAGCCGGCCGCACTGTCAGGTTCTCCGGGTAGGCATAGGAAAAGTAGAACGCCAGCGCCGCGGCGCTGCGCGCGTCGGCCGTCACCAGAACGTAGGCCGTCGCCGGCTGCGCGGCGACCGCGGCGCGGACGATCTGCATGGCCGCCGCCTCGCCGTTCTCGATGCCGCTCCAGCCGCGCACATACCTTACATACGGCACCGCGGTGATGGCCAGAACCAGCACCGCCACAAGGCCGCATCCGACAACCGGCCAGCGCGCGCCAGCGAAGTCAAGACGCGCGGCGAAAGAAGCAGCGACGATATAAAGGCCCGGCAACGCCGGTAAAATGTAGCGCGGATAGAGCGGCAGCGGATCGTAGTGCGAGAGGTTCGTCGAGCCGAACCAGAACAGCGCCAGACAACTCGCAGTATAGACGCCCCATACGACAAGAGCCCGCGGCAGGACGAAAAAGCCAAGCAACGCAAAGACCAGCACCGGACCAAAGCTGCGATACAGCATCAAGGCCGGCTCGAGCGTCAGCCGCGACAACAGCGAATGACCGGAATAGATCGTCCACCACGCATCCGGATGGGCGCGCTGTTTCGCGAACGCCGCAGCGATGGTCGACAGTTGCGCCCACGGATCGCCCCAGACAACGGCGTTGAACCAAAGGTAAAACATGCCGAGGACAACACCGGTCATCAGGACCGGCAAGTAAAATCGCCGCCATAACAACCCGCCCTCGCCGGATCGCATGTCGCGCACAAATACGTAGAACCAGACCGGCAAGACCCAATAAGCGCTCTCCTTCGCCAGAAAAGCACCGAAGACGCACCCCACGGCGAGCACGGGAAAGAGCGGCCACGATCCGGCGCGGACGGCGTTCGCCAGACGCGCATCTAAAAGTGCGACCGACGCCGCCAACCACGCGGACGCGATCAGATCGGGATAGAGATCGACCGCGCCGTCGAACAGCGGAACGCTGGTGAGGCAAAAGGCCAGCCCGAAAAGCCGCGCCTTCACGTCCGGCAAGGCCACCCAGACGATCGCAATAAGCGCCAGCGCCGCGCAAAGCGGATAAAGGTGGGTGGTGAGGATCGTCACGCCGAACATTTTGTAGATCAGCGCGACCGGCAGAATGACGCCTAAACGGAAATCGAAGGTCTCCGGCAGGCCGTCGAAGACATGGCCGAACGCGCCATGATGCATGAAGTAATCGGCGCGCAGCGAATACCAGAAGGGATCGGAATCGTTGAACTGGTGCGGATAGCCAAGCCACAGCGCCACAAAGGCGGCCATGGCAGTGCAGAGATAGATGGCGTCGCGGCGTCCGACCGGCATTCCCTGCCTCGGCCCCTTACAAAGCCAAGGCAGTGTCCGGATCGGCGTTGATGAAGTCAACCGCCGGCGATACCGCTAGACGATACCCTGCCCGAGCCGCACCGGCTGGTAACCGTCGGCGGCGAGCGCCGCCATGATCTCGGCGGCGTGTTTTGCGTCGCGCGTCTCGACCGTGACGTCGAGCCTGGCGCCCTTAGCCGGCACATCGAGCAGCAGGCGGCGGTGCTCGACTTCGAGAATATTAGCGCCGAGCGCGCCGAGCCGCGTCGCGACAATGCCGAGCACCCCCGGCTGATCGGGAATGGCCAGCCGGAACGAGACGATACGCGCCTCGCGTTCGAGTTCTCGCACCATGATGGAGGCCAGAATGCGCGGGTCGATATTGCCGCCGCACAGGATCAGGCCGACGCGCTTGCCCTTGAAGCGCGCGGGTTCCGCGAGCAGCGCGGCAAGCCCGGCAGCGCCGGCGCCCTCGGCCATGGTCTTCTGCAAGGTGACATAGGCGTTCACCGCGCGTTCGAGATGCGCCTCGTCGACCAGGATCACATCGGAGACGAGGTCGCGAATGATCGGCAGCGTCAGCTTGCCGACATTCTTGACGGCGATGCCTTCGGCCAGAGTCGGCCCGCCGATCGGCCTATTGCCGTGTTCGAGCGCGTTCCACACCGCCGGGTAAAGCGCCGCCTCGACGCCGACGATCTCGATCTTCGGATTGACCGAACGGGCAGCAATCGCATTGCCGGCAATCAGCCCGCCGCCGCCGATCGGAATGACGAGTTGATCGAGGTCGGAAACCTCCTCAAGCATTTCCAGGGCGATGGTGCCCTGCCCGGCGATGACATGCGCATCGTCATAAGGATGCACCAACGTCAGGCCGCGCTCCTTCTGGATGATCTCGCAGCGCGCCTGCGCGTCGGCAACGCTCTCGCCGTCCAGCACCACCTCGGCGCCGTGCGAGCGCGTCGCTGCGACTTTGACGAAGGGCGTCGTCACCGGCATGACGATGGTCGCGGGGATGCCGAGGCGCGCCGCGTGATAGGCGACCGCCTGCGCATGGTTGCCGGCCGACATGGCGATGACGCCGCGCTGGCGCTCCGCGTCGTTCAAAGAGGTCAGCTTGACCAGGGCGCCGCGGTCCTTGAACGAATTGGTGACCTGGAGATTTTCATATTTGACGAAGACTTGCGCCCCGGTCAGCGCCGACAGCCGCGGCGCCGGCAGCATCGGCGTGCGCAGCACCTGACCGACAATGACGCGGCGAGCTTCCTCGATATCGGCAATCGTCACGCTCATCGTCTGAAAGTCTCCTGGCAGAGGCCGGCTATTTGGCGCCACCTAAGCATAACGTCCACGTTTCGTCCCTTGCGGTGGAGCGGTATATTCGCCATCTGCAAAGGTGCCCGGCGAAGGGCACAGGATGTCGCCAAAGGGCGAAGGGGGACGGCCATGTCGATGGATATCAAACCGCACGCCTACGATCCGATGCTGAACCCGGAGCTGTTCGAGGGCGTGCTGGCCCGCCGGGTGCTGGCTTTCTTCATCGATTTTCTGGTGATTTCTATACCGGTAGTGCTGGCGGCGATGTTCATTTTCGCCTTCGGTATCGTCACGCTGGGCTTCGGCTGGGCACTCTATTGGCTGCTGCCGCCGGCCTCGGTGGTCTGGGCCATCGTCTATTTCGGCGCGACTTTGGGCGGCGACCGCTCGGCCACGATCGGCATGCGGGTGATGGAGCTGGAAATGCGGACCTGGTACGGCGCGCCGGCCTATTTCGTGCTCGGCGCGGTGCATGCCATCGCCTTCTGGTTTACGGTGTCGGTGCTCTCGCCCTTCGTCCTGCTGGTCGCCTTTTTCAACCAGCGCCGCCGCCTGCTGCACGATATCCTGCTCGGCACCGTCATTATCAACAATCCGCAGCGCGCCGCCCAGTTGCGGCCTTTGGTCGCCGCTAGCCGATAAGGCCCAGGCGGCGCGGTTGTGGCGAAATATGCGGCACCGGGCGATACCGGGTCCCATCAGGCCCTTTGACGGAACCGGCGCGCCGCGCAATGCTTGTGATCTCGAGTCTTAAGGACACCAGGGTTCGGCCACAGTGACCCAGCACTCGCGCGACACGCCGCAATTCTACCTGACCGCGCCGTCGCCCTGCCCCTATTTGAAGGGCCAGGAAGAGCGCAAGGTGTTCACGCATCTGGTCGGCGAGCGCGCCGGCGAACTCAACGACCTGCTGACGCATGGCGGCTTCCGCCGCAGCCAGTCGATCGCCTACCGCCCGGCTTGCGAAACCTGCCGCGCTTGCGTGTCGGTGCGCGTCGTCGTCGCCGACTTCAAGCCGTCGCGCAACATGCGGCGCAATGCCGACCATAACAGCGACATCATCGGCGACATGCACAAGCCGGCGCCGACCTCCGAGCAATATTCGGTGTTCCGCGCCTATCTCGACGCCCGCCATCGCGACGGCGGCATGGCCGACATGACCGTGCTCGATTATGCGATGATGATCGAGGACAGCCACGTCGACACCCGCGTCATCGACTACCGCGTGCGCAATGCGGATTCAGGATTCACCGGCCGCGGCGCCGGCCCCTTGCTGGCGGTGGCGCTAACCGACGTGCTCAGCGACGGCCTGTCGATGGTCTATTCGTTCTTCGATCCGGACGCCGGCGAGCGTTCGCTCGGCACCTTCATGATCCTCGACCACATCGAGCGCGCCCGCGCCATGGGTCTGCCTTACGTCTATCTCGGTTATTGGGTACAGGGCTCGAAGAAGATGGACTACAAAGGCCGCTTCCTGCCGCAGGAGCGGTTGATGGCGAGCGGGTGGAGCCGGGTCGAGGGTTAGCACGCGCCCCTATATCGGCCGCCTTCAGCCGTCACAGGCCGACGTCAATTAGCCTGCACGAACACGAATGGATATTGCTGTTTATTCAGCGTGATTGTCTGGCGGAAGAGTCCGGTTCTTTTGACCTTCGTTTCTTTGCCCGCTTCCATAACGACGGGAACACCGGACGTCGTAACAATGTCGATTGTCTTTTCACCGTCTTCGTCTCGCACCGAGAAGACACCGACGCTGAATATTCCGTAGCTGCTGGTGACGATGCCTTCAATTTCAACGGTTCTGTTTTCGTAGGTGTCGGGCTCCGCCCGCATTTTATCAACCCGCGTTACGCCCGCGATCATTTCGGCCGGCGTTTTAAAATAGATTTGGTAAGCCGCAAGAACGCCCAACAAAACGGCCAGCACCACGAAAATTTTCAGAAGAAAATTAAGCGTAGAGAAAAAGAAGTTGACCATAACGCGCCTCCTCCCCGCTCATTGGCCAATATTTTCAACCAATGGTAGAGGTTATGTCAACAGCGAGTTCCTCCTTTCGGCCGGGGAAGCGCAATCAGAACCTCAACGAACAAAGGTCGATATCGCATCTTCGATGCGCGACGGTCATTTTTTATCAGGTGAGCCGATATTCAATGACGGCGCGGGCGCCTCCTGCCGCAGGAGCGTTTGATGGCGAGCGGCTGGTCGAGGGTGGAGGATCGATCGTCAGCCCGCGAACGTCTCGACCAGCAGTTTCACATTCAGCACGACGATGATGCCGGCGACCAGCCAGGCCAGGCCTGCGACTGGTTTCGAGATCGAGAAGCTGCCCATCTTTTCCTTGCTCGACACGAACATCACCAACGGAATGACCGCGAAGGGCAATTGCATCGACAGGATGACCTGGCTAAGGATCAACAGCCGCGCGGCACCGTGCTCGCCATAGATCGCCGTCACCACGACAACCGGGATGATCGCCAGCGCCCGCGTCAGCAGGCGGCGCATCCAGTGCGGAATGCGCAGGTTGAGAAAGCCTTCCATGACGATCTGGCCGGCGAGCGTCGCCGTCACGGTCGAGTTCAGGCCCGACGCCAGCAGCGCGATGGCGAATAGGATCGAGGCGATGCCGACGCCTAGGAGCGGCGACAGCAACTCGTAGGCCTGCTCGATTTCCTGCACATCGGTCTTGCCGCCGGCATGAAACACCGCGGCCGCGACAATGAGGATGCCGGCATTGACGAACAAAGCCAGCATCAGCGCGATTGTACTGTCGGTGGTCGCCCAGCGGATGGCGCTGCGCTTGCCGGCATCGGTCTTCTCGAAATCGCGAGTCTGCACGATCGACGAATGCAGATAAAGATTATGCGGCATTACCGTCGCGCCGATAATGCCGATGGCGATGTACAGCATCGCCGGATTGGTGACGATCTCGCGCGACGGCATGAATCCGCCGAGCACGGCGGCGACCGGCGGCGCGGCCAGAATGATCTGCGCCAGGAAACAGCCGGCGATGACGATCAGCAGCGCGACGATGAACGCTTCCAGATAGCGGAAGCCCTTCTGCATCAACAGCAGCAACAGGAAGGCGTCGAGCGCGGTGATCAGCGCACCGCCGATCAGCGGAATGCCGAACAATAATTTAAGCGCGATCGCGGTGCCGATGACTTCGGCCAGATCGCAGGCGACGATCGCCAGTTCGCAGGCGAACCACAGCACGTAACCGACCGGGCGCGGATAGGCGTCGCGGCAGGCCTGCGCCAGATCGCGTCCCGAAGCGATGCCGAGCCGGGCGGCGAGCGCCTGCAACAGGATCGCCATCAAGTTGGAAATCATGATGACGGCGAGCAGCGTGTAACCGAACTGCGAACCGCCGGCGAGATCGGTCGCCCAGTTGCCCGGGTCCATATAGCCGACCGACACCATGTAGCCGGGCCCCGAGAAGGCCAGCAGGCGCCTCAGCCAGTGCGCGCCACGCGGCACGGGGATCGAGCCGTAAACCTCGGACAGGCTGCGCTGGGTACCGTCTGTGCGCCTGACACGCCAGCCGGTCGGCTGCGCCTCGGATTTTGCCGGCGGAATTGCTGCCATATCGACCATTTCCAGTCCCTGCCCCGCGGCTTGCCGAGCGAAAAAGCCGCTATTTCAACATTTATAGCCTAGTTGCGACTGATTTGCAATTGCAACATTGCCGGAACTTTGGTTCGCGCCTGGGGTTGTCGCTGCTCACGCCCCGGCGATGGGGCAGCGGGGGCAGATTCGGCATGAATATTCGCGCGCGGACGGCATGGCTATGCGCAATTCCCGTGGCGCTATGGCTGGCCTCCGGCGCGGCTTTGGCCGCCGGCGAAGCGCACAAAGGCCCGTCCGAGGTCGTTTTCATTGCCCAGATCCTGGTCTTGATGCTGACCGGGCGCCTGCTTGGCGAAGCCATGATTCGCATGCGCCAGCCGGCGGTGATGGGTCAGTTGATCGCAGGGCTCCTGCTCGGCCCCTCGGTCCTCGGTCTGTTGCTGCCGGACTTCCAGCACGCGCTGTTTCCGAAAAATCCCGAACAGAAGGCGATAATCGACGCCGTCGCGCAGTTCGGCGTTCTGTTGCTGTTGCTGCTCACCGGCATGGAGACCGATCTCAAGCTGGTGCGCCAGACCGGCAAGGCCTCGGTCTTCGCCTCGCTGATGGGCATTCTCGTTCCTTTCGCCTGTGGCGTCGCGCTCGGCGAATTTATCCCCGACGCCATGCTGCCCGATCCCGGCAAGCGGCTGATCACCTCGCTGTTCCTCGGCACCGCGCTGTCGATCGCCTCGGTCAAGATCGTCGCCATGGTGGTGCGCGAGATGAATTTCATGCGCCGCACTGTCGGCCAGGTCATCCTCGCCTCCGCCATCATCGACGACAGCGTCGGCTGGATCATCGTCTCGATCATCTTCAGCCTCGCCCTGCACGGCGAAGTCGATCCGTTGTCGCTGGCGCAAAGCATTGTCGGCACCTTCCTGTTCATGGTGGTGAGCCTGACCGTCGGACGCCGCGCGGTGTTCTTCGCCATCCGCTGGACCAATGACAATTTCGTCAGCGACTTCGCTGTCATCACCTGCATCTTGGTCATCATGGGGTCGATGGCCCTGCTGACCTATCTCATCGGCGTGCATACGGTGCTCGGCGCCTTCGTCGCCGGCATCCTGGTCGGGGAGTCGCCGATCCTCACTCGCCATATCGACGAGCAGTTGCGCGGCATTATCACCGCGTTCTTCGCACCGATCTTTTTCGGCATTGCCGGCCTGGGCGCCGACCTGACCATCCTCGGCGATCCGCGCATGGCGGCGATGACCGCGGGTCTCATCGTGATCGCCAGCCTGGGCAAGTTCGGCGGCGCCTTTGTCGGCGCCGAGATCGGCGGGCTGACGCGGCGCGAGGGCTTCGCGCTGGCCTGCGGCATGAACGCGCGCGGCTCGACCGAGGTCATCATCGCCACCGTCGGCCTGTCGATGGGCGCGCTCAACCAGAATCTTTTCACCATGATCGTCGCCATGGCTGTGATAACGACTCTGGCGATGCCCCCGACCTTGCGCTGGGCGCTGGCGCGCATTCCGATGCGCAAGGAAGAACAGCAACGGCTCGACCGCGAGGAGCAGGAAGCAAAAGGCTTTGTCGCCAACCTTGAGCGTTTGCTGATCGCCGTCGACGACAGCCCGAACGGCAAGTTCGCCTCGCGCGTCGCCGGCATGTTGGCAGGCACGCACGGCATGCCGACCACGGTGCTGCATATCACCGATGCCTCTAAGATCGAGGCGCTGCCGGAAGGTAAGGAAGCGACCGCGGCCGATCCGGTCGCCGTCGAGAGCCAAACGCAAAGCAAGGCCGCCGACAAGAAGGCCGATCCGAAAAAGACCGAAGCGGTGAAAGACGACAAGCCTTCCGCCGAGGAGAAGATGGCGGATAAAGCCGAGGCGAAAGAACAGGCAAAGAAGGCGAAAAACGCCGGCGAGACCGTCAAGCAGGCGGAAGAACAAATCAAGAGCAAGCAGAAGGTCGAGGAGAAGGTCGATACGCCGGTCGAGGTCACCACCATCGTGCACGAAGCTCCCGGCCCCGAGATCATCGCCGAGGAAGCCGCCAAGGGCTACGATCTGATGCTGATCGGCCTGGAAAAAACCAATGTGCGCGGCAAGGACTTCCACGAGAGCGTGATCTCGCTGGCGCAGGGCTTCAAGGGATCGCTCGGCATAACGCTGGTGCGCGGCGAACTGGCTGAGAAGCCGCGCGGCAAGCTGAACATTCTGGTGCCGATCAACGGCACCGAGCCGTCGCGCCGCGCCGCCGAAGTCGCCATCACCTTCGCCCGCGCCAGCAAGGCCTCGCTGACGGTGCTCTATGTCGCGGTGCGCGGCAGCAACAAGGCACGTCGCGGCACGCGCGCCCGCGATCAGGAAAACGCCATCCTCAAGGACATCACGACCATCGCCGACGGCTACAATATGAGCATCCGCACCGCCGTCATTGCCGCCAGCGCCACCGACGAAGCGATCCTCAAGGAAGCGGCGCGCGCCGGCAACAACCTGATCGTCATGGGTGTCGGCCGGCGCCCGGGCGAGAAGCTGTTCTTCGGCGACACCGCCTCGACGCTGATGCAGGACGCGGAGCAGTCGCTGCTGTTCGTGGCGAGTTAATCCTCGCTCGGCTTCGCCGCCGTTGGCGCGCCGCGGAATTTGTTGTTCTTCGGCAGACCTTGCGCGATGCGGCCGGCCTGCGCCCGCTCGCCGCGCCAGTCCTTCAACTCTCGCATCGTCAATGTCTGGGTGCGGCCGGCACCATCGACCCAGGTCAGGCCGTCGCTGGCCTTGAAGGTCGTGACGTCGGACAGCCCCTTGTCGAGATAGCGCTGCAGCCGCACGCCACGGCCGCGCGTCATCTCCGGCACCTGGTCGATACCGAACACGATCATCTTGCGGTTCTGTCCGATGACGGCGAGCGTATCGCCGTCGATCACGGTCATCGCCACCGCCTTGTCGGGCGCCTTCAGGTTCAACACCTGCTTGCCCTTGCGCGTGGCGCTGAGGCAATCGTCTTCCGGCACGATAAAGCCGTTGCCCTGATAGCTCGCCACCAAGAGCTTGCGCCCGCCCTGATAGGCGAAGGCGGCGACGATCTCGGCATCCTGATCGATATCGAAGAACAGCCGGACCGGTTCGCCATGGCCGCGGCCGCCGGGCAGCTTGGCGCCGTCGAGCGTATAGAACTTACCGTTGCCGGCAAAGATCATCACCTTGGCGGTGGTCTCGGTCTGGAACGCGAATTTCAACGAGTCGTCGGTCTTGAAGGTTACCGTCGACAGATCGATGACATGGCCGCGCAGCGCGCGGATCCAGCCTTTGTCCGACACCACGACGGTGATCGGCTCGCGCACCAGCATCGCCTCTTCGATCGCCGCCTCGTCGTGTTCGGGCGCCAGCGCGAAATCGGTGCGGCGTTTGCCGAGCGCGGTCTTCGGTCCGAACAGCGCCTTGGTCTCCCTGATCTGCGCGGCGACCGTCTTCCACTGCTGAGCGGTCGAGCCGATCAGACTCTTGAGCTTGCTGCGTTCCTCTTTAAGCGCCTTTTCCTCGCCGCGAATTTCCATTTCCTCGAGCTTGCGCAAATTGCGCAGCCGCATGTTGAGGATGGCGTCGGCCTGCACGTCGGAAATCCGGAAGGTCTTCATCAGGACGGGCTTGGGCTCGTCCTGGGTGCGGATGATTTTGATGACCTTGTCGAGGTTGAGATAGGCGACCAGATAGCCGCCCAGCACTTCGATGCGGTGGTCGATCTGGGCCAGACGGAATTTCGAGCGGCGAACCAGCACCTCGCGGCGATGCTCGAGCCATTCGGTCAGCGCTTCGGCAAGACCGAGCACCTTCGGGATGCGGCCTTTGACCAGCACGTTCATGTTGAGCGGAATGCGGTTCTCAAGCTCGGTCAGCTTGAACAGCGATTCCATCAGCAGCGCCGCGTCGACCGTGCGGGCGCGCGGCTCGATGACCAGACGCACATCCTCGGCCGATTCGTCGCGCACGTCGGCGACCAGCGGCAGCTTCTTGTCGTTGAGCAACTCGGCGATGCGCTCGACCAGACGCGACTTCTGCACCAGCCACGGCATTTCGGTGATAACGATGAGATAGGTGCCGCGCGGCCCCTCTTCCTGATGCCAGCGCGCGCGCACGCGGAACGAGCCGCGTCCGGTGGCATAGGCTTCGGCGATCGCTTCGGGCGGATCGACGCAAATACCGCCGGTCGGAAAATCCGGCCCCTTGACGTATTTCAGCAAGGTCTTCGAGCGCGCGTTCGGCGTGTCGATCAGATGCAGCGCCGCGTCGCACAGTTCGGCCGCGTTGTGCGGCGGGATCGACGTTGCCATGCCGACCGCGATGCCCTGCGAACCGTTGGCCAAAAGATTGGGGAATGCCGCCGGCAGCACTGCCGGTTCCTTGTCGGTGCCGTCATAGCTCGGACGGAAGTCGACCGCGTCCTCGTCGATGCCGTCGATGATCAGGCGGGCGACTTCGGTCAGCCGCGCTTCGGTGTAACGCATGGCGGCGGCGTTATCGCCGTCTATATTGCCGAAGTTGCCCTGCCCGTCGACCAGCGGGTAGCGCTGCGAGAAATCCTGCGCCAGCCGCACCAAGGCGTCGTAGATCGCCTGGTCGCCATGCGGATGGAAATTACCCATCACGTCGCCGACCACCTTGGCCGATTTCTTGAACGCCGAATTGGGGTCGAGCCGCAGCAACCGCATGCCGTAGAGAATGCGGCGGTGCACCGGCTTGAGACCGTCGCGCGCGTCCGGCAGCGCCCGGTTCATGATGGTCGAGAGCGCGTAAGCCAGATAGCGCTCTTCGAGCGCCACCTGGAGGGCGACGTCCTCAACATGACCGTGTTCGGGGGGAATCACTCTTTTCGCCATTGTGGAGTGCTACTGCGCTGATTGACGATGAACAAGCGATGAACGCGCCGGCCAGCAAATCTTCCGAATTCTTCCGGTATTCTGTGAACTTAGCAGGGTCGGTCGCGTTGGCCCTGCGCTTCACCAAGGCGTCACCGGGGATGGGATATCTTCAACATAACGACAAAATTTCTGGTGACGACGCGATAACCGGCACCGCCGCCAACCGGATATCGGCTATATTTGACGGCAATCAAGGATGGGTTTTTAAGTCTTGCGGATCAGTTCCGATCCGTGCACCGCTGGAACCCTAACCGGAGGAAACACACATGCGCATGATTATTCTGTCGGCCCTGATGGGCCTCGGCATCGGTCTGGCAGGCATCCCGGCAGCAAATGCCGCCCCGATCTCGGGTCTGTCGAGCGCCGTTGAAGGCTCCCTAATCCAGGACGTCCAGTATTATGGCGGCCGTCGTTGCCGCGCGATCACTGTTTGCCGCCGTGGTCCGTGGGGCCGCCGTTGCCACGTCGAGCGCGTCTGCCGCGGCCGCTGGTAGTCGGCCTCGCTTCAAACGTTTAACCGGTCCGGCCAAAAGCCGGGCCGGTTTTCTTTTGTGCCTAGCGGCGCACGACCTGCCCGCGCCCGGCAATGGCCATGGCGAGCGCCGCGACGATCAGGCCGCCGGCGACGGCGAAGGTGATCCGCATGCCGCCGGCAACAGCCTCCGGCGGCGCCGTTGCGATGTCGCTTGCCGACGACGCGAAAGCGAAGACCGCGCCCATCACCGAAGCGCCGGTGACCAGCCCGAGATTGCGCGACAGGTTGAGCAGACCGGAAATGACACCGCGCCGGTCGGCCGGGACATCGGCCATCACCGCCGTATTGTTGGCGGTCTGGAACAACGCATAGCCCAAGGTTACGACGACAATCGGGGCGAGATAACCGGGAATGCCGAACGTCACCGGTATTGCCGCGAGCGTGAAGCAGCCGCCGGCGATGGCAACGAGTCCGGCGACGGTCATGCGTTGCGCGCCGAAGCGATCGGCAACGCGGCCGGCCGGCACGCCTGTCAAGGCGACGACAAGCGGCCCGACCGACAGCACCATGCCGACGACGGCCGCGTTGAGGCCGAGCGCATGCGCCAGATAGAACGGCCCGACCACCAAGGTCGCCATTAGCACCGTCGAGACCAGAAGGCTCATTCCCAGGCTGGCGCTTAAGCGTCCGTCCGCGAACATCGCCAGGCGGATCAGCGGCGACGCGGCGCGCCGCTCAATGGCAACAAAGACGACAACGCCCAGAGCCGCTGCCAGCAACAGCGCGCCATTGAGCGCGCCGAAATGACCGCGTCCTAATGTCATGGCCAGCGCATAGGCACCGAGCGTCAGCGCCAGCAGCAGAGTACCCAATAGATCGAAGCCGGGCCGATCCGCTGTTGCTTGAGCGTCATCGACCGGCAACGCGCGCCAGGCGAGAAAGAAAGCGGCAAGGCCGAGCGGCAAGTTAACGAGGAAGACCGCCCGCCAGTCCAGCGTGGCGATGAGTACGCCGCCGAGCGAGGGGCCGAGCGCGGTGCCGACCGCCGACATCGCGCCGAGCAGGCCCATGGCGCTGCCGGTTCTTTCCTTTGGCACCGTCCCGCCGACGAAGGCCATGGTCAGCGCCATCATCACCGCCGCGCCGAGGCCCTGCAGCGCGCGGGCGGCGATCAGCAGCCAGACATTCGGCGCGATACCGCAGAGCACCGACGCGATCGTGAACACCATGATGCCGGCGAGTAGCAGACGCCGGCGCCCGACAATGTCGCCGAGCCGGCCGACGCTGACGATCAAAGTGGTGATGGCCAGAAGATAGGCCAGCACGATCCACTGCACGTCCTGGAACGACGCATTGAAAACCTGCGCCAGGGTCGGCAGCGCAACATTGGCGATGCTGGTGCCGAGCGACGACAACAGCATCGACAGCGACAGGCCCGCGAGTACCCAACGAACCGAAGGTGCGGACGTCGCACCTTCGGCATCGGTCTTTTGATTATCGATTGTCATTATTTTTTCCTGTCAGGCCCGGACCAGGCCGGAGACGATCCGGCGGGTCGCCGGGGCAACGATCAGAACGACCGGGAACGCAATCAACCAGGACACCAGCCAGGCATTCAGCCAAAGACCGACGAAGTGGTCGGCGAGACCGGCCGTGCGCAAGGTGGATATGCCCGAGACCAGGAAGGACATCATCGCCGACAGGACGACGCCGAAAAGAACCGGGACGAAACGTGCGGATAACATGCAGAAGCTCCTTTGCATCATTGAACTTCACCGTAAATAGGCCCGCGCTAGTCATAGCGACAGACGCACCTGTTGCACTCAATCATTGCGTTTAACGCCATATCCCGTTTAAGCTGGCGCCATGGCCCTGCCCGACCTCAATCTGCTCGTCACCCTCGATGTCCTCTTGACGGAAGGCAGCGTCGCCCACGCGGCGAAAAGACTGCGGCTCAGCCCTTCGGCGATGAGCCGGCAACTCGCGCGGCTGCGGGCGACCACCGGCGATCCGCTGCTGGTGCGGGCCGGCCGCGGCCTGGTGCCGACGCCGCGCGCGTTGGAGCTGCGTTCGCGGGTTGGCCAGATCGTGCAGGATGGCGCAGCGGTGTTAAGCCCGGTGGCGGCGCTCGACCTCCGGCAACTGACGCGCACTTTCACGCTGCGCACCAGCGAGGGCTTTGTCGAGAATTTCGGACCGGAACTCATCGCCCGTATCGGCAAGGACGCGCCCGGCGCGCGGCTGCGTTTCATCGCCAAGCTCGACAAGGACAGCGAGTCCCTGCGCGACGCCAGCGTCGATCTGGAAACCGGCGTGATCGGCGCGACCACCGGCCCGGAAGTGCGCACGCAGGCTTTGTTCAAGGACCGCTTCATCGGCGTCGTGCGCAAGGGCCATCCCCTCGCCAAGAACACCGCCAAGGGCAACGTTACCGCCGAGCGCTATGCCGGTGGCCGCCATATATTGGTGTCGCGGCGCGGCCTCGACAAAGGGCCGATCGACGACGCCTTGAAGAAGGCAGGGCTGGAGCGGCAGGTCGTCACTATCGTCGGCGGTTTTGCCGCGGCGCTGGCGCTGGCGCGGACCACTGATCTCATCGCCAGCGTGCCCGAACGGCATACCGGCAATATGCGCGACGGTCTGCGCAGCTTTGCGCTTCCCGTCGCCACAACGTCGATCACCGTGTCGATGCTCTGGCACCCGCGGCTCGATGCCGACCCGGCACATCGCTGGCTGCGCGGTGTCGTGCGCGACATTTGCCGGACAGCCTGAAGTACTACGTGACGTTCGGCAGCGCGCGCGTCAGGGCGGCAATGAAATGCATGCGCTCGTCGGCGAACACCTGCCCGCGCGGCTCCAGCACATGGCGCGACAGGAAAAATCCGGTGAGCGCGAAGCCATCGTCAAGATCGCGCCCTTGCGGCTCGCCGACATCATCGCGCAGAAAAGCCGGCAGCCGCAGCATGCGGTCGGCATAGGGCGCGCCGGCCAGACGCGACACGGCCCGCCCCGATTTCGGCGAGACGTAAATGAGATCGGCGGTTTCCCCGGTCGCGGCGCACTGCTCGAGATCGAGGCCGAAGCCGAGTTCGGTCAGGATCAGCAGCTCAAAGCGCGCCACCATCGGTGCAGCCCAGACGGCGTCCTCGAGCCGGTCGAGGATTTGCTGAAAGATCGTGTATAGCCCCTCGTGCGGATCGCGCTCGGGGAGTAGCCGCATCAAGGCCGCCAGGTGCGTCACGCCGTAGATCGCGTGTGAAGAGCCAAAATAATTGGACGCACGCTGCCGCATCGGCTCGATGGTGTAATTGCCGAGATGTTCATCGAGACGCGCCCGCCACGAGGCGCTGACAGAATTGCCGGTTTGCAGGATTGGCTTCATGCGGGTGCCGAAGCCGCCGCGCACCATGCCGAGATGGCGGCCGTGCTCGCGCGTCATCAGTTCGAGGATGGCGCTGGCCTCCCCGTGCCGCCGCACGCCAATCACGATGCCTTCATCGGTCCATTGCATGGAATCAGTTTAGCAGAAACGTGCGGTGGCCGCGCATTACTCTTTGGGAAACTCCAGCCCCATGGCGCGATAGCGCTCCGGATCGTCGCCCCAGCCATCGCGCACCTTGACGAACAAAAACAGGTGCACCTTGTGCTCGACGATATCGACGATTTCGCGGCGCGCGCTTTCGCCAATGGCTTTCAGCGTCTGGCCGCCTTTGCCGATGACGATCTTGCGCTGGCTCTCGCGCTCGACATAGATCGTCTGCTCGATGCGGGTCTCGCCATTGCGCAGTTCCTTCCAGCTCTCGGTCTCGACCGTCGAATGGTACGGCAGTTCCTGGTGCAGCCGCTCGAACAGTTTCTCGCGGGTGATTTCCGCCGCCAGTTGCCGCATCGGCGCATCAGACATCTGGTCGGCCGGATAAAGCCAGGGACTCAGCGGCATGCGCTCGGCGAGCCACGTTTTCAGATCGTGGCAACCGTCGCCGGTCATCGCCGAGATCATGAAGGTGGCCTCGAATTTGGCCTTTTCATTGGCGATCTTTGTCAGCACCAGCAGCTTGTCGCGCGGCACCAGATCGATCTTGTTGAGGATGAGAATCTTGCGCGTTTTCACTTCGGCGAGACGCTCGAGCAGCGACTCCGCCTCTTCATCGACGCCCTTGCGCGCATCGATCATCACGCCCACGAGATCGGCCTCATGCGCGCCGCTCCAGGCTGTTGTCACCATGGCGCGATCGAGGCGGCGCTTGGGCGCGAAAATCCCCGGCGTATCGACGAAGATGATCTGCGACTGGCCATCGACGGCGATGCCGCGAATAAGCGCGCGCGTCGTCTGCACCTTGTGCGACACGATGGTGACCTTTGAGCCGACCAGCGCGTTGAGCAAAGTCGACTTGCCGGCATTGGGCGCGCCAATCAGCGCGACAAAGCCGCAGCGGGTGTCGGCCCCCACCGGTGTCTTCAGATCGGCGGCATTTTTATCGGGCATCAATTTTATCCGGTTTCACGCCGACACTGGTGAGCATGGCCAGCGCGGCCGCCTGCTCCGCGGCGCGCTTGGAAGCTCCCGTGCCTTCGGCCTGCGCGCGGTCGGGCAGCACGACGGCGACCTTGAAGATTGGATCGTGATGCGGGCCGGTGCGCGCCAGTTCCTTATAGGCCGGCGTCGGCAGACCGCGCGCCTGCGCCCATTCCTGCAACATGGTCTTGGCGTCGCGCAACGGGCGCACAGTCTTGATCATGCGCTCCTTCCAGAACCTCGACACCAGCGCGTCGGCGGCGGCGTAACCGCCATCGATGAACACCGCGCCGACAAGACCTTCGCAGGCATCGGCGAGAATGGTGGTGCGCAGTCGTCCGCCGGCATGCGATTCCGAATTGCCGAGCCGCAGCGCCGGACCGAGATCCATCTCCTTGCCGACCTCGGCGCAGGTTTCCTTGCGCACCAGATCGGCCAACCGCCGCGACAGCTCACCTTCGTTCGCCTTCGGAAAGGCGCGATACAGCATGTCGGATATCACCAGGCCGAGCACGTGATCGCCGAGAAACTCGAGACGCTGATAACTGGAAACGCGGTTTTGCGGACCGCCCGACAGAGCCGAGATATGCGTCAAGGCGCGCTCCAGCAACGCCTTGTCGGCGAAGCTGTAACCGATCCTCTCTTCGAGCGCGGCGCGGTCTTTGACCTTACTACGGCTCATCGGACAATCGTGAACAGCCTGTTCCAGCGCACAGCGAACGGCCAGCGCCAGAATTGCCAGGCCCGTTCACCTTCATAGACGGAGAAAAAGATGATCTGCGCCTTGCCGACGATATTCTCGAACGGCACGAAGCCGACCTGACTGAACCGGCTGTCGGTCGAATTGTCGCGGTTGTCGCCCATCATGAAATAATGATCGGCCGGCACCGTATAGACCTGGGTATTATCGGCAAAACCGTTATCGACCAGATCGAGCGTCTCGTGCGTGACGCCGTTCGGCAGCGTATCCTTCCAGCGCTTGACCGGCGTGTCGTGCCCGGTCTCCTCGGTCTCGATATAATCGGCGATGCGTTCGTGCTTCACCGGCACGCCGTTGATCGAGACGATGCCGTCGGTGACCTGGATCTTGTCGCCGGGCAGACCGATCACGCGCTTGATGTAATCGGTCGAGGTATCCTTCGGCAGACGGAATACGACGACATCGCCGCGCTCGGGCAGATAGCCGCCGGGAATGCGGCCGGAGAAAATCGGCAGCGACAGAGGCAGCGAGTACTGGCTGTAGCCGTAGGAATATTTCGAGACGAACAGATAATCGCCGACGAGAAGTGTCGCCTTCATCGAGCCGGACGGAATATTGAAAGGCTGGAACAGGAAGGTGCGGATCACCAGAGCGATGATCAACGCATGAAAAATCACGCGGATCGTCTCGCCGACGCCGCCCTCTTTCCGCTTGGTACCGGATGTCACGCTCATTGCGCCTTTCGTCCTAAAATGTCGTCAAAAACCGACATAGCCGGCCCCGCCGGTCTTGTAGCGGGAAGGCCCGCGTCGTGCAATGAAGATCGGCGAAGCGGTTGTGTAAGTCGTTGTCAGCGCATGATTTAATCGGCTTTACCGGACGTCTTGGCGGCCCCCGCGAGCGGCATGGCGGAGATGATAACGATCGCCTGGGCAAGTGGCCCCTCGTCGGTCAAGGATACATCGATGCGGGCCTCATGGCCGGGCGGCACCAGCGCATTCAGCCTCGCCAGCGCCCCGCCGGTCAGCCGCATGGTCGGCCGCCCCGACGGGAGATTGACCACCCCCATGTCGCGCCAGAACACCCCGCCCCGCATGCCGGTGCCGAGCGCCTTGGAGCAGGCCTCCTTGGCAGCAAAACGTTTGGCGTAGGTTTCGGCGACATTGGCGCGGCGTTCCGCCTTGGCGCGCTCGGCCGGCGTGAAGATGCGGTTGATGAAACGCTCGCCATGCCGCTCGATCGTCTTGGCGATGCGGCGCACGTCGCAGAGATCGGAGCCCAATCCAATGATCATGATTTAATTGAAGCCCGCCCGCGCGCCATCGCCGCGCGCATGAACGATACGGTTTCCGGCAGACCTCCGAAAATCGACTCACCGATCAGAAAGTGGCCGATATTGAGTTCGACGATCTGCGGCAGCGCGGCGATTTCTTCGGCGCTGGCGTAATCGAGCCCGTGGCCGGCATGCACTTCAAGACCGAGGCTGTCGGCAAGCGCCGCGCCGGTGACGATCTGTTTCCATTCGGCTTCGGCCTGCGCGGTCTTGCCTTCGGCCAGTGCATCGCACCAAGCGCCGGTATGGATTTCGATAATGTCGGCGCCAAGCGCGACCGCCGCCTCGATCTGCGGCCGCTGTGCCGCGATGAACAGAGAGACGCGAATGCCGGCATGTTTGAGCGCGTGAACTACCGGCTTGAGCATCGTCTGCTGCCCGGCGGCGTCAAGGCCGCCTTCGGTGGTGCGCTCGCCGCGCTTTTCCGGGACGAGGCAGCAGGCATGCGGCTGCGTCTTCAAGGCAATGCCGACCATCTCGCCGGTCGCCGCCATCTCGAAATTCAACGGCTTGTCGATCTCGGCCTTCAGCCGCGCGATGTCGTCGTCGCGGATATGGCGGCGGTCCTCGCGCAAATGCGCGGTGATGCCGTCACATCCTGCGACGATCGCCAGTTTGGCGGCGCGCACCGGGTCGGGCAGCAGCCCGCCGCGCGCATTGCGCACGGTGGCGACGTGATCGATGTTGACGCCGAGACGAAGGGGTAAAGGCATCGAATTATTTTCCGCTCGTCCCCGCGAAGGCGGGGACCCAGTTCTTATAATTCAAATTTGAATTTTTGGCTTCTGGATTCCCGCCTGCGCGGGAATGAGCGGAGCTTGTGGCATGCGAATGGCTACCCATTCACCCGCTCCACCTTCGCCACCATCGGCTTGGCCCGTAGTTGCGCGATGATATCGGTGAGATGCTTGAGGTCATAGACTTCGAGATCGATGGTCAGCTCGGTGAAGTCCGGCGCGCGGCGCGCCATGTTAATGTTGTCGATATTGCCGTCATGCTCGGCGATGACCTGGGTAATCTGCGCCAGCGAACCCGGCTCATTCGCCGACTGCACCGCGATGCGCGCCGGAAAACGCCGTGGCGTGCTTTCGTCCCAGTCCCAGCGCACGTCGAGCCAATGCTCCGGCTTGTCCTCAAATTCGGCGAGCGCCGCCGATTGAATCGGATAGATGGTGATGCCCTCGCCCGGCGAAACGATGCCGACGATGCGATCGCCGGGCACCGCGCCGCCGTCGGGTGCGAAACGCACCGGCAGATCGCCATTGATGCCGCGAATCGGGATAGCCGGTCCCACTTGCTCGCTGCCCGGCACCTTGAACTTGACCGAGGTCAGCTTCTTCAGTCCGAACCAGCCGCTCTCCGACTTGGGCTTCACCGCCATCGCAGCGGCGCGCTCTTCCTTGTAGTCGGGATACATCGCGCGGGCGACGTCGGAAGCTTTCAGTTCGCTGCGGCCGACGGCGGCCATCACCTCTTCCAGCGACGAGCGCGCCAGGCGCGGCAATGCGCCGGTCAGCTTCTCGTCCGAGTAGCTCATCTTGGCGCGCTGGAACAGCCGCTCGACAATACGCCGGCCGAGACCGGCATATTGCACCCGGACCGCGGTGCGCGTGGCGCGCCTGATTGCCGCGCGCGCCTTGCCGGTGACGACGATCGATTCCCACGCCGCCGGCGGCGCCAGTTGCGCCTTCGAGATCAGGATTTCGACCTCGTCGCCATTGCCGAGTTCGGAGGTCAGAGGCGCGATCTTGCCGTTGATCTTGCAGCCGACCGCGGTGTTGCCGACGTCGGTATGCACCGCATAGGCAAAGTCGATCGGCGTCGCCTTGCGCGGCAGCGCGATCAATTTTCCCTTGGGCGAGAAACAGAACACCTGGTCGTGGAACAGCTCGAGCTTGGTGTGTTCGAGGAATTCTTCCGGGTTGGAGCCTTCCGCCAGCAACTCGATGGTGCGGCGCAGCCAGGCATAGGCCGTCGACTCGCGCGACAGCAATTCGGTCGGCGAACCGACGCCGTCCTTGTACAAAGCATGCGCGGCGATGCCGTACTCGGCGATCTCGTGCATTTCGAAGGTACGGATCTGCAGTTCGACGCGCTGCTTGCCCGGCCCGATCACCGTCGTGTGCAGCGAATGATATTCGTTGGCCTTGGGCGTCGAGATGTAATCCTTGAACCGCCCCGGCACCATCGGCCAGGTCGTGTGCACGATGCCGAGCGCCTGATAGCAATCGCCCGGCGTGTTGACGAGAACGCGGAAGCCGAAAATATCGGACAGCTGTTCGAAGCCGACCGACTTGCGTTCCATCTTGCGCCAGATCGAATAAGCGCGCTTGGCGCGGCCGACGACGCGCGCCTGGATGCCGCGGTCGGCGAGTTTCTTGGTGAGCTGCTGTTCGATCTCGGAAATCAGTTGCACGTTACGATCGGCAAGCGCCGCGAGCCGCGCGGTGACCACCTGATACGCATCCGGATAGAGTTCGCGGAACGCCAGGTCGTCGAGTTCCTCGCGCATCTCATGCATGCCCATGCGGCCGGCAAGCGGCGCATAGATTTCCAGCGTCTCCTCGGCGGTGCGTTTGCGCGAGGCTTCCGGCATGTAGTCGATGGTGCGCATGTTGTGCAGACGGTCGGCGAGCTTGACCAGCAGCACGCGAACATCGTCGGCAATCGCCAGCAAAAGCTTGCGCAGGTTTTCCGCCTGCTTGGCTTCCTTGGTGACCAGATCGAGCTTCTTGAGCTTGGTCAGGCCTTCGACCAGCACGCCGATGTCGGGCCCGAACAGCTGATCGATCTCGGCGCGCGTGGCCGCGGTATCCTCGATGGTGTCATGCAAAAGCGCGGCGGCGATCGTCGAGTCGTCCAACTTGAGATCGGTGAGGATCGCCGCCACTTCGATAGGATGCGAGAAATACGGATCGCCGGACGCGCGCCGCTGATCGCCATGCGCCTTCATGGCGTAGACATAGGCGCGGTTGAGCAGCGCCTCGTTGGTGTTCGGATTGTAGGCTTTGACCCGCTCGATCAGATCGTACTGCCGCATCATCTGCGGCTTGCGGGACTGGGTTGCCTTTTCGGCCGCTTGCGGCGGAGTGGCAGCCGGGCGCTCCAGCGGGGCCCGGGTCGGGGCCTGCTTCTGCATGCGCGGGAGATCGGGGCGCGTCGGCATCATCTTAAAGCTTGCCTCGAATGCGCCGGGCTTCAGGATGCGAAAAACTGCGATACGGCGCACATTCCTATAGATATCACGACAATCCGGCACAGCCGCAAGGGTTTGCCGTGCTGCTTAACAAAAAGCCCGCGCCAGGCTTGGTAACAGGCTTAGTAACAGGCTTGGCAAAACGAAAAAGGCCCGGCGGGTCAGCCGGGCCTTGATCGGTCAATTGGTCGAAACAGCCGAATCGGAAAGCCCTATTCGGCGTCCTCTTCCGGCACTTCTTCCGGCGGCGCCAGGCCTTCGAGGCCCTTGAGCAGCTCTTCCTCGGTCATGCGGTCGGAGGTAACGACGTCGGCATCGTCGGCATCGACACCGCCGGCGCCGATCAGCGGCACTTCCGGTTCCGGCTCGTCGACTTCGACATATTTCTGCAAGGAATGGATCAGGTCTTCCTTCAGATCGCCCGGCGACACGGTGGTTTCCGCGATTTCGCGCAGGGACACGACCGGATTCTTGTCGTTGTCGCGGTCGATGGTAATCTGCGACCCGGACGAAATCATGCGCGCCCGATGGCTCGCCAACAGCACGAGATCGAAGCGGTTTTCAACCTTATCGATGCAATCTTCTACGGTGACACGGGCCATCGGCTCGTCACTCCTTTAGGTGGAACTATGTCTTTGAGAACGTCCGGTACCTATCCCCTGCCGGGCCAAAATTCAAGCATTTTTGTCTTGGTTTAGCCGTAACCCTCTGGTAGCGAACAATCCACGACCGCAAAGCAGGCCAGCCGGACGGGGGCATTACCGGTTTGGGCATGATTTCGCGGGGGCGCCATCGAATTTGTCGATGACGCCTTGAGGTCTTAAAAATTCGCGGTCCAGTACGGCGAGCATCCGCGCTTCTCGCGCGCGGCATCTGTGCGGTATCGGATTATTTGATAAAAACGTGCGAGATTTGTGAGAAAGCAACCATGACTGTGCCCGGCGAAAAAATTGCTTTGTTTATTGACGGCGCCAATCTTTACGCGACGGCCAAATCGCTCGGCTTCGACATCGATTACAAGAAACTTCTCGGCGAGTTCCAGTCGCGCGGTTATCTCCTGCGCGCGTTCTATTACACCGCGGTGATCGAGGATCAGGAATATTCGTCGATCCGCCCGCTGATCGATTGGCTCGATTACAACGGCTATTCGGTCGTCACCAAGGCGACCAAGGAATTCGTCGACCAGACCGGCCGCCGCAAGGTCAAGGGCAACATGGACATCGAACTCGCGGTCGATGCCATGGAGATCGCCGGCACGATCGACCACATGGTGCTGTTCTCCGGCGACGGCGATTTCCGCTCGCTGGTCGAAGCCGTGCAGCGCAAGGGCGTGCGCGTCACCGTGATCTCGACCGTTACCACCCAGCCGCCGATGGTCGCCGACGAACTGCGCCGCCAGGCCGACGTGTTCACCGACATCATCACGCTGCGCAACAAGATCGGCCGCGATCCGTCCGAGCGTCCGGCGCGCGACGTTCGTCCGCACCCGACCGAGCCCGGCCAGCACCCCGCCTTCCTGCAACGCCCGACCGGTGCGCCGCAACGCGCCGGCGCCGGCGTTGAGGACGACGACGAAAACTACGAGTAAGAGCGCAAGATGGCGGCGGCCAGGCCTGAGCTTTCCAAGCCCGGGCGGGACTGCCCGCGCTGTCCGCGTCTGGTCGCCTATCGTCAGGCCTGCCGCGCCAAGGAGCCGACCTGGTTCAACGCGCCGGTGCCCTCCTTCGGGCCGAACAATGCGCGGCTTCTGATCGTCGGACTGGCGCCGGGCGTGCAAGGCGCCAACCGCACCGGCCGCCCGTTCACCGGCGACTATGCCGGCGTGCTTTTATACGCGACGCTCACCGAATTCGGCTTCGCCAACGGCAAGTTCGATGCGCGCATCGATGACGGGCTGACCTTGACCGACTGCCGCATCACCAATGCGGTGCGCTGCGTGCCGCCGGAGAACAAGCCTCTGCCGGTCGAGATCAACACCTGCCGCGATTTCCTCGTCCCGACCATCGCCGAGATGCCAAATCTCAAAGCCATCGTCGCGCTCGGCGGTATCGCGCACGCCAGCGTGCTGACGGCTTTTGCCGCCAAAAAATCGGCGATGCCGTTCAAGCACGCCGGCCATAATAGGCTGACGTCGCCGGACCGCAAAAGCATCGCGCTGTTTTCCAGCTATCACTGCTCGCGCTACAACACCAACACCGGACGGCTGACGCCGCCGATGTTCCGTGACGTATTTGCCAAGGTGCGGGAATTCCTCGAACGCGCGTAGCTATCGATACGACATGAATTCCATCAGCGACCCGTCCGGATCGCGGAAATAGATGGACGTCCCCGGCCCTTTGGCGCCGTTGCGCTGCATCGGCCCGCGCTCGACCGCGATCCCCTTGGATTTCAAATGCGCGATCGCGTCCTCGATCGGCCCGTCCCACTCGAAACACAGGTCGCTGTTACCAGGTTGCACCGGCAGCCGCGCTACCTCGGCCGGCTGCACGCCCGGTCCATGACAATTGAGCTGCTTGTCGCCGAAGCGATAAGCAAAGCCGCCGGCCGGCCGGGTCACTAGTTCGGCGCCGAGGACTTCCGTATAGAATGTATTGGAGCGTTGCCACTCCGACACATGAATAACGCAATGATCGAGTTTGGTCGACAGCATAGCGTACCTATCTCCGGCTGGCCCGGTTACAGAATCGTGATGTTGGCCTTTGGGTCAAGCCCGTTAAATCAAGAGCCGACGGCGCGGCAGCCGCAAATGCCGAAATAGTCAAAGGGAGCGATAGCATGACAATCTCGTTCATACGTACCGGACTTTACGCCGCGTTATTGTGCGGCGCAGTGGCAATGCCGGCGGCGGCGCAGACCGCGACGGCGCCGCTCAAGGATGGCCAGGGCAAGGAAGTCGGTTCGGTCAATTTGACGCAGACGCCGCGCGGCGTGCTGATCAATGTCTCGGTCAAGGGCCTGCCGCCGGGCGAGCACGCCTTTCACGTCCATGCCGTCGGCAAGTGCGAAGGCCCCGCCTTCACCTCGGCCGGCGGGCATTTCAATCCGGACAGCCACAAGCACGGTCTGCTGGCCGCCGATGGCGCGCATGCCGGCGACATGCCGAACCTGCATGTGCCGCAAAGCGGCGACCTGACGGTCGAGGTCGTCAACGCCGCGGTTACGCTGGATAAGGGCAAGCCGAATTCGCTGTTCGACGCCGATGGCTCGGCCATCGTGATTCACGCCGGCAGCGACGACTACAAGACCGATCCGACCGGCGAAGCCGGTGGCCGCATTGCCTGTGGCGTGGTTCAATAGCCGCGACAATCATTCAGGAGACGGAGCGCGGACGATGCTGGATCACGTCGGTATCAAGGTGAAAAGCGTCGCCCGCGCCAAAGCGTTTTACGATGCTGCGCTCAGGCCGTTGGGCCTGACGCCGCAATATGACTTCGCCGTGCCGGCCACGAAAAAACGTTTCGTCGGCTACGGCACGACGACGAACAAGACATGTTTGTGGATCGGCACCAGCGTCGGCGTTCGCGCCAAGCTGTCGGGACCCGTGCATATTTGTCTGGCCGCCAAGACGCGTCAGAAAGTGCATGCTTTCTATGAGGCCGCGATCGCCGCGGGTGCCAAAGACAATGGCCCGCCGGGACTGCGCAAGGACTATGCGCCGACTTACTACGCCGCCTTCGTCGTCGATCCCGACGGCAACAACATCGAGGCGGTCTGCAAACGCGCCTAATAGTCGGCGTCAACCCCGGTCGCGCATGATGCGGCTCTTGTCGCGCTGCCAGGAGCGCGCCTTCTCGGTCTCGCGCTTGTCGTGCAGCTTCTTGCCTTTGGCCAGCGCGACCTCGATCTTGGCGCGGCCTTTGTCGTTGAAATAGATTTTCAGCGGCACGATGGTCATGCCCTCGCGATCGACCGCGCCGGATAGCTTGTTGATCTGACGCTGGTGCAGCAGCAACTTGCGCGGACGCTTCGGCAGATGATTGAAGCGGTGCGCCTGCCGGTATTCCGGAATATTGGAATTGATCAGCCAGATCTCGCCGTCCTTGGCGTCGGCATAGGATTCGGCGATCGTCGCCTTGCCGGCGCGCAGCGACTTGACCTCGCTGCCGGTGAGCACGATGCCGGCCTCGAAGACCTCGCCGATCTCGAAATTGAACCGCGCCTTGCGGTTTTCAGCCACCGCCCTCAGGCGGCGCTCCGGATTTGCAGCCATTCTTGATCCAGCTTCCCCCGATTAACCCTGGAGCTATGCCACGCAAGGCGCCAGCCCGCCAGATGGAACGATCCCGCCAGCCCCGACTTAGAGCATTTGTCGCGTACCGGACATAGCCCGACAAGATCCCAGCTTGCAGGGGAACCACCCCATTGCCCAAATTCTATTTTCAATTGACCGACGGCCTGACCAAGGTCCCGGACACAGGCGGTCTGGTCTTCGCAGATGCGGCCGCGGCGCGCGAACACGCGACAGCCTGTACGGAGACATTTAGCCGCCGTGCCGCGCATTTCAATGGCATTGACGGGCTGTATTGGTCTGTCCAGGTCGTGGACGAGCGGGGCAAACAGGTCTTTACGCTGCAATTGGAGCAGCCGACCCGCGCAAGCGAGTGATTTGCCGCCGAGATCGCGGCGTCCGCCAGCCTAGCCTTTGGCGCCTGGCAAATGCCGGTCGATCTGCTGGCTGACCACCTTGTAACACTCGCAGGCACGCTTCTCGAGCTTGCGGCGGTCGACGATCCTGATCTTGCCGCGCTTGTATTCGATGGCGCCGGCCGCTTGCAGCCCGCGCGCCACCAACGTCACGGTGGTCCGGCGCACCGCCAGCATCTGCGACAAGAACTCGTGGGTGAGCGTGATCAGGTCACCGCCGGCGCGATCCTGCGTTTGCAACAGCCAGCGGCACAGCCGCTGTTCGAGATCGTGCAGCGCGTTGCAGGCGGCGGTTTGCTGCACCTGCGCCAGCAGGCCTTCATTGTAGCGCGCGACGGTTTCGCGCAACGTCGCGCTCTTCTTCATTGCTTCCTGGAAATGTGCGGTCGAGATACGCGAGGCAGCACCATCGACCTGCACGATCGCCCGCGTGAAGGCATGCCGCGAGCCAAAGCCCGACATCGCGCCGACCGCGCCTTCCCGGCCGACAGTGGCGATCTCCACCGACTGCCCCTGCTTCATCACCGCGAGCAGCGAGATCATGCCGCTCTGCGGAAAATAAACGTGACCAATTTGATCGCCTTGCTCCTGCAACAAGGTGCCCTGCACCATCGTTACGGTTTTCAGCTGCGACTTGAGCAGCGCGGTTTCGGCGGCCGGCAATGAATCAAGCAGCCTGTTGGACACGCCCAAATGGGGGACTTCCATAATCTCAATCCCGCCCGATCGGTCGAGCGGCCGACGGCGGATAAGTGCACGCACTCCGAGGGCGCATGCCGCCACAATCGATGAAAGACTTAAGCCACACGAGAAGCGTCGTCTGTCCGGTATCTGACAGACGGGTGACAGCCGTCGATTGGTCCCGCGCGATGCGGGGCCGGCGAATGCGGATGACAAATCCGGATGTGCAGTGGCGAAATGCCCGATCCGCGGTGTCGCAGCGCGGAGAATTTTTTTAAGCCGGCGCCGCGATCGGAGGCCGGCTGACAAAGAACGATGGGACGCGCAACGCGCCCTCGCGACAACATCTACACGGTTCCGCAACAACGTGCTCGATTTATGTCAGGGGACAGCGATGCGCCGGTGGCGGCGGCGCTCAGGTCTTCTTTAGCAGGTCGCGGATCTCGGTCATCAGCAGTTCCTGCTTCGACACCGGCGGGGCCTTTTCGGCTTCCTTCTTAAGCAGCCGGCCCAGCGCCCGGATCACGAGGAAGAGCACGAAAGCGATGATCATAAAGTTAAGCGTTATCGTTAGGAAACTACCGTAAGCTAATACGGCACCTTGCTTTTTTGCCTCTACCAAAGTATCGGCTGTGACCTTGGACGACAGCGGCAGGAAGTAGTTCGAGAAATCGAGCCCGCCGGTCAGAGCGCCGATCAGGGGCATGATGATGTCGCCGACCAGGGACGAAACGATGCTGCCGAAAGCGGCGCCGATGATCACGCCGACGGCGAGATCGACGACATTGCCGCGCAGCGCGAATTTCTTGAATTCCTCAAACATGCTCGTTGTTACCCCGCCCCAAAAATTGCGCGTCTAGTTGATCAGCCCGGCATGCACCATGGCCTCGCGCACGATAGCCTTCGACTTGTCCGACAAAGGCACCATCGGCAGCCGCACTTCGTCCGAGATCTTGCCGAGCAAGGACAGCGCATATTTGGCAGGCGAAGGGTTGGTCTCGACGAACAGGTGCTGGTGCAAGGGCATCAACTTGTCCTGCAGCTTGAGCGCGGTGGCGTAGTCGCCCTTGAGGCAAGCGCTCTGGAATTCGGCGCACAGCCGCGGCGCGACATTCGACGTCACCGAGATGCAGCCATGGCCGCCATGCGCCATGAAGCCGAGGCAGGTGCCGTCCTCGCCGGACAGTTGGTTGAAGCCGTCGCCCAGTTCGGCGCGCTGCTGCGAGACGCGCACCATGTTGGCGGTGGCATCCTTGACGCCGGCGACGTTCTTGCAGTCGAACAGGCGCTTCATCGTGTCGACCGACATGTCGATCACCGAGCGGCCGGGGATGTTGTAGATGATGATCGGAATGCCGATGGCGTCGTTGATCGCCTTGAAGTGCTGATACATGCCCTCCTGCGTCGGCTTGTTGTAGTAAGGCGTGACGATCAGCACGGCGTCGGCGCCGGCCTTCTCGGCATGCCTGGAGAAATCGACCGCCTCGGCGGTCGAGTTCGAGCCGGCGCCAGCGATCACCGGCACACGGCCACGGGTCTGATCGATGCACCATTCGATGACGTGCTTGTGCTCGTCATGACTGAGGGTCGGGCTCTCGCCGGTGGTGCCGACCGGCACCAGGCCGTTCGTGCCCTCGGCGATCTGCCAGTCGACCAGGTCGCGGAATGCCTTCTCGTCGACCGCGCCGTTCTTGAACGGCGTGACCAGCGCGGTGAACGAACCCCGGAACTTTGTCTTCGTTGTTCCCTTCGCGGTTCCATTAACAGTCATGGCTCACTCTCCGTCCCGGCCTTTAATACGGCAAACTCTATTGATATCGGGTCGCTCGCGCCGATGAAAGCCCCCGTTAACGGCGGCGCGGGCCGTCGGCCCTGTTTTTACCATCGTCGCGACTTATGCGCGCAGGCTTGCCCATCCCGGCTATGCTTTACGGGCGAAATTGGCTTATTGCGGGCTATATTGCCGTGTGCCTTTGAGTCGGGCGCCCAAGCTGAAGGCGAAGACTGAATGGACTTATTCGATCGACTTCGTGGGCGGCTCCCCAGGGACGCGTCCGGACGCCGTGGAGCGGTTCGGGGCGCCTGTCTGGTGGTTGGTTTACTATGCGCCACCGCAGCCACCGCCCAGACCCAAGTGCCGGTTCAGCCGCCGGTTCAGCAGGCCGCGAAAAAGCCGCCGGCGAAAGCCGCCGCCGCCGTGGCTGCCAAAAAGACCGCCGCCACTGCCCCCAAGAAGTCCGCCGCCACTCCCCTCAGGAAGACCGTGGCCGTGCCGATGCCGCAAAGCCGGCCCGGCAGTCGCCAGGCCGCCCCCAATATGGCTGCCGCCAAGGAAGCTGCCCCCAAGCCGGTTGCCACCAAAACCGGCTCTCCGCCGGCCGCCGCGGCCGATTCCTTTGCCCAGGCCAATGTCGGCCTGCGCGGCGGCATCTTTGCCGCCAGCGCCAGCTTCAGGCCGATGGCGCGCCCGGCCGCCGGCCCCTTCGCCATCGCGCCGACCACGACCACGTCGGCCGCCGACATCGCGCTGGTCCGGCAGGTGATCGACGCGACGCGCAAGGGCAACGAAGCGATCGCCGACGTCGCCGAACGCTCGATCACCGACCCGGTGGCGCGCAAGCTCGCCGAATGGATCGCGCTGCGCAGCGACAACACCAAGCCGACCTTTCAGCGTTATGCCAATTTCATCCACGCCAATCCGTCCTGGCCGCATGCGCCGCTGCTGCGCCGCCGCGCCGAGGTTGCGTTGTGGAACGACAAGGTCGACGACGCCACGGTGCGCGCTTTCTTCGCACAGCAGAAGCCGTCCACCGCCAAGGGCTATTACATGCTGGCGCACGCGCTGCTGGCGAAAGGTGATCGCGACGGCGCCGCCTCGCTGGTGCGTTTCGCCTGGCGCCATCTCGACAGCAGCGGCGATGTCGAGCGCAGCGTGCTCGACACCTATGGCAGCATGCTGAGCATGGCAGATCACAAGGTGCGGATGAACCAGCGCTTCTATGAAGACAATGCCGATGCCGGCCTGCGCGCGGCCGAGCGGCTCGGCGGCAACGAGATGGCTATCGCGCGCGCCTGGGCGGCGGTCATCAAGAAGGCCGGCAATGCCAAGGCGCTGCTCGACGCCGTGCCGTCCGCGGCGCAAAAGGACGCCGGCTACATCTTTGCCCGCGCCCAGTGGCTGCGCAAAAACGGCAGGCCTGAGGAAGCCGCCAAACTCGTCCTCACAGCCCCGAAAGACCCGGAGGCGCAAGTCGACGTCAATCAATGGTGGATGGAACGGCGACTGCTGGTGCGCAGCCTGCTCGACGCCAAAGACGCCCAGACCGCCTACCGGCTCGCGCGCGATGCCGCCACGCCGACGCAAGGCAATTATCGCGCCGACAAGCACTTCACCGCCGGCTGGATCGCGCTGCGCTTTCTGCACGATCCGGCGACCGCGCTGACGCATTTTGCCCAAATTGCCGATGGCACAACCAATCCGCACGCGCTGTCGCGCGGCGGTTACTGGGAAGGCCGCGCCGCCGAGGCGCTCGGCCAGCAGGCGCAGGCGCGCGCCCATTACGCGCGGGCGGCCGAACATACGGCGACCTATTACGGCCAACTGGCGCGGGCCCGGCTGGGCGTCGCTGATCTCGGCCTGCGCGGTCCGCCGGCGTTCAGCGCGCCGGAGCACGGCGCGCTGAGCAATCTCGAAGTGGTGCGCGTCGCCGAAATTCTCTATGCGCTGGACGAACGCGACATGCTGGCGTCGATCTTCGCCGAACTCGGCGAAAGCTCGAGCGATGTCGCCGGCATGGCGATGCTGGCCGAAACCGCCGGCAGGCATCGCGACGGCCGCTCGATGCTGCTGCTCGGCAAGGGCGCGCTCGGCCGCGGCCTGCCGCTCGATTACTACGCCTATCCGGTCATCGGCCTGCCCGACTACACCCCGATTGCGCCGCCGATCGAACCGGCCGTGACCTATTCGATTGCCCGCCAGGAGAGCCACTTCAACCAGAAGGTCGTCTCGCCGGCCAAGGCCATGGGCTTCATGCAGGTGACGCCCGTGGCCGCCAAGGACACGGCGCTTCGCTACAAGGCGCCGTACGCCCCGGCCCGCCTGCTCAGCGACCCGGTTTACAATATGCAGATGGGCGCGGCCGAGCTGTCGATGCTGCTGGGCACCTATAACGGCTCCTATCTTCTGACTTTCGCCGGCTACAACGCCGGGCGCGGCCGGGTGCGGCAGTGGATCGAGGCCTATGGCGATCCGCGCGACCCGAAGGTCGATCCGGTCGACTGGGCCGAGCGCATCCCGATCGCCGAGACGCGCAATTATGTGCAGCGGATCATGGAGAACCTGCAGGTCTATCGTGCCCGTTTCGGCGGCGGCAACAAACTGGTCATCGAGGCCGACATCCGGCGCGGCGCGGCGGCGAATTAGGCGCTGTCGTCGCCGCGAGGCTCCGTCGCCCGCATGAGCGAAGCGAATGCGGGATTGCTGTCCCCCCGGATTGCGCTTCGCTCCATCCGGCCTACAGTCGCGGCGAGCCCATGATGAAAGACGCCCCCACTTCGCACTTCATCTCCGCACCCGACGGCCTGCGCCTGCACGCGCGCGAATACGGCCTGCGTAGCGCGCCATCGCTGCCGGTGGTCTGCTTGCCGGGCCTGGCGCGCAGCGGGAATGATTTTGACGCCCTGGCGGTCGCGCTCTCCGGCGATGCCGCGCGGCCACGCCGGGTCGTGGCGCTGGATTATCGCGGCCGTGGCCTCTCCGCCTATGATCCCAATCCGGCCAAATACAATTTTCAGGTCGAGATCGCCGACGTGCTCGCGGTGCTGACCGCGCTTGATTGCGCACCGGCGATCTTCATCGGCACATCACGCGGCGGCATTCTCACCATGCTGATGGCGGCGCTTCGGCCAAGCATGATCGCAGGCGTCGTGCTCAACGATATCGGCCCGGTGATCGAACCGAAGGGTCTGATGCGCATCAAAGGCTATGTCGGCAAGCTGCCGCAGCCGCGCAACTATGAGGACGGCGCCGATATTCTGCGGCGGCTGTTCTCGGCGCAATTTCCCAAACAGACCGGCGCGGACTGGCTGGCAAGCGCGCAGCGCGCCTTCAAGGAGGCCGATGGCCGCCTGGTGCCGGACTATGACGTGGCATTGGCCAAAACGCTGGAGGGCGTCGATTTCGAGAGGCCGTTGCCGCCGCTGTGGCCGCAGTTCGACGCGCTTGGCGGCGTGCCGATGATGGCGATCCGCGGCGAGAATTCAGACCTGCTGACGGCGGAAACGGTCGAGGCCATGGTGGCGCGGCGCGCCGCTACCGAAACAATGAAGACACGGCGCACGGCGCTCGAAACTTTGGTGGTGCCGGATCAGGGCCATGCGCCGTTATTGGCGGAAGCCGATATTATCGCCCGTATCACGGATTTCGTCGCGCGGGTTTAACGCGGCTGGCGCGATCGGTGATCTATCTATCAGTGATCGTTTGCGCCGCCCCGGCGCCGATCCACCATCGCGTCTGCGTCTCCGGCAACGCCGGCGCCGAATAAGTCCGGCCGCGCGCTGACGCGGAAGCCGCCATCGGCGAGATCTTCAAACTGGATGCCCTGCTCGAGCCAGAGCAACTCGATAACCCGCACCGTCGCCCGGCGCGGCTCGGTGTCGCCGCGCTCCAATTGGTGCACGCAGCGTTGCGTCAGCCCGACCCGCTGCGCCAGTTCGGTCTGGCTCCAGCCGATCAGCGCGCGCGTCATTCTTATCTTCGCGGCGAAGGCCAGTCTTTCGCGCCGCATAAGCTCGACAAGACCGGCGGAACGATCATGCGCAAGGTGAGGCTTCATGATCTTTAAACTTCGGTACAGAGATACGCTTCTAGAAAAATAACCCCCGGCGATTTCTCGCCGGGGGTCATCATCGTTAGCCTATCCGATCAGGGATAGAAGTTACGCTGAATGCGCAGGTGGGCGATCCACGCGCTCTGATTGACCGAGCCGTCGATATTCGCCTGCGAAGCGGTGCCGAGGTTACGAGCGTTGAGCTTGTCGTACATCACGTCAACACCGACTTCGAGGTTGTTAACCGGCGCCCACGCGGTGCGGGTACCGATCTGCCAGGTGCTCCAATCGCCCGAGCAGCCAGCCGCGGCGTTGGCGACGGTACAGATGGAAGCCCTATCCAGGCTGACACTCGCGTAGCCACCGTAGACCGAGGTCTTCCACTTCGGGTTCCAGTTATGCTCGTACGACGCACCCGTGCTCCAGGCGGTCGTCAGATGCACAGTGTCAGTACCGTTGATCTGGTACAGGCCATCGGCATAGGTACCAGAACCGCTGGTGCCACCGCTGGTGTACGAAACGTTAGACCCCAGCGACATGTACTTGACGGCACCCTTGGTCCAGTTGAACTGGGCCTGGATGTAGTCGCCAACACCGAGCATCGGCAGGTTCACGCGCGCACCGGCACCGAGAGCGTAGCCGGTCGCGTTGGCCGGATGACCCGCGAGCGGGATGTCATAGTAGGCTGCGCTGGCGTCATGGATCGCACCCATGACCTGCGCACCGCCCCAAGCCTGATCGACGCGGAGGTTCGCGACGATATCCGGGTACTTGTTGCCGGCCTTGGCTTCCGCCGCGCCGTTAACGGGCGACGGGAAGCCGGTCGTACCAAGAGCCGTGGAAACAGCGCCGCCGCCGACAAGAACCGGGCTCACGGAACCGTTACGCGGGTTTTCCGCCGAGATCGTCGCCGACAGACCGTTGCCGAGCTGAGCGGTGTAGGCGAAAACCTGATAGCCGCCGTCACCGGTATCGGCGCCGCCGGCGGTCCAGATGTTGCCACCGTTATACGACACGGCCGCGTAGTTCGCGTAGTCGTAGAACGACTGCGACAGACCGGCGGTGAAGCCGGCGAACTGGATGAACGCACGGTTGGCGCTGAAGCCGACGCCGCCCTGGGTGCCCGCAACAA
>CAIMEA010000039.1 GCA_903839845.1 uncultured Hyphomicrobiales bacterium
AATGAGTTGCGCCTTGCTGGCGAGTGGGCCGTGGCCGGGAACGATCTTTGTCGCGTCATTGGTCAGCGCGATATAGGCGTCGCTCGCCGCGATCATGCCTTTGACGCTGCCGCCATTGAGATAGTCGATGTTGGGATAGCGGCCGAGCGTGACGGTGTCGCCGCCGGTGTGGGCATTGTCGGGGTGTTTGAGTTGCGCGGCGCGGCCCTTCACCTCGAGTGTCAGCGCATCGGTGTAGGTCTTGGCCGGCAGCGCCGTGCCGGTTGCCGGCGGCACCGGCTGCATCGAGATATTGTTGGTGCCGCCTTTGGCGAGGATCTCGCGCTGATTGGCGTGCGCGACGACAACCGCGCCGTCGGCGGTGAACGCCGCATTGCCGCCGACATGGTCGCCGTGATGATGCGTGTTGACGAGAAATTTGATCGGCTGCGGCGACACCGCGGCGATCGCCGCTTTCAGCTTGTCGTGCATCGGCGCGAACTGGCCGTCGACCATGATGATGCCGTCATCGCCCACGGCGACCGTGACATTGCCGCCCTGGCCTTCAAGCATATAAGTGCGGTTGCCGAGATCGGTGGTCGTCACCGTGATTTTCGACCAGTCGGGACCGACCGGCGGACCGGCGGGCTGCTGGGCGAACGCCGTGCCGGAAAACAACAGTGCCGTCGCCGTCGCCAATGCAAACCTGATCATGGCATCCTCCCTGATAGCGACTTGATATGTGCTTTGCGCACTTTGCCGCCGCTTGTTATTGCCGGACCGGGTCTTCCGGGCCATCTGATTAAACGACGCAGGGCGGTGAATATTCCCGGCCGATACCGGGTTATTTCCAGCCAGTCTGCTAGCGTTACGGCAACCGGAATCAATTTCGCGCATGTGACGCGACGGGCAGGGAGGTTTGACGGATGATGCGCTGGCTTAACGTGGCGGCCGTGCTGACGGCGATTGTGTGCGGCGCGCAGGCGCAAGCCCAGGCGCCCGCGCCGGGCGATTATCCCAACCGCGCGGTGCATATCGTCGTCGGCTTCGTGCCGGGCTCGTCGACCGATCTGGTCGCGCGGCTGATGGCGAATGAATGGAGCCGCCAGCTCGGCCAGCAGTTCGTCGTGGAAAATCGCCCAGGTGCGGCTTCCGCCATTGCCGCCGACGCGGTCGCCCGCGCGCCGAAGGACGGCTACACGCTCTTGGCCGGAGGCGGCGTCAATATCAGCACCGGCCTGCTGAACGCCAAGCAGAGCTTCGACATGGAGCGCGATTTCCTGCCGGTCATCATGGTCGCCGGCCAGCCGATGATCCTGGCGGTGCATCCCTCGCTCAACGTTTCGTCGGTGAAGGAGCTGATCGCGCTGGCCAAGGCCAAGCCCAGCGAATTGTCGTATGGCTCGACCGGCGTCGGCGCCATTCCGCATCTGCTGACCGAATTGTTCGCGCTGCGCACCGGCATCAAGATGGTGCATGTGCCGTATCAGGGCTCGCCGCAGGCGACCACCGATCTCATCGCCGGCCGCATCCAGCTGATGTTCTCGCCGGCCGCAGCCGTATTGCCGCATATCGCCTCCGGCGCGTTGAAGGCGCTGGCGACATCGACGGCGGCGCGCTCGTCGGCCGCGCCCGACCTGGTGACGCTGAGAGAATCCGGCGTCGATCTCGACGCCAGCCTGTGGTTCTCGATCTGGGCGCCTGCCGGCACGCCGCGCGCGGTGATCGATAAATTGTCGCGCGCCGGCAATATCGGCATCAAGAGTCCCGAGGCGCAGACCATGTTCAAGGCGCAGGGCTTCGACGCCATCGGCGGTACGCCGGACGACTTCGCCAAGGCGCAGGCCGCCGAACTGGAAAAATGGAAAACCGCGGTGGAGGCGGCGGGACTGCGCAAATAGCTTTCAGCGAAAGCCGCCGCCACCATTCACATAGACGGTGTCGGCGGTCATGAAGCCGCAGGCGTCGGAACACATGAACAGCACCAGTTCGCCGATTTCTTCAGCCTTGCCGAAACGCTTCATCGGCACGTCGTTGAGCATTTGCGCCGACATTTCCGGTGAGGTCGCCGCCGCTGCCTGGAAGGCGGTGTCGATCGGCCCGGGTGATATCGACAAAGCGCGAATGCCCTGCGTCGCGAATTCGCGCGCCACGCCCATCGTCATCGTCACCACCGCGCCCTTGGCGGAAGCGTAATGCACGCCCGATCCCGGTCCGCCGCGCCGATGCGCCATCGAGCCGACATTGACGATGACGCCGAATTTGTTCTTGAGCATATGCGGCAGCAC
>CAIMEA010000040.1 GCA_903839845.1 uncultured Hyphomicrobiales bacterium
GCGGGCCGGCGAATTGGCGCGTCAGGTCGATAATCTCAAAGATTTGATCGGCAAACTGGAGGCCGGCCTCGACCCGGCGGTGCGCGACGCCCGCGAGGCCGCCCGCAGCGATTCCCGCCCGGCCCTATCCGCCTACCGCGATCCCGGCCGTCTGGCGCCGGCGGTCGCCTTCGCTTCGATTCGCGGCCAGGTTCCAATTCCGGTGAATGGCGTCAAACTGAAGGGTTTCGGCGCTTCCGACGGCAATGGTGGCGTGGAAAAAGGCATATCGATCGCCACCCGCGCCGGCGCGCAGGTCACCGCGCCCGCCGATGGCTGGGTGGTGTATGCCGGCACCTTCCGCTCCTATGGCCGACTCTTGATCCTGAATGTCGGCGGCGGATATCATGTCTTGCTCGCCGGCATGGATCGGATATCAGTTGATCTCGGTCAGTTCGTGCTGGCCGGGGAACCCGTTGCGGCGATGGGGACCGGCTCCCATATCGCTGCTATCCTGGCGACAGGCTCAAGCCAGCCGGTGCTTTATATCGAGTTCAGAAAAGACGGCACTCCCGTTGATCCAGGCCCATGGTGGGTGGCTGGCGAAGGCGAAAAGGTTCGCGGATGATGATGCGCAAGACCTCCCTCATTCTTCTCGGCGCGGCCGCCGGCGCGGCGATGACGCTGATCGCGGTGCAGCCGCGAATCATGCTCGGTACCGCCGCCAAGGCCGCGGCCGCCGACACTTATCGTCAGCTCAATCTGTTCGGCGATGTGTTCGAGCGCGTGCGCGCCGACTATGTCGAGAAGCCGGACGATCAGAAGCTGATCGAAACCGCGATCAACGGCATGCTGGCCGGCCTCGATCCGCATTCGAGCTACATGGACCCGAAGAGCTTCCGCGACATGCAGGTGCAGACGCGCGGTGAATTCGGCGGCCTCGGCATCGAGGTCACCATGGAAGACGGCCTGATCAAGGTGGTGACGCCGATCGACGATACGCCCGCCGCCAAGGCCGGCGTGCAGGCCAACGATCTCATCACCAAGCTCGACGAAGACCAGGTGCAGGGTCTCACCCTGAACCAGGCGGTCGAGAAGATGCGCGGGCCGGTCAACACCAAGATCAAGCTGACCATCCAGCGCAAGGGCGCCGACAAGCCGCTCGAACTGACGCTGACCCGCGACGTCATTCGCGTGCGCGCCGTTCGCTCTGACGTGAAGGGCGACGACGTCGGCTACATTCGCATGACCCAGTTCAACGAGCAGACCACCGATGGCCTGAAGAAGGCGATCGTCGACATCAACGCCAAGATCAGCAAGGACAAGCTGAAGGGCTACATCCTCGATTTGCGCAACAATCCGGGCGGCCTGCTCGACCAGGCGATCTCAGTGTCGGATGCGTTCCTTGAAAAGGGCGAGATCGTCTCGACCCGCGGCCGCAACGCCGAAGAGACCCAGCGCTTCAATGCCCGCGCCGGCGATCTTACCGGCGGCAAGCCGGTGATCGTGCTGATCAACGGCGGTTCGGCCTCGGCCTCTGAAATCGTCGCCGGCGCGTTGCAAGACCACCGCCGCGTCACCGTTATCGGTACGCGTTCGTTCGGCAAAGGTTCGGTGCAGACCATCATCCCGCTCGGCTCCGGCAACGGCGCGCTGCGGCTGACCACGGCGCGCTACTACACGCCGTCCGGCCGCTCGATCCAGGCCAAGGGCATCACCCCGGATATCGAGGTGCTGCAGGATCTGCCGGACGACCTCAAGGCCAAGACCGATACCTCGACCAAGGGTGAGGCTTCGCTGCGCGGTCACTTGAAGGGCGATGCCGGCACCGAGCAGACCGGTTCGCAGTCCTACATCCCGCCGGATGCCAAGGACGACAAGGCGTTGAACATGGCGCAGGACCTGCTGCGCGGCGTGCAGGTCAATTCGGCCTTCCCGCCCAACGTCAAAACCCCGGTTCCGAACTAAGCTCTCTTCACCGTGGTCATAGCGGCAAGGCGGCCCATGAAGGGCCGCCTTGTTCGTTTCGGGCCCGCGTTCACCAGCCGTGAATCGGCGCGTGCTAGACTTGAGGCATGATTCGCAAGGGAATGGGCCGTGCAAGCGGATGATCTGAACGCCCCCCTCGGCCAGAGCCGGAAAAAGCACAGGCTGCCGAAGCTGCCGGTCAACGCACCGCAGATGCTGGCCGGCGCGCTCGCCATGGTCGGCGTCGTCGTTGTGCTGTGGGCCGCCTTCGTCAACGACCCGCTCGGCGGCGAGCCCATCGTCGTCGTCGCAACGAAGTCCAGTGGCGGCGCCTCAACAGAAGGCACCGGCGACGGCAAGGAACATGCCCGCCACGACGGCGAAGCTGCCAACGCGGCGATTCCAAAGGCCGCGACCGCGGCGGCGGAAAAGGCTAACGAACCGCCGCCCGGTTCCCAGACCGTCACCATCATTGACGGCTCCAGCGGCAAGAGCAAAGAGGTCGTTATACCCGGCGGCGCCGGCGACAAACCGGCGGCCGCGAAAGCGCCCGGCGGCGATCCGAAACTGCTCGACGTTTCGCGGCACGGCCAAATCCCCAAGATCGGCGCCGACGGCTCCAAGCCCTATACGGTCTATGCGCGGCCGCGTGCGCTGCCGCCCAGCCTGAAGGACTTGCCGCGCATCGCCCTCGTCATCGGCGGCCTCGGCATTAGCGCTTCCGGCACCGCCGATGCCATGGCCAAGCTGCCGCCGGCGGTGACATTCGCGCTTGCGCCCTATGCCCCCGATATTCAGAAACTCGCCGAGCGCGCCCGCGCCGACGACCACGAATTGCTGGTGCAGGCGCCGATGGAGCCGTTCGATTATCCGGACAACGATCCCGGCCCGCAAACCTTGCTCACATCGGTGACAGCGGAGCAGAACGTCGATCGACTGCAATGGCTGATGAGCCGCTTCCAGGGCTATGTCGGCATCGTCAGCTATATGGGCGCCCGCTTCACCGCGACCGAAAACGCGCTGTCGCCGGTGCTCAACGAAACCGCCAAGCGCGGGCTGATCTTCGTCGATAACGGTTCGTCGTGCCGCAGCGTCGCCAGCCAGATCGCCGGCAATCAGAATCTGCCCTTCGCCAAGGCCGATCTTATTCTCGACGCCGTGCCGACCGCGACCGAGATCGACCGCGCGCTCAACCGGCTGGAGATCGTCGCGCGCGAGGGTGGCGTCGCCGTCGGCATGGCGACCGCGCAGCCGGGCACGATCGCGCGCATCGCCGAATGGGCGGCCAAGATCGAAAAGCGCGGCTTCGTGCTGGTGCCGATCAGCATGGTGGCGGTCAAGGCGAAGTCATCGTAGCGTCATTATTGCGCGAGAAGACTTTGCGCAACGAATGACGGAGCTTCGATGCCCCCTTACGAATCGCTGCCCTATCGGCCTTGCGCCGGCATCATGGTGTTCAATCGCGCCGGGCTCATTTTTGTCGGCCGCCGCTCGAGCGGTCCTGAACATATCGACGTCACCCATGTCTGGCAGATGCCGCAAGGCGGCATTGACGAGAACGAAGACCCATACAAGGCCGCGCTGCGCGAGTTGTATGAGGAGACCAATATCCGCTCGGTCGAGAAACTCGGCGAGATGGCCGAATGGCTCGCTTACGACATTCCGCGCGACATCATCGGCGAGGCCTGGGGCGGCAAATATCGCGGCCAGAAGCAAAAGTGGTACGCGCTGCGTTTTACCGGTCCTGACAGCGAAATCGACGTGCTTTCTCCCGGTGGCGGCAAACACAAGCCGGAATTCATCGACTGGCGCTGGGTGGAATTGAAGTCGCTGCCCGACCTCGTCGTGCCGTTCAAGCGAGCGACCTACGAGCAGGCGGTGAAGGAGTTCGCCGGATTCGCGCCTTAAGCCGTGACAAAAAAATGCCCGGCAAAGCCGGGCATTTTAAATTTGAAGGCGCGATCGCCTAGTGCATCGCCGTCCCAGACAGATGCCGGTCGACATTCCTGTAGTGATCGAGCCGTGTGATGAGCTTGTCGAGTTCGTTGCCCGGCTCCATCTTGGCGACGCGCTGCTCCATCTCACCGATCTGAGCGGCGAGCACGGCGCGGTCGAAATCGGCCAGGGAGTTGGCGGTGTCGGCCAGCACGGTCAGGCCCTTGGCCGAGACTTCGGCAAAACCGCCGAGCACAACAATTTTCTGTTCGCCGCCGGCGGCTTTCACCGTCAGCACGCCCGGACGCAAGGTCGTGACCATCGGCGCATGGCCCGCCAGCACGCCGAAGTCGCCTTCCGCGCCGGGCACGTCCACCTGCTCGACCTCGCCCGAGAACACGAGCTTTTCCGGCGAGACCAGTTCGAAGTGAAGTGTGGCCATAACTTAATGCCTGCTTGTCTTAAGCCGCTTCCGCCGCGAGCTTCTTGCCCTTTTCGATCGCCTCATCGATGTTGCCGACCATGTAGAAGGCGGCCTCGGGGAGGTGATCGTACTTGCCTTCGACCAGGCCCTTGAAGCCCTTGATCGTGTCGGCGAGGTCGACGAGCTTTCCCGGCGAACCGGTGAACACTTCGGCGACGAAGAACGGCTGCGACAGGAAGCGCTCGATCTTGCGCGCGCGCGACACGGCGAGCTTATCTTCTTCCGACAGTTCATCCATGCCGAGAATGGCGATGATGTCCTGCAGCGCCTTGTAGCGCTGCAGCACCTGCTGCACCTGACGAGCGACGGCGTAATGCTCTTCGCCGACGATCAGCGGGGAGAGCATGCGCGAGGTCGAGTCGAGCGGATCGACCGCAGGATAGATGCCCTTGGCGGCGATGTCGCGCGACAGCACCGTGGTCGCGTCCAAATGCGCGAACGAGGTCGCCGGCGCCGGGTCGGTCAAGTCGTCGGCCGGAACATAAATGGCCTGCACCGAAGTGATCGAACCCTTGGTCGTGGTGGTGATGCGTTCCTGCAGCGCGCCCATGTCGGTAGCGAGCGTCGGCTGATAGCCGACCGCCGAAGGAATACGGCCCAAAAGCGCGGACACTTCCGAACCGGCCTGCGTGAAGCGGAAAATGTTATCGACGAAGAACAACACGTCCTGACCCTGGTCGCGGAAGTATTCCGAGAGCGTCAGGCCGGTGAGGCCGACGCGGGCGCGGGCGCCCGGCGGCTCGTTCATCTGGCCGAACACGAGGGCGCACTTCGAGCCTTCGCCGCCGCCCTTCTTGTTGACGCCGGATTCGATGAACTCGTGATAAAGATCGTTGCCTTCGCGGGTACGTTCGCCGACGCCGGCGAACACCGAATAGCCGCCGTGCGCCTTGGCGACGTTGTTGATCAGTTCCTGAATAAGCACGGTCTTGCCGACGCCAGCGCCGCCGAACAGGCCGATCTTGCCGCCCTTGGCGTAGGGCGCCAGCAGGTCGACGACCTTGATGCCGGTGACCAGAATCTGCGCTTCGGTCGATTGCTCGGTATAGGCCGGGGCTTCGGCGTGAATTGGGCGGCGCTCGTCCGACTTGACCGGACCGGCTTCGTCGATCGGCTCGCCGATGACGTTGATGATGCGGCCAAGGAGGCCGGGGCCGACCGGCACCGCGATCGGGATGCCGGTGTCGGTGACAGCCTGGCCGCGCACCAGACCTTCGGTGATGTCCATCGAGATCGTGCGCACCGTCGATTCGCCGAGATGCTGGGCGACTTCGAGAACCAGACGGTTGTCGCCGTTCTTGGTTTCCAGTGCGTTCAAGATCGCCGGCAGGTCGCCTTCGAACTGCACGTCGACGACGGCGCCGATGACCTGGGTGATCTTGCCGGTTGCGTTCTGCGGAGTGGCCATAATCGTCCTCGTTACATCTACTTCATGCCGCCCTCTGAAGAGCGGCGGGATATATTAAAGAGCTTCGGCGCCGGAGATGATCTCGATCAGTTCCTTGGTGATCATCGCCTGACGCGTGCGGTTGTAGGTGAGTGTCTGCTTGCGGATCATTTCGCCGGCGTTGCGGGTGGCGTTGTCCATCGCGCTCATGCGCGCGCCCTGCTCGGAGGCGGCATTTTCGAGAAGCGCTCGAAAAACCTGCACCGACAGATTGCGCGGCAACAGGTCGGAAAGGATCTCGCCTTCTTCCGGCTCGTATTCGTAACCGGCGGCGGCGCCGGTCGTGGCAGCGACCGGCTCGAACACCGGCGGGATGACCTGCAGCGCGGTCGGGATCTGCGAGATCACCGATTTGAAGCGCGAGAAGAAAAGCGTGCAGACATCGAATTCGTTGTTGTCGAAGCGGGCGATAATCTTATCGGCGACCAGTTGCGCCTGGGCAAAACCCATCTGCTTGACGCCGCGCATTTCGACGACTTCAATAATGTACTTGCCGAACTGACGGCGAAGCTGGTCGGCGCCTTTGCGTCCGACGCAAAGAATCTTGAGTTCCTTGCCCTGCGCCAAGAGCGCATTGGCGCGTTCGCGCGCCAGGCGGGCGATCGAGGAGTTGAAGGCGCCGCACAGGCCGCGTTCGGCGGTGCAGACCACCAGCAGATGCACCTTGTCGGCGCCGGTGCCGGCCAGAAGGCGTGGCGCCGAATCGCTGCCGGCAACCGCCGAGGCGATGTTGCCGAGAACAACATCCATGCGCTCGGCGAACGGGCGCGCGGCTTCCGCCGCCACCTGCGCGCGGCGCAGCTTGGACGCCGCGACCATTTGCATGGCCTTAGTGATTTTCTGCGTCGCCTTGGTCGAAGCGAGGCGAACGCGCATGTCCTTGAGTGAGGCCATAGTTTCTCAGTCGCCGTTAAATCGAGCCGCTTGTTCTTTACTCGTCATGCCCGGCCTTGTGCCGAGCATCCACGTCTTACTTATCTTTCACGCCGCAAGGCGTGGATGGCCGGGGCAAGCCCGGCCATGACACCGTTATCAGGTGAACGACTTCGCGTAGCCGTCGACCGCGTCCTTCAGTTTGGCTTCGTCATCCTTCGACAGATCGCCGCTGGCGCGGATACTATCAAGCAGGCCGGCATACTTGGTGCGCAGCAGCGCCAAAAGGCCGTTCTCGAAGGCGCGCACGCGCGAGACGTCGAACTTGTCGAGGTAGCCGTTGACGCCGGCGTAGATCACGCCAACTTGCTCTTCCATTTTCAGCGGCGAGAACTGCGGCTGCTTCAAGAGCTCGGTCAGACGCGCGCCGCGCGCCAACATGCGCTGGGTGGTGGCGTCGAGATCGGAACCGAACTGCGCGAAGGCGGCCATTTCGCGGTACTGCGCGAGTTCGCCCTTGATCTTGCCGGCGACTTTTTTCATCGCCTTGGTCTGCGCGGCGGAGCCGACGCGCGACACCGACAGACCGACGTTCACGGCCGGGCGGATGCCCTGATAGAACAGGTCGGTTTCAAGGAAGATCTGGCCGTCGGTGATCGAAATCACGTTGGTCGGAATGTAGGCCGACACGTCGTTGGCCTGGGTCTCGATGACCGGCAGCGCGGTCAGCGAACCGGCGCCCTTCGAGTCATTCATCTTGGCGGCGCGTTCGAGCAGGCGCGAGTGGAGATAGAACACGTCGCCAGGATAGGCTTCGCGGCCCGGCGGACGGCGCAGCAACAACGACATCTGGCGATAAGCGACCGCCTGCTTGGACAAATCGTCATACACGATCACGGCGTGCATGCCGTTGTCGCGGAAGTATTCGCCCATGGTGCAGCCAGTGAACGGCGCCAGGAACTGCATCGGCGCCGGGTCGGACGCGGTCGCCGCGATGACGATCGAATATTCCAGCGCGCCCTGTTCTTCAAGCACCTTCACGAACTGGGCGACGGTCGAACGCTTCTGGCCGATGGCGACGTAAACGCAGTACAGCTTGACCTTTTCGTCGTTCGAGGCGTTGAGCGGCTTCTGGTTGAGAATGGTGTCGAGCGCGATCGCGGTCTTACCGGTCTGGCGGTCACCGATGATCAATTCGCGCTGGCCGCGGCCGATCGGGATCAGAGCGTCGATCGATTTGAGGCCGGTCGCCATCGGCTCGTTGACCGATTTGCGCGGGATGATGCCGGGCGCCTTGACGTCGACGCGCATGCGCTTGTCGGCCTTGATCGGGCCCTTGCCGTCGATCGGGTTGCCGAGCGCGTCGACGACGCGGCCCAGGAGACCCTTGCCGACCGGCGTATCGACGATGGCGCCGGTGCGCTTGACCGTCTGGCCTTCCATGATTTCCTTGTCGGCGCCGAAGATCACGATACCGACGTTGTCGGTTTCGAGATTGAGCGCCATGCCGCGCACGCCGTTTTCGAACTCGACCATTTCGCCCGCCTGGACGTTGTCGAGACCGTAAACGCGGGCGATACCGTCACCGACGGACAGCACCTGACCGACTTCGGACACTTCGGCTTCCTGGCCGAAATTCTTGATCTGGTCCTTAAGGATGTTGGAAATTTCTGCGGCGCGGATATCCATCAGCGTGCCTCTTTCATCGCGAACTTGATCGCATTGAGCTTTGTGCGGAGTGACGAGTCGATCATGCGGCTGCCGACCTTGACCACCAGCCCGCCAATGATGGCCGGGTCGATATTGATGTCGAGGTCGATGTCTTTGCCGCCGGTAACCGATTTAAGCGCGCTCTTGAGCGCGTCGAGGTTGGCGTCGCTGAGCTTCTCGGCGACGGTAATCTGGGCGCTGACCTCGCCCTTGTGGCGAGCCACAAGCTGACAATAGCCGCGAATAATGCTGCGCACGGCGAACAGCCGGCGGTTGGTGGTGACGACGCGCAGGAAGTTTGCGGCGATGCCGCCGATCCCGGCTTTGGCCAGAATGGCGCCGATCGCCTTGAGCTGCTCGTCGACGCCGAAGACCGGGCTGCGCACCAGCCGGTTGAGATCGGCGCTTCCGACGATCATGGCGTCGAACTGCTCGAGGTCTTTCTTGACCTGATCGACAGCTTTTTGCTCGAGCGCGAGCTCGAAGAGTGCGCCGGCATATCGGCCGGCCATTCCGGAAATGAGTTGGTCTTCGCCCGCCACTTGCACGCTCGTTTTCGTTGCTACTTCACAGGCCGGACGCCGTCGCGGAGCGGGCGGCGCAAACTATTGGAATCCAAGGAGGAATTCCGATTTTGCGGGAGGTCACGGGTGGCCCCGGAAACCCTCGGTAAATCGAGGCGCTAGCTAACACAGCCCCGCTTGCGGTGCAACAAGGCGTGATTCGACGCCGCCCCGAAGGCCGCCGGCCGGACCGCCGCAATTCTGCATCGCAGAGATACCTCGCCAGTCCTGCCGCCCGCCTATAGTTTGCGCATTCGCTGCGGCCGACAGGGACTGGTCCCCTGTAACGCTTCAAGAATAACGACCAGCCGGGAGCCTACGGCACAATGCCGCATGCGCAATTGAAGAAAGACGCCGCCAAAATGGGCAGCGCCGGCACCGCCAGGTTGCTGGTGCTGCTGCTGGCTTTCGCCTGGGGCTTCAACTGGATCGCCACACCCTTCGCTTTACCGGAAGTGCCGGTCTGGAGCGTCCGGTTTGCCGGCTCTGGGCTCGGCGCCGTCACCTTGTTCGTCGCGGCTTTGTTGACCGGGCACAGCCTGAAAGTGCCGCGCGGCGAAATCGTGCATGTAATGGTCGCCGGGCTTTTGAACGTGACCGGATTTCAGATCTTTTCCGCCCTGGCGCAGATGGACGGGGCCACATCGCGCGCGGTGATGATTGCTTATACCATGCCGATCTGGGCAACCCTGATGAGCTGCGCGCTGCTGGGGGAACGGTTGACCCGAATCCGCCTGATCGCCTTTGCGCTCTGCATCGCGGGAATTTCGATCCTGCTCTGGCCGCTGCTCACCCATGGCGTGCCGCGCTTCGTGATCTATTCGCTCGGCTGCGCTCTGGTGTGGGCCGGCGCCACTGTCTATCAGCGCTGGATGAAGGTGACGGTCGCGCCGCTGGCCAACGCGGCCTGGCAACTCGTGTTCGGCTTTCTGTTCATCGCCGCCGGCACTTTTATCGTCGAAGGCTATCCGCATCTCTGGCCGATTAATACGACGCCGCTGCTGGCGCTGATCTATATCGGCGTGTTCGGCGTCGGGCTGGCGCATTTTCTGTGGTGGTCGATCGTCGGACGACTGCCGACCATCACCGCCTCGATCGGCTCGCTGCTGGTGCCGGTCGTCGGCGTCGTCGGCTCGACGCTAATTCTCGGCGAACGCCCGACGGCGTCCGATATCATCGGCTTCGTGCTGATCTTCTGCGCCGCGGCCTGCGTGCTGCTGCAGCCGAATGTGAAGCATTCGGAAATGCCGGAATAGTGCGCCTTAGAAGAAACTCTGCGGATCGACGTCGACCTGCATTTTGACGCTGCCGCGCACTTTCGGCGCGTCGGCAAGCCATTCGCGCAGATACGCCGACAGGTTGAAGTCGCGCGGCGCCTTCACCAACAAACGGAAGCGATGCCTGCCGCGCACCACGGCGACCGGCGCTTCCGCCGGGCCGAGCACGCGCACATCGTCATGACGCGGCGCGCTTTGCGCCAGCGCGCGGGCATAAGACTCCGCCGCATGGCGGTCGTCGGCAGTAATGACCATGCTGGCGAGCCGCCCGAACGGCGGATAGCCACTGGCCTCGCGCAGCGCGATTTCGCTGGAATAGAACGCCTCGCGATCGCCAAGGATCAAGGCCTTCATCACCGGATGATCGGGCTGATGCGTTTGCAACAGCCCCACGCCACGGCCTTCTTCACGGCCGGCGCGGCCGACCACCTGATGCAGTAATTGAAACGTCCGCTCCGCCGCGCGCGGATCGCCATTACCCAATCCCAGATCGGCATCGACGATGCCAACGAGATTGAGCTTGGGAAAGTGATGTCCCTTGGCGACCAGTTGCGTGCCGACAACTATATCGAAGCGGCCCTCGGCAACATCATCCAACTCCTGCCGCAGCCGCTCCATCGATTCAACGAGATCGCTCGACAGCACCAGAATGCGCTTGTCCGGAAACAGGTCGGCGGCTTCCTGGTGCAGCCGCTCGACGCCGGGGCCGACGGGCGCAAAACTCTCGGTGGCGTGGCAGTTTGGACAGGCTTCCGGCTGCGCAGTGTTGTAGCCGCAATGATGGCAGACCAGCCGCTTCTTGAAGCGGTGATCGACCAGCCAGGCGTCGCAATGCGGGCACTGCAGGCGAAAACCACAGGCGCGGCACAGCGTCAGCGGCGCGAAACCGCGCCGGTTGAGAAACAGCAGCGCCTGTTCGCCGCGTTCCAGCGTTTGGCCGACCGCTTCGGCCAGCTTCGGCGAAATGAAACGTCCGCGCGGCGGCCCGTCGCGGCGCATGTCGATGGCTTGAATCGTCGGCAGATGCGCGCCGCCGAAACGTTCGGGCAGATGGATGCGCCGGTAACGGCCGCGCCGCGCATTGACTTCCGACTCGACCGATGGCGTCGCCGAGGCCAGCACCACCGGAATTTTCGCAATCGAGCCGCGTACCACCGCCATGTCGCGCGCGTGATAATGCGCGCCGTCTTCCTGCTTGTAGGCGGCGTCGTGTTCTTCATCGACCACGATCAAGCCCAGATCGGCATAGGGCAGAAACAATGCCGAACGCGCGCCGACGACAACCGACACCTCGCCGGACGCCACCGCCGCCCAGGTGCGCGCGCGGGTGCGGGGCGAGAGTTGCGAATGCCATTCCGCCGGCCGCGCGCCGAACCGCGCAGTGAAACGGTCAAGCGATTGTCCGGTGAGCGCGATCTCCGGCATCAGGATCAGGGTCTGGCGGCCTTTGCGGATATTCTCGGCGACGCCTTCGAAATAGACTTCGGTTTTGCCCGAGCCGGTAACCCCATCGACCAAAGTCACGGTATAGCCGCCCTGGCTCACCGTCGTGCGCAGCGCATCGGCGGCGGCCAACTGGCCGAGAAAGAAATCGGGCTTGGCGAAATCCGGATCGGGCGGCAGCGTCACTTTCTCCGGCGGCAGCACGACTGTCTCGAGTGCGCCTTCGTCGATCAGCCCGTCGACGACGCCAACACTGACGCCTGCTTCCCTGGCCGCGTCGCCTTTGGCCCGGGTCATGCCGTCGGCGAATAAAGCGAGCACACGCGCGCGCGCCGTGGTCATCCGCTTGGGCGGCGGGCCGCCGAGGCGAACGCCGACCCGTTCGCGCGCCGGGCCGAGATGCTCGCCCATACGCAGCGCCATGCGCAGCACCATGCCGCGCGCCGACAAAGTGTAACCGGCGACCCAGTCGACGAACTGGCGCAGTTCAGGTTTGAGCGGCGGCACGTCGTGCTTGCCGACGACGTCTTTCATCCGGTTGTGAATGCGCGGATTGGGATTGGGGTTGTCGGCCCAGACCACGCCGGTGGTCTCGCCGCGCGCGCCAAGCGGCACGGTCACGACGTCGCCCGGCGCCAGGTCGAGACCGTCCGGCACTCGGTAGGAATAGGCCTGGTCGAGCGCCACCGGCACCAGGACATCGACGACACGCATTGCCATAAGAGGGGTCTGGCCGATTCCGGGGATTGAAGGAAGGTTTAAGGATGCCGCTTTAGGCTCGATATAGCCATGAGCCCGCAAACGACAATCGCTCCCGATATTGCCGCCGAAATCGGCCGCTGGCTGGCCTATCTCGGCAGCGAACGGCGCATGTCGCCGAAAACGCTGGAAGCCTATGAGCGCGACGTCGGCCAGTTCCTGGCCTTTCTGGCCGATCACCTGGGCGGCCCGCCGGGGCTCAAGGGCCTCGCCAAACTGACCCCAGCCGACGTGCGGGCCTTCATGGCGTCGCGCCGTGCCGGCGGCGCCGGCAACCGCACCTTGATGCGTTCCCTGGCCGGCACCCGGTCCTTCGCCCGCTTTCTCGAGCGCGACGGCAAGGGCAAGGTCGGTGCGCTTGCTGCCATTCGGACCCCAAAATTGGCACGCAGCCTGCCCAAACCGCTGGCGATCAAAGACGCCAAACGGATGACCGAAACGGACCTGCGCGAGGGAGACAGCCGCGCGCCGTGGATCGCCGCCCGCGACGCCGCCGTGCTCGGGCTCCTTTATGGCTCCGGGCTGCGTATCGCTGAGGCGCTGTCACTCAAACGGGAGCAGGCTCCCCGCCCCAATACCGGCGACGCCATCACTGTCACCGGCAAAGGCAACAAGGCGCGCATGGTGCCGGTGCTGCCGCAGGTCGCCAAACTGATCGCCGACTATATTGCGCTCTGCCCGCTCGACCTGCCGCCGGACGGCCCTTTGTTCGTCGGCGCGCGCGGCGGTCCGCTGCTGCCGCGCATTGTGCAACTGGCGATGGCGCGGCTGCGCGGCGCGCTGGGCCTGCCCGATACGGCGACGCCGCATGCGCTGCGGCACTCCTTCGCCACCCATCTTCTGGCGCGCGGCGGCGATCTGCGTTCGATACAGGAGTTGCTCGGCCACGCTTCCTTGTCGACCACGCAGATTTACACGGCGGTCGACAGCGAACGTTTGCTGGAAGTTTACGCCACAGCGCATCCCCGCGCTTAGGATTTGCCCGCGCTTCAGGATCTGCCCGGGCGTAATAAATACGTCGTAAAGTCGGCGTAGCGGCTGTTGCGCGGGGCGCGCTCTGATATCATCCTGCCCCGTAACCAGCAGGGGGCGAAGACAATGAGCGCACACGAAAATCTCGAACACGCCGAACACGCCGAGCATGCCTCGCATGGCGGAAACAAGAAGATCGCGCTGTTGATTGCGGTGCTGGCGCTGTTTCTCGCTTTTTCCGAGACGCTCGGCAAGAGTGCGCAGACCACAGCGATCACCTTGAACGTCACCTCCAACGATCTGTGGGCCTTCTTCCAGGCCAAGACCATCCGCATGACCGTGCTGCGCACCGCGGCCGAGCAGTCGCAGACTGATGCCGACAACACGACGGACGAAACGGCCAAGGCGCGGCTGCTCAAGACAATCGATAGCTGGAAAAAGACGTCGGAGCGCTACGACGACGAGCCATCGACCAATGAGGGCCGCAAGCAACTGGTCGCGCGCGCCAAGGATGCTGAGCACAACCGCGACGAAGCGCTGGCGCGCTATCACATGTATGAATTCGCCTCGGCGCTGTTCCAGATCGGCATCGTGCTGGCGTCGTCTCAGGTCATCACCGGCATGGTTTTCCTGGGCTGGATTTCCGGCCTGCTCGGCTTTGCCGGTCTCGGCTTTATGGGCCTCGGTCTGTGGACGCCGCATGCGCTCGATTTCATCATGCACGCCGGCGGCGGGCATTAACGCGCTAAAGCGCCTCCGCTACGCCGCGTTTTTCTGATAGGCGCGGCGGCGCAGACGCATCAGGCGGTTCAGGAAACGGCCAGCGCGTTGCGGCTTCAACAACCAAATCAGTTGCCGCACCCGCTCGCGCGCCGGCTCGGTAATGTCGTGCGCCCATTGCCGGAGCCGCAGCATCCATTCGTACAGCCGGCGAAACCACGCCATCTGCAATAATTTGTCGCGCGTCACGTCGAAGATGAAAGCGGTGACGCCGAGGCCAACGATTTTCACGCCCAGGATGACCGCGGCGGCGCCTAACCAGTTATGGGTGGCAAGGAAATAGACCTCAAGAAACTTCAGCGGCAACATCGCGATGAAGGGAACGAGAAAGACGAGCAAGGTCGCCCAGGGCGGCAGATCGGCGATGGCCTCGGCCAGCCATGCCTTGAAGCGCGCCAGCGGAATGAGATTGACGACGCGCGCCACGACCGGCGCGAGATGATCCCACAGCCACGCTTCCACGAGGAAAAGCAGCGCGAGAAAGATCCAGAGCGGGCGAAGGTAGCGGCGCATCGGGTTTATGTAGGAGCGTTAGCGGCCGGAAATAAGGCCGCCTTTCTTTCCCTCTCCCCGCAATGCGGGGAGAGGTGGCCCGCCGGAGCATAGCGATGGCGGGTCGGCGAGGGGCCGCCGACGAGCAAGCTGCGAACTCGCCCCTCACCCGGCTCGCGCTATCGCGCGCTCGCCACCCTCTCCCCGTAAGAACGGGGCGAGGGAAGAAAGCGCTACATATGGATCGCGCGCTTGGCGACCGCCATGGCCGCTTCCTTCACCGCCTCGGGCAACGTCGGATGAGCGTGGCAGGTGCGCGCGAGGTCTTCGGCCGAGCCGGCGAATTCCATCAGCACCGCCGCCTCGGCGATCATGTTACCGGCATCCGAGCCGATGATGTGAACGCCGAGGACGCGGTCGGTCTTGGCGTCGGCAAGAATCTTCACGAAGCCGTCGGTCTGCTGGTTGGCCTTGGCGCGGCCGTTGGCCGTGAACGGAAACTTGCCGGCGTTATAGGCGACGCCCGCGGCTTTCAATTCCTCTTCGCTTTTGCCGACCGAGGCAATCTCCGGCATCGTGTAAACCACCGCCGGGATGACATCGTAATTCACATGGCCGGCCTGCCCGGCGAGAATTTCGGCAACCGCGACGCCCTCGTCCTCGGCCTTGTGCGCCAGCATCGGCCCGGCAATCACATCGCCGATGGCCCAGATGCCCGGCACGCTGGTCGCATAATAATGATCGACGGCAATACGGCCGCGCTCGTCGAGCTTGACGCCGGCTTCCTTGAGGCCGAGGCCGTCGGTGTACGGCACGCGGCCGGTGGAGACCAGCACTACATCAGCCTCCAAGGTCTCGGCCTTGCCTTCGCCTTTCGCCGGTTCGACGGTCGCTTTCAAGATCTTGCCTGACGCATCGACGCCGGTGACTTTCGACGACAGCTTGAAAGTCATGCCCTGCTTCTCGAACAGGCGCTGCGCCTGTTTGCGCACTTCGCCGTCCATGCCCGGCAGCACGCCGTCGAGGAATTCGACGACGGTGACCTTGGCGCCGAGACGCCGCCACACCGAGCCGAGTTCCAGTCCGATGACACCGGCACCGATCACCAGCAGATGCTTCGGCACAGCCGGCAAGGTCAGCGCGCCGGTCGACGACACGATGCGCTTCTCGTCGATGGCGATGCCCTTCAGCCTGGCGACGTCGGAGCCGGTGGCTATGACGATGGCCTTGGCCTCCAGCATCTCGGCTTTGCCGTCGGCGCCCTTCACTTCGACCTTTCCGGGCCCGGCGATGCGGCCGGCGCCTTTGAAGCCCTCGATCTTGTTCTTCTTGAACAGGAAGTCGACGCCCTTGACGTTGCCGTCGATGGCTTCCTGCTTGAAATTCAGCATCGTCTTGAGATCGAGCTTCGGCGCGGAAACGCCGATACCCATCTTGGCGAAGGAGTGCCCCGCTTCCTCGAACAATTCGGAGGCGTGCAGCAGCGCCTTCGACGGGATGCAGCCGATGTTGAGGCAGGTGCCGCCATAGGTGGCGTTCTTCTCGACCACCGCGGTCTTCAGGCCCAACTGCGCCGCGCGAATGGCGCAGACATAGCCGCCGGGGCCGGTGCCGATGACGATGAGATCGTAGGTAGCCATGAGATTACTCCGCGCGCATCATCGTCAAGATTACAAGTCCAGCACCAGCCGCGCCGGGTCTTCCAGATTATCCTTCACCCGCACCAGGAAGGTGACGGCCTCGCGGCCATCGACGATGCGGTGGTCGTAGGACAAAGCCAGATACATCATCGGCCGGATTTCGACCTTGCCGGCGACGGCGATCGGCCGCTCCTGAATCTTGTGCATGCCGAGAATGCCGGACTGCGGCGCGTTGAGAATCGGCGTCGACATCAGCGAGCCATAGACGCCGCCATTCGAGATGGTGAAGGTGCCGCCCTGCATTTCGTCGATCTTGAGCTGGCCATCGCGGGCGCGCTTGCCGAAATCGTTGATCGCCTTCTCGACGCCGGCGAGCGACAGATGATCGGCGTCGCGCACCACCGGCACGACGAGGCCCTTCTCGGTGCCGACGGCGACGCCGATGTGGTAATAATTCTTGTAGACGAGATCGGTGCCGTCGATCTCGGCATTGACCGCCGGAATGTCCTTGAGCGCGGCGATGCAGGCGCGCACGAAGAAGCCCATGAAGCCGAGCTTTACGCCGTGCTTCTTCTCGAACAGATCCTTGTACTGGTTGCGCAGCGCCATCACTGCGGTCATGTCGACCTCGTTGAAGGTCGTGAGCATCGCGGCGGTGTTCTGCGCGTCTTTCAAACGGCGCGCGATCGTCTGGCGCAGCCGCGTCATGTGCACGCGCTCTTCGCGCGAGGCGTCGTCGGCCGGCGACGGCGCCCGCATCTGCACCGGTGCCGACACCGGCGTCGGCTGGGCGGCGGCGCGTTCGATCGCCGCCATCATGTCGCCCTTGGTCACCTGCCCATGCTTGCCCGAGCCATCAACTTTGGCCGGATCGACGCCGCTCTCGGCGGCCATCTTGCGTACCGATGGCGGCACCGGCATCTCGGTCGCCTTGTCGGCGGCTTTCGCTGCCGGCGCCGAAGCCTGCTTTGGCGCTTCAGCCGCTTTGGCAACGGGCGCCGCGCCCGCGCCATCCTTGATCATGCCGAGGATCGCGCCGACACCGACTGTCTCGCCGTTCTTGGCGGTGATTTCGCCGAGCACGCCGGCCGCCGGCGCCGGGACTTCAAGCGTCACCTTGTCGGTTTCGAGTTCGACCAGCGGCTCGTCCACGGCGACGGCATCGCCCGGTTGCTTGAACCATTTGCCGACGGTGGCTTCGGTTACCGATTCGCCGAGGGTGGGAACGCGGATATCAGTCATAATTGAGGCCTTCTGAAATCAAACGGGCTTGGAAAGCGAATCAGCCGAGCGCCTCGTCGAGGAACTGCTTCAGCTGTGCCAGATGCTTGGACATCTGGCCGACCGCGGTCGATGCCGACGCCGGACGTCCGGCGTAGCGCATCTGCTTGTGCTTGGCGCCGATCTGGTTGAGCACCCACTGCAGGAACACATCGACAAAGAACCAGGCGCCCATATTGCGCGGCTCTTCCTGGCACCACACCATCTCCGCCTGCTTGAAGCGCGACAGTTCGGCGACCAGCGCCTTGGTCGGGAACGGGAAGAGTTGTTCGATGCGCAGCAAATAGATGTCGTCGATGCCGCGCTTCTCGCGATCCTCATACAGATCGAAATAGACCTTGCCGGTACACATGACGACGCGGCGGATCTTGTTGTCGGCGACAAGCTTGATCTTTTCGCCCGGCAGCGCCTGCGCATCGTCCCACAGCAAACGGTGGAACGATGTCGATGGCGCCATTTCATCGAGCCGCGACACGGCACGCTTATGGCGCAGCAGGCTCTTCGGCGTCATCAGGATCAACGGCTTGCGGATTTCGCGTTTCAACTGGCGCCGCAAGGCATGGAAATAGTTCGCCGGCGTCGTCAAATTGGCGACCTGCATGTTGTCTTCGGCGCACATTTGCAGGAAGCGCTCGAGACGCGCGGAGGAGTGTTCCGGTCCCTGGCCTTCATAGCCATGCGGCAGCAGACAAACGAGACCCGACATGCGCAGCCACTTGCGCTCGCCCGACGAGATGAACTGGTCGAACACGACCTGCGCGCCGTTGGCGAAGTCGCCGAACTGCGCTTCCCACAAAGTCAGCGCATTCGGCTCGGCGGTCGAGTAACCGTACTCGAAGCCGAGCACGGCCTCTTCCGACAGGCTTGAATTGAGTACTTCGTAGCGGGACTGCTCTTTGCCGAGATGATTGAACGGCGTGTGGCGCTCCTCGGTATTCTGATCGAACAGCACGGAGTGGCGCTGCGAGAAGGTGCCGCGTTCGCAATCCTGGCCGGACAGCCGCACCGGGTGGCCTTCCTTGAGCAGCGAGCAGAAGGCCAAGGCTTCGCCGGTCGCCCAGTCGATGCCTTCGCCGGTTTCGATCGCCTTGGCGCGGTTGTCGAGGAAACGCTGAACCGTCTTGTGCACGGCAAAGCCGTCCGGCGCCGTTGTTATTTTCTTGCCGATATCGCGCAGCGTCTCGAGCGCGACGCCGGTGTCGCCGCGGCGCGGATCGTCGACCTCGCCCGCGGGCTTCATGCCTGACCAGCGGCCATCCAGCCAATCGGCCTTGTTGGGCTTGTAGCCCATGCCGGCCTCGTATTCGGCTTCCAGCCTGGCGCGCCAGTCGGCCTTCATCTGGTCGACTTCCGTCTCGGTGACAACGCCTTCGCCGACCAGCTTCTTGGAGTAAATTTCCAGCGTCGACGGATGCGAACGAATCTTCTTGTACATCAGCGGCTGGGTGAACGACGGCTCATCGCCTTCGTTGTGCCCGAAGCGGCGATAACAGAACATGTCGATGACAACCGGCTTGGCGAATTTCTGCCGGTACTCCGTCGCTACCTTGGCGGCGAACACCACCGCTTCCGGATCGTCGCCGTTGACGTGGAAGATCAGCGCTTCGATCATCTTGGCGACGTCGGACGGATAGGGCGACGAGCGCGAATAGCGCGGATAAGTCGTAAAGCCGATCTGGTTGTTGACGATGAAGTGCAACGAGCCGCCGGTCTTGTAGCCCTTGAGGTCCGACAGGCCGAAGCATTCCGCCACGACGCCCTGGCCGGCGAAAGCCGCATCGCCATGGATCAGCAGCGGCAGCACCATGGTGCGGTCTTCCGGCGTCGCGCCGTGCTGGTCCTGCTTGGCGCGCACCTTGCCGAGCGTCACCGGATCGACGATTTCCAGGTGCGACGGATTGGGCGTCAGCGACAGATGCACCTTGTTGTTGTCGAACTCGCGGTCCGACGAGGCGCCAAGGTGATACTTGACGTCGCCCGAGCCTTCAATGTCGTCCGGCGTCGCCGACCCACCCTTGAATTCATGGAACAAGACGCGGTGCGGCTTGCCCATCACCTGGGTCAGCACGTTGAGGCGGCCGCGATGCGACATGCCGAGCGTGATTTCGCGCACGCCGAGATTGCCGCCGCGCTTGATGATTTGTTCGAGCGCCGGGATCAGCGATTCGCCGCCGTCGAGACCGAAGCGCTTGGTGCCGGTGAACTTGACGTCGAGATATTTCTCGAAGCCTTCGGCTTCCACGAGCTTGTTGAGGATGGCGCGCTTGCCTTCGCGGGTGAAGGTGATTTCCTTGTCGCGGCCTTCGATGCGCTCCTGGATCCAGCTCTTCTGCGCGGCGTTCGAGATGTGCATGAACTCGACGCCAAGCGTCTGGCAGTAAGTGCGGCGCAGAATGGCGACGATCTCGCGCATCGACGCGAATTCAAGGCCGAGCACCTTGTCGAGGAAAATCTTGCGGTCGAGATCGGCTTCTTCAAAACCGTATGACCGCGGATCGAGTTCGGTTTCGTTCGGCTCGACGGCGATTTCGAGCGGATCGAGCTTGGCGTGGAAATGGCCGCGCATGCGATAGGCGCGGATCAGCATCAATGCGTGAATCGAATCGCGCGTCGCCTGCTGCACGTCGGTCGGCGACAAATCGACGCCCTTGGCTTGCGCCTTCGCCGAAATCTTCTCGCCGATCTTCTTTTCGGTTCCGGCCCAGTCGCCGTCGAGCGCGGAGACAAGATCGCCGCTCGGACGCACCGGCCAGTTCGGCTTTTTCCAGGAGGCGCCTTGCGCCGCCTTGGTGACGTCGGCGCCTTCGTCCTTCAACGCTTCAAAGAAGGTGCGCCACTCGGCTTCGACCGACGCCGGATCGGCTTCGAACTTGGCGTAGAGGTCTTCGATGTAGGCGGCGTTGCCGCCGTAAAGAAACGAAGTGCGGGCGAAGGCGGCGTTGGCGTCTTGACGGGACATAGGTGTTCATCCTGGCGCGGCGGGGAACCGCGTATGGGTTTGGCAAAGCCGGGCGCGGTCCCCAGCAAGACCACCACCGACTGTTCGGATCAATTCGAGCCGATTGCCTCTATATCGGGGCGGCGACCGGCGAATCCCACTCTTAAACCTATTTATGACGTAGTTAAGTCCAAAAACACGTAAAAATGAACCTTGGATCATTTTTAATAGGCCGAAGCCCGAAAACGAAACGGGCGCGGCTACGGAATACCGTTGCCACGCCCCTATCGATACTGACGTCCCGACGACCGGGACGCCCGGTCAGCCCTTGAGTACTTCCACCAAGGTTTTACCGATGCGCGCCGGCGACGGCGACACTTTGATGCCGGCCGCTTCCATGGCGGCGATCTTGGATTCGGCATCGCCCTTGCCGCCGGAAATGATCGCGCCGGCATGACCCATGCGGCGGCCGGGAGGCGCGGTGCGGCCGGCGATGAAGCCGACCATCGGCTTCTTGCGGCCGCGCTTGGCCTCGTCGATCAGGAACTGCGCGGCGTCCTCTTCGGCCGAGCCGCCGATTTCGCCGATCATGACGATGGACTCGGTTTTCGGATCGGCGAGGAACATCTCCAGCATGTCGATGAACTCGGTGCCCTTGACCGGATCGCCGCCGATGCCGACCGCCGAGGTCTGGCCGAGGCCTTCGCGCGTGGTCTGGAACACCGCTTCATAGGTCAGCGTGCCGGAGCGCGACACGATGCCGACCTTGCCCGGCTTGAAAATGTTGCCCGGCATGATGCCGATCTTGCATTCGCCCGCGGTCATGACGCCTGGGCAGTTTGGCCCAATGAGGCGCGACTTCGAACCCGACAGCGAGCGCTTGACCTTGACCATGTCCATCACCGGAATGCCTTCGGTGATGCAGACGATCAGCGGGATCTCGGCCTGGATCGCCTCGCAGATCGCGTCGGCCGCACCCGGCGGCGGCACGTAGATGACGCTGGCTGTGGCGCCGGTCTTCTCGCGCGCTTCCGACACGGTGTCGAACACCGGCAGATTGAGATGCGTCGAGCCGCCCTTGCCCGGCGAAGTGCCGCCGACCATTTTCGTTCCGTAGGCAATCGCCTGTTCGGAATGGAAGGTGCCGTTCTTGCCGGTGAAGCCCTGACAGATGACCTTGGTGTTCTTGTCGATGAGGATGGCCATGTTATGCGGCCTCCTTCACGGCTTTGACAATTTTTTGCGCGGCGTCGTCGAGGTCGTCACCTGACGTGACGTTGAGCCCCGACTCCTTGATGATCTTCTTGCCGAGTTCGACATTGGTGCCTTCGAGGCGAACGACCAGCGGCACTTTCAGGCCGACTTCCTTCACCGCGGCGACGACGCCCTCGGCGATGACGTCGCACTTCATGATACCGCCGAAGATGTTGACCAGAATGCCCTTCACGTTCGGGTCCGACGTGATGATCTTGAACGCGGCGGTGACCTTTTCCTTGGTGGCGGAGCCGCCGACGTCGAGGAAGTTGGCCGGCGACGAGCCGTACAGCTTGATGATGTCCATCGAGGCCATGGCAAGACCGGCGCCGTTGACCATGCAGCCGATCGAACCGTCGAGCGCGATGTAGTTGAGGTCAAATTTCGACGCCTCGACTTCCTTCTCGTCTTCCTCGGTCAGATCGCGCAGCGCCACGATATCGGCATGGCGATACAGCGCATTGCCGTCGAAATCGATCTTGGCGTCGAGGCAGATGATCTTGTTGTCCTTGGTCACGACCAAAGGATTGATCTCCAGCATGGTCATGTCCTTGCTGGTGAAGGCGAGATACAGTTTCGGCAGAAGATCGCCGATCTGCTTGGCCAGATCGCCGGTTAATTTAAGCGCCTGCGCCACCTGGCGCGAATGATGCGGCATCAGGCCGGTCGCCGGATCGACCGAGAAGGTGATGATCTTTTCCGGCGTATCGTGCGCCACGGCTTCGATGTCCATGCCGCCTTCGGTCGAGACGACGAAAGCAACGCGCGAGGTTTCGCGGTCGACCAAAGCCGAGAGATAGAACTCGCGGTCGATAGCCGAACCTTCCTCGATATAGAGGCGGTTGACCTTCTTGCCGGCAGGGCCAGTCTGGTGCGTGACGAGGGTCGAGCCGAGGATGCGGGTCGCCTCGGTCTTCACGTCGTCCATCGATTTGACGACTTTGACGCCGCCGGCCTTGCCGCGGCCGCCGGCGTGAATCTGGGCTTTCACCACCCAGACCGGACCGCCCAATTCCTTGGCGCCCTTGAGCGCTTCATCGACCGTGAAGGCCGGCACGCCGCTTGGCACCGGAACGCCGAATTCTTTCAGCACGGCTTTCGCCTGATACTCGTGAATGTTCATCGCTTCGTCCCGCTCCCTCCGCCGTCATGCTCCGCGAAGGCGGAGCATCCAGCGTTATTTGGCTCGTCACCTGCCGCAACTATCCCAAAAGAATTCCATCGCCCGCCTGCGCGGACGATGGAATCGGGTTAGCCGAGATTCGGCGCGATCTTTTTACAGGCATCGACCAGACCCTGGACCGACGCCACCGAATTCTCGAAGGCGCCGCGCTCGGCTCCGGAGAATTCAACTTCGACAACGCGCTCGACGCCCTTGGCGCCGATCACCACCGGCACGCCGACGTAAAGGTCTTTCACGCCGTATTCGCCGTTGAGCCAGGCGGCGCAAGGTAGCACGCGCTTCTTGTCGAGCAGATAGCTTTCCGCCATCGCAATGGCCGAGGCCGCCGGCGCATAGAAGGCCGAGCCGGTCTTCAAGAGGTTGACGATTTCGGCGCCGCCATTGGCGGTGCGCTTGACGATCTCGTCGATGCGCGCCTGCGTGGTCCAGCCCATCTTGATCAGGTCGGGCACCGGAATGCCGGCCACCGTCGAATAGCGGGTCAGCGGCACCATGGTGTCGCCGTGGCCGCCGAGCACGAAGGCAGTGACGTCTTCGACCGAGACGTTGAATTCGTCGGCGAGGAAATAGCGGAAGCGCGCCGAGTCGAGCACGCCGGCCATGCCGACGACTTTCTGCTGCGGCAGTTCGCAGGACTTCTGCAAAGCCCAGACCATCGCATCGAGCGGGTTGGTGATGCAGATGACGAAAGCGTTCGGCGCATATTTCTTGATGCCGGCGCCAACCTGACCCATGACCTTGAGATTGATGTCGAGAAGATCGTCGCGGCTCATGCCCGGCTTGCGCGGCACGCCGGCGGTGACGATGCAGACGTCGGCGCCTTCGATGGCTTCGTAGCTGTTCGCGCCGGTGAACTTGGCGTCGAATTTATTGACCGGCGAGGACTGCGCGATATCCAGCGACTTGCCTTGCGGGATGCCTTCCATGACGTCGAACATGACGACGTCGCCGAGTTGCTTAAGACCGATGAGATGGGCCAGCGTGCCGCCGATTTGGCCAGCGCCAATCAACGCAATTTTGTTACGCGCCATGGTTCGAAAACTCTTTGCTGCTGCCGCGGGGCGCGGCCGCATGTGGCTTAGCGATTTTGCTGTAGTGCAGCAATACGGTCGGTTCCGATTCCAATCGTGTATACATTATACCAGCAGAGCACCGGTCATGTGTCCAGACCTTTTCCATAAATTTTGCGGCGTCCCCGCTGCGCCGCGTGGACTTGGCGGCCAGGCGGGCGCCAATCTCCCGGCACGCCGGGGGCGCGGCAAATGGGGAGAACGGAATTGAGCAGATTACGTTCTTTGGCCCGTCGAATCGTGCGCGCCTTGGGGCCGGGACTGGTCACCGGCGCCGCCGATGACGACCCGAGCGGTATCGCCACCTATTCCCAGGCCGGTGCACAATTCGGCTACGGCCTGACCTGGACTTTGTTTCTGACGCTGCCGTTCATGGCCGCGATTCAGATCATCAGCGCGGTCATCGGCTGGAACACTCGCCAGGGCCTCGCCCGCAACATCGCCAAAGTGCTGCCGCCAGTCGTGCTGTATCCGCTGGTGGCGTCACTGCTGGTCGCCAATACCATCAACATCGCCGCCGATCTCGCGGCGATGGGCGAAGCCTTGCGGCTCGTCATCGGCGGTTCGTCATTGGTGTTTGCCGCGCTCTTCGGAATTATTTGCCTGATCGCGGAAGTGATCATTCCCTACCACCGCTATGCCGGCATTCTGAAATTCATGACGATGGTGTTGCTGTTCTACGTCGCGGCGGCGTTCAGCGTGCAAGTGCCGTGGGGCAAGGTCGTGCACACAACCTTGCTGCCGACGATAAAACTCGACCACGACATGATCCTCATGGTGGTTGCAATCTTCGGAACCACGATCAGCCCCTATCTGTTTTTCTGGCAGGCGTCGCAGGAGGCGGAGGAATCGAGACTGAGCCATCGCGCGCGGCAGGTTCACATCAAGGAGCCGGAAACGGCGGCGTTCAGAGCCATCACGATCGACACCTGGATCGGCATGATCGCCTCGAACCTCGTCGCCTTCTTCATCATCGTCACGACAGCCGCGACGCTGCATTCGCACGGCGTCACTCATATCGACACCGCGGCGCAGGCGGCGGAAGCCCTGCGGCCGGTCGGCGGGGAGTTTGCCTTCGCACTGTTTGCGATGGGGATCATCGGCACCGGCATGCTGGCGGTGCCGGTGCTCGCCGGCTCGGCGGCTTACGCGGTGGCGGAGGTGTTCAAGATTCGCGGCAGCCTGGAAATGCCGGCGAGCCGCGCCATCGGTTTTTACGCCATTGTCGCCGCGGCCACTTTGGGCGGCGCCGCGCTGCTGCTGACCAAGATCGATCCAATCGCCATGCTGTTCTGGACCGCCGTCATCAACGGCGTGGTCGCGGTGCCGATCATGGTGGCGACCATGATCGTGGTATCGAACAAGCGTGAGGATGATTTGGCGCTGCCGCTGTGGTTGATGATCCTCGGCTGGCTGGCCGCCGCTTTAATGGCCATCGCGGTGATATTGTTGATCTGGTCGAGCGTCTAGTTTCCGCTAAGCATCGACGATCTTGTCCCAATCAAATACCTCGGCCGTGCGTGGCCCATGCGGCAGGCCGAGATAGGATTGCGAGCGCATCTCGAAAAGGCGCGAGGCGGTGCGCTTGAACTCGTTGGCCTCGTAGCCTTCGGTGCCGGTGTAAAGCTGCTCCGGCGGCGCCTCGGCCGAAGCCAGCAGCTTCACCGCGTGATCGTACAAGGTATCGATCAGGATGATGAACCGCTTGGCTTCATTGCGGCGGGCAAAATCCATCACCGGAATATCGTCGACGATCAAAGTGTGAAACTCACGCGCGATCTTGAGATAATCCGACGCCGCCAGCGGCTGCGCGCATAGCTCCTCAAAAGTGAAACGGGCCACGCCCATCGCCGCCTTCGGCACCTTGACGATATGGCCCTTCACCACCAGTTCGTGCGGCGCGCCTTCGGCGACGCCGACGAGGCGTTGCCAGGCATCGTCGAGCGCGGCTTTCGCTTTGGCATCGGGCGGCACATACCAGGCGGCGACGCCGGTCAGCTTTTCCAGACGAAAATCGGTGCGCGCGTCGAGCCGCACGACATCGCAATGCTTTTCCAGCAGCTTCAGGAACGGCAGAAACAGCGCCCGGTTGAGCCCGTCTTTGTACAGGCCGCTCGGTGCGATGTTCGAGGTCGCCACCATGATGACGCCCAGCTCGAACAGCCTGGTGAACAGCCGGCCGAGGATCATGGCGTCGGCGATGTCGGTGACGTGGAATTCGTCGAAACAGAGCAACTGCGTTTCGCCGGCGATCGCCGCAGCGGCGCGCTGGATCGGATCCTGATCGGGCTGCGTGCCGTTCTTGATCTCCTGCCGATAGGCGTGAACCCGCTCGTGCACATCCGCCATGAACTCATGAAAATGTGCGCGGCGCTTGCGCTCGACCGCGCTCGCCTCGAAAAACAGGTCCATCAGCATGGTCTTGCCGCGGCCGACCTCGCCATAAACATAGAGCCCCTTCAGCGGCGAGCCGGCCTTTTCGCGCTTGGCGAACAACCAGCCTAGCGATGACGACTTGCGCGCCAGACGGCGCTCCTCCAGCCGCCGCTCGAGCGCGGCAAGACTGGCCACCAGCACGGCTTGACCCGGATCGGCCTCGATTTTCCCGGCATCCACAAGCGCCGCATAACGGGAACTGAAAGTATCGGACATGAAAATGACTTGCGGTGACGCTGTTCGGGAGTGAAGCAAGGCAATGAGCGGGCCGGGCGCGGCGGGCCAGACTGCTAAGGTTATCGGAACAAGGTGTAAACCGCCCTTACCGCATGGCGGCCGGGCCATTTGGCGGAATGCAGGCGAGGCGGCCCTGTTTCGGGCCAAATGCTGCGGCATTGCTGCACCCAGGTTGCAGCAATTATGCCCTCAACCATCGTTAACACTTTGTTAGTTATGCA
>CAIMEA010000041.1 GCA_903839845.1 uncultured Hyphomicrobiales bacterium
CGCCGAACTGATGGATGTGATGGGACGAGCGGGGAGGTAAGCGCTTTCTTTACCCTCCCCTGGAGGGGGAGGGTCGCGAGTGAAGCGAGCGGGGCGGGGTGAATCTTCAGCTGAAGCTCACCCCACCCCGAACGCTTTCACTGTCGTTCAAGCGTTCGACCCTCCCCCTCCAGGGGAGGGTGAAGTCTACTTCGTCGAGCAGCCGACGACGCTATAGGCCGGGCAGGTGCCAAGCGCGGCCGTCAGCAACGGCACGACGCCGATCCAGCCGACCCAGGCCCACGAGGTGCCCGGCGCGATATAGCCGAGCGCAAAGGCGATCAGCGCGATTCCGATAATGACGCGGGCGATGCGGTCGAGGGTTCCGACATTGGCAGTCATGGTACTCTCCTGGTTATTCGGCGGGGACGATGTGAATGGTCTTGGTCGCTGCGGCTGACGCCGATGCGATGTCGCCGTCGGCATCGTTGCCCAGTTCCGGGCGCCACGGACGCCATGATTCAAGGGCGACGAGGATGACGACAATCGCGGCGGCGAGGATCAGCGCGCCGATCCAATAGGGAATGCCGGCGAGATCGCTGAAGATCAGCTTGCCGCCGCCCTGACCGAGAAAGGTCTTGCTCAAGGCGGGTTCGGCATAAGAATAAGCGACCGCGCCGAACAGTCCGCCGACGAGCGTGAACAGCGCATCGCGATAGCCGGCGCCGATCTGCGCCAACGTTGTGCCGGGGCAGGCGCCGGCGAGCGAAATGCCGGCGCCGAGGATCAGACCGCCGACAATGTCCGCGCCATAAAGCGCGGCCTTCGGCGCCAGCTTGACGTAGCCGAAGCCGTTGAGCGCGGCGAGCACCACCGCGCCGGTGGCCACCGCAGCGAGAAATACCTTGAGCATGATGAAGTTGCGCAGCTGCATCTGGCCGACAATGATGCCGGGCTCGAACACGCGCGACTTCTCCAGCGCGAAGCCGAACACGACGCCCATGAGCAGGCCGACGGCAATGGCGAGGGTGACGGACATTTGAAGTCTCCTTTTCGTTGCCGGGTTAGATGCGGCGCAGAACGAGGGTCGCGGTGGCGATGCCGCCGACGAACATGGCGGCGACCGCGACGGTCGAGCCGACGGCGAGTTGCGCCATGCCGGACAGGCCATGGCCGCTGGTGCAACCATCGGCAATGCGCGCGCCGAACAGCATGATGAAGCCGCCAAAGAAGGCGACGGTGTAGCGCCTGGCGGGCGAGGCCGAGCCGAGCGCGCGTTGCCAGATTGGCGAAATGGATTGGCGGCGCGCGCCGGACAGTTTCACCGAGAGGAGAGCGCCAATGGCGATACCGGCGACCAGCGCCACCTGCCACCAGTTCTTGCCGTTGATGGCGACGTGGCGCGCGACATAACCGATGTTGAGGATGGCCGGATCGAACCAAGAGGCGATGACGCCGCCGACCGTGACATAAGATGACGACGCGCCGAGCGCGGTTTCGATGATCAGGAAGGCCGGGATTTGCAGCAGGCCGATGACGATGCCGGCGACATAAGGCGACCAGGCTTTTTGCGTGAGCATGGCGATTTCTCCAGTGCGATCGGCTTATCGATCACATATAGAGAATTGAATATATTAAGGGCGCCCTGTCGTATTGATCTGGATCAAGCGTCGCGCGGATGTGATCGGGTGGCGCATACTCCGCTCATGCCCGCGGAGGCGGGCATCCAGACTTAGGCAGCCAAGCAGGAAGCAAGACTGGACCCCCGACTTCGCGGGGGTGAGCGGAACATTTTGATCAGCCAAGCCGCTCCCGCGCCAGCCTCGCGCCGGCGCCGAGTGCGACCAGCTTGGCCTCGGCGATATCGCGGTGCATCGGCGCCATGCCGCAATTGGTGCCGCAGACGATGCGCTCCTTCGGCACATACTTCATCACGTCGGCGATGACCTGCGCCACCTGCTCGGGCGTCTCGACCGTATCATTGGCGACGTCGATGACGCCGATCAGAACGTCCTTGTCGCCCAGGAGCGACAACAGCTTGAGCGGCACGCGCGAATTGATCGCTTCGAGCGACACCTGGCCGATCTTGCTCTTGCCCAATGCCGGGAAAATCTTTTCGTATTGCGTCCACTCGTCGCCGAGCGAATTCTTCCAGTCGATATTGGCCTTGATGCCGTAGCCGTAACAAATGTGTACGGCGGTGACGCAGGTCAGGCCGTCGATGGCGCGATGCAGCGCCTCGATGCCCCAGGTCGGCACTTCGTCCATGAACACGTTGAAGGCCGGCTCGTCGAACTGGATGACGTCGATGCCGTCGGCCTGCAACGCGCGCGCTTCCTTGTTGAGGAGATCGGCAAAGGCGAAAGCCATTTTTACCTTGTCGCCGTAATGCGCGTCGGCCACCGTGTCGGCGATGGTCATCGGCCCGGGCAAAGTGATTTTCAACTGGCGCGTCGTATGCGCGCGCGCATGTTTGGCCTCGGTCTGGTGCACGCGGCCGCGCAAGGTCAGCGCGCCGCGCACCTGCGGGACCATCGCCTTGTAGCGGTTGGCGCGAATGCCCATTTCGACTTTGTGCTCGGTGTCGATGCCATCGACGAATTCGAGAAAGCCGTGCACGAAATGCTGGCGCGACATTTCGCCGTCACAGACGATGTCGATGCCGGCGTCTTCCTGGAGTTTGATGGCGAGCAATGTGGCGTCGAGTTTGCCCTGCGCCAGGTCGGCGCCTTGCAGGCGCCATTGCGGCCAGAGCTTGTCGGGTTCGGCGAGCCACGATGGTTTCGGCAGACTGCCGGCGATGGTGGTCGGGAACAACATCACACATCCTCCCCGAGATCGTATTTTTTCATGCGCGTTTTATCGTCTTCATCCGGCGCGCGCGCTTTATGCCGCCAATTATAGAGCCAGTCGTAGCGTCTGAGCAGTCTTTCTCCGCCCAACAATTTCATGCCGAGATCGCGGATCAGCGCCTCCGGGCCGGTCTGCCCATAGAGTGTGCCCTGCTTGCGCGAAACCTGTTGGGCGCGTTCGGTGCGCGCGCGCCGCGCTGCCTCGTAGGCGCGCAGGCCCGCTTCCGGCGCGCCGAAATAGGCCTTCATGCAATCGGCCAGCACGGCGGCGTCCTCGATCGCCATGCCGGCACCTTGCGCCAAAAACGGCAGCATCGGATGGGCGGCATCCCCGATCAGGGTCACCGGACCTTCGCCGCCGAGAAACGGCGTGACGCGGTCGTACAGCGCCCATTTCAGCCAGCGGTCAGGAATCCCGATCAGTTCACGGACATTGTCGGCCCAGGGGTAGCGGGCGAAGTGGCGCAGGATTTCGGCGCGATCGCCGGCCGCCTGCCAGCCGGTCTCGTTCCATTCGTCATGCACGATGCCGACGATGTTGATGAGGTTGCCGTCCTTGACCGGGTACAGAACCAGATGCGCGTCGAGTCCGAGCCAGAGATTGACGACGTCGCTGCGGAAATGCAGCGGCACGCTGGCCGCCGGTACCAATGCGCGCCAGGCGGTGCGGTGCGCGAAGGCGGGCGGGCGTTGCCACTTCATCCGCTGGCCGACGCTCGACCAAATGCCGTCGGCGCCGATCAAGGCCGAGGCGCGTTCATCGACGATCTGCCGGCCGCGATAGCCCTGAATGGTGACGCCGTGGCCATGCGCGGCGCAGTCGTCGAAGCGGACACCGAGCTTGACCGTGACATCGAGCGCGTTCTGCGCCGCCTCGGCCAGCACCGCCTGCAAGTCGCCGCGATGGATGGTCCAGAACGGCGCGCCGTAACGGCGCTCGGCCTTGAGGCCGAGCGGAATGCGGGTGATCTCGCGGCCCGAACCGCCCGACATCACGCGGATCATTTCCGGCCTGACGACCAAAGGCTCGAGTTTGTCGCGCAGGCCGAGATCGATCAGGATGCGGCTGGCGTTGGGCGATAGCTGGATGCCGGCGCCTGTTTCCTCGAGCTTGGCGGCTTGCTCGAGCAGCGTGGTGCGAAAGCCGGCGCGCGACAGAGTCAGCGCCGCCGTCAGCCCGGCAATGCCGCCGCCGGCGACGATGACGTGACGGTCGGACGCCAAGGCTCAGCACTCCATGACATTTAAGCGGAGCATGATCTTAGCCGAAAACCGGTTCCCACTTTTCGGGATCATGCTCGAATCTAGGCATCTACCAGCGGCAGCGCGCAGGCCGGCGGCCGGGCGGCGTGCGGATCGAGCGCGGCGTCGAGCCGGTACAAGGTCGAGCAATAGGGGCAGATGATTTCGTTGTCGGCGCCCATGTCGAGGAAGACGTGCGGATGGTCGAAAGGCGGCTTGGCGCCGACGCACATGAATTCCTTGGCGCCGATCTCGATCACCGGCACGCCCGGATCGTTGTGAAAATGGGGGACGACGTGTTCCGCCATGAGAAAAGCCTTTTTAAGAGCGATTTGTGAGCCGCACCATAGCGAGGCGGGGGCGTCATGCCTAGCATTGATACTCCATTAGCCGTGCCGAAGGATCGGCGGAACCCCTTTGAATCGAAAGCGTTTTCTTACCTAATGCGGGGGCCATCGGGGTTATCCCCAGAGGACCGGGAAACGGGCGGCTAATATGCGGGACGCACAAGGATTCGCGCCGCCAAAAAGGCAGGAGCCCGTGACCGAAACGCCATTGGCCGAGCGCGCGACGCCGCAACGCTGGGTGATGCGCCGCCATCGCATTACGCCGGTGCTTGTCATATTCGCGCTGCTCGCAGGGCTCGCCTGTTACGTGGTGCCGCGCGGGCTGGACGCGCAATATCTGATGAGCATCGAGGACGATCCGGCCGAAATCGCCGGGCGCGCGCTCGACGAAAAATTCAACGCCGACCTGGCGAGCCGCGAAATCGAAGCGGCGCTTGTCGCGAAAGACAGCGACCTGGCGCAGAGCTTTGTCGATCTTGCCGCCGACCGGAAGGTCGCGCTCGATCCTGCGCTCACCGCCAAGGTGTCGGCCGCGGTGACCGAGGACGCCAGCACGCGGCACGCGGCGCAAAGCTTCGCCATGGGCCTTGTCACCGGCGAACCCAGCGACATGGCGGGATTGGCCGGCACCACGCTCGGCGATCTGTTCGTGTTCGGCGACATTCGCGACGCGGCGCGTGAGGGCACGCGGCTGGCGACCGGGCAGAAGGCCGACGAACTGGTGCTGGGGCTCGCTTGCGTTGGGCTCGCCATCACCGCCGGCACGTACGCCACGCTCGGCGTCGCGGCGCCGGCGCGCGTCGGCCTGTCGCTGGCGAAAGTCGCCCGCAAGACCGGCACGTTGAGCGCCGATCTCGCCGCTTATATCGGCCGCGCGATGCGCAGCGTCGTCGACTGGAGCCAGTTGAAAGCGGCGGTCGGCGGCTTTTCGATCGCGCAGCCTCTGCTGGCGGTGCGCGCCGCGCGCGAAGCGGTGAAGGTCGAACGCGCCGGCGGCCTGATGCATCTGGCGCGCGACGTCGGCCGCGTTCAGGCAAAAGCGGGCACGCACGCCGCGCTCGATAGTCTCAAGGTTGCCGAGACGCCGCGCGAAATGGCGCGGGTCGCGACCTTGGCGGAAAAGTCCGGCAGCCGCACGCGCGCGATATTGAAAGTCGCCGGACGCGGCGCCATTGCGCTGTCGATGGCCGCCTTCGATCTCAGCCTTTGGATCTTCTGGGCGCTCGCCACTTTGTTCGGGCTGGTGTCGTCGCTTAAAAGTGCGACCGAGCGCACCACGCAGCGCGTGCTCGACCACCGCAAGAGGCGGCGGCTGCGCCGCCTTGCGGCGATGCAGGCGGGCGCTTAAAAGACGCGGCTCTTTACGCTCCTCGCGCGCGGTGAACCCATGCCCAGTTTCAAAAACGGCGATGTCGAGATTGCCTATATCGACGAAGGCGAGGGCGATCCGATCCTGCTCATTCACGGCTTTGCCTCGAGCAAGGAAGCCAACTGGATCGGTCCGAGTTGGCTCGGTACGCTGACGCGTGCCGGACGCCGCGTCATCGCTCTCGACAATCGCGGCCATGGCGCGTCGAGCAAGCTCTACGATCCGGCCGACTATCACACCGGCAAGATGGCCGACGATGCACGGGCGCTGCTCGATCATCTTGGCATCGCGCGCGCCGACGTGATGGGCTATTCGATGGGCGCGCGCATCACCGCCTTTCTCACGCTGGCGCATCCGCAGCGCGTGCGCTCGGCGGTGCTTGGCGGCCTCGGCATTCATCTGGTCGACGGCGTCGGCCTGCCGGAGTCGATCGCCGATGCGCTGGAGGCGCCCTCGCTCGACGACGTCACCGACCGGCAAGGGCGGACGTTCCGCGCCTTCGCCGAGCAGACCAAATCCGACCTCAGGGCGCTTGCCGCCTGTATTCGGGGCTCGCGCCAGGTGCTGAGCCGGCAGGAGATCGGCGCCATTGGTATCCCGGTATTGGTGGCCATCGGCACCAAGGACGATGTGGCCGGCTCGGCGCAGGCGCTGGCGGCGCTTATTCCCGGCGCCGAGGCGCTCGATATCCCGGACCGCGACCATATGCTGGCGGTCGGCGACAAGGTCTATAAAGCCGGGGTTCTGGCCTTCCTTGACCGGCGGCCGTAAGGCCCTTAGGCAGCTTAAACGGCCCTCTACCCCCCTGAATATTTGTGATAAAAGCCCTATCTGTGGGGACCAGAGAGTCGATCAGGAGACTTGACGCCCATGGCTCAAATTCAGACGCGGCCGGTAAACGCCCTCGACAAGGTCGATCCGGTCTGGAGCCGGATTCGCCAGGAGGCCGAGGATATCGCCCGGCGCGAGCCGGAGCTGGCGAGCTTCATCTACGAAAACATCCTGCACCACGACACTCTGGAGACCGCGGTCGCGCACCGCGTCAGCCAGCGGCTCGAGCATCCCGACGTATCGAGCGACCTGATCCGTCAGGCGTTTCGCGAAGCGCTCGAGGATCAGCCAGCTTTGGGCGACGCATTCCGCGCCGATATTGTCGCAACAATCGACCGCGATCCGGCGACGACGCGCTTCATCGAGCCGGTGCTGTATTACAAGGGCTTCCACGCCATCCAGACGCACCGCCTGGCGCACTGGCTCATCGGCAAGGGCCGCAAGGACTTCGCGCTCTATCTGCAAAGCCGATCGTCGGCGGCGTTCCAGTGCGACATCAATCCGCACGCGGTCATCGGCCGGGGCATCTTCCTCGATCACGCCACCGGCCTCGTGGTCGGCGAGACCGCCGTGATCGACGATGACGTGTCGATTTTGCACGACGTCACGCTCGGCGGCACCGGCAAGGAACACGAGGACCGTCATCCGAAAATCCGCCGCGGCGTGATGATCGGCGCCGGCGCGAAAATTCTCGGCAATATCGAAATCGGCCACTGCTCGCGTATCGCCGCCGGCTCCGTCGTCATCAAGGCGGTGCCGCACAATGTGACCGTCGCCGGCATTCCGGCGAAAGTGGTCGGCGAAGCCGGCTGTGCCGAGCCCTCGCGCACCATGGACCAGATGCTGCACGGCATCTTGCTCGATGGCTGATGGTGGGTTGCGCTTGAACGCTCAATCGGGCAACTAGCTCATCATATCGAACTAAAGGAGCCGCCCGGTGGACGTGCAGGAAGTCAGAAAGCTCGACAATTATTTGAAAAAGGTTTTCGGCAACCCGCATATTCGCGTGGTGCCGAAGCAGGGCGAGATCGCCGAGGTTTTCGTCGGCGAAGACGATCTCGGCGAAATGACCGTCGATGACGAGGACGGCGAGCGTTCGTATAATTTCCGCATGGTCATCCAGGTCAGCCAGGACCCGTCGATGCAGCCGGTGCCGACGCTGACCAATTATCTGCGGCTGAAATTCGACAACCAGAAGATCCGCGTCGTGACGCGGCCGAAGAAGATGGACTCGCTCGAAGTCTATCTCGGCGACGATTTCCTCGGCGTCTTGTTTCTCGAAGCCGAGAAGGGCCGCAAGACCTATATTCTCGAATTGCCGATCCTCGACATCGATCTGGTCGACGAAGAGAATCCGAACTTCTGACGGCGATCAGTTCGCCGGCTGCCAGCGCGCCATCAATTTGTCGATGCCGGCGGCGACGCCTGGCCAATCGGTGAGCCAGTCGCGCGGAAAGCGGAAGGTGATGTCGGCATTGCCGACGCGCCGCTCCAGCAGACACGTGCCGCTATTGGTCACGCCCTTGCGCGAGCAGCGGGCGCGGAAATGCTCCGGCGCGGCATGCTCGAAGACAAGCTCCTCGCCCTGATAGGGCGTGCCGTCGCGAAACGGCCACACCGTCAATCCATCGGCGCCCGGCGCCGCCTCCCGTCCAAGATAGCGCGGATAGATGGTCGCCACGCGTTCGGCGACAGGCATGGTGCCGTCATTGGCCAGGATCGTCACGAACAAGCGCTCATTGGGATCGACCGGTGCGCCGTCGACGATTTTAATCGCCGGATCGGGCGGCACCAGCGAGGGCCACAGGTAAGCAAGATCGACGCGGTTCTGCGAACCGGCGTGGCGTTGCAGCGGAATGCGGATGGCGGCCGGCTCGATGTTGAACGGCGCACCGGCGATAGCGATCGGCAGCGACGGCGCGCCGAGCGCGACCGGCGCATCCGGCCAGCGCGGCCACAACACATAAGCGACGTAAGCCGCGGCGAAAAAGCAGACGGCGGCGAACACCAGAACGGCGGCGGCGAGCGGATTATGACCGGAGCGGCGCTGCCGCGCGCGACGCGGCGCGGCGTGCTGATCGTGATGCGCGAGATAGGCCATTCCAGCTCCGGCAAAGGACGGCCTTTTAGTCCCACGCCAAGGTTAATCGGCGGTTAACGGGTTAACCATTTGTTAAGCTTTGGCTGGCGTCCAGGCCCGCCGGTCTGCGACTAATGCCGCGCTATCCGAGTTGTTTGTCGCGTTTGTATCCGCGTTCGAGGCATCGCATGTCGCCGCAGTCGTTGCAGATGGTTCTGGCCCTGGCCTTCGGCTTTTCGGTCGCCGGCCTGTGCAGTTCGGCCTATCGGCTTGTCACCAGCCGGCTGCCGAGTTTCACGCTGCTGTCGGACGGCCCGAAGGCGCAGGCGATCGCCGCCGTGCCGCTGCTGATCGTGGCGGCGCCGTTCCTGATCATGCGCAACACCTTGCTCGGCGAACGTCGCGAAGGCGGCCGCTTCCAGTTCGTGTTCTTCGCCACATTGGTCGCCGGCTTCTGGAGCCTGATGTCCGGCCTGGTGCTGGTGCGCGCCGTCGGGTTTTTGCTCGCTTAAACCGGCTTCCATTCGACCGCTATCGTGGACTACGTTCGCTCTCTGAATAAGGAGCGAACATGCCAATCTATGAACTCGACGGCCAGGCGCCGGAATTTCCCGCCGACAACCGGTATTGGGTCGCCGAGACGGCGGTGCTGATCGGCCGCGTGCGGCTCAAGCGCGAGGCCAGCGTCTGGTTCGGCGCGGTGCTGCGCGGCGACAACGAGTGGATCGAACTCGGCGAGCGCTCGCAAATTCAGGACAATTCAACGCTGCACACCGACATGGGCTATCCCTTGGTGATCGGCTCGAATTGCGTCATCGGCCACAAGGTCATGCTGCACGGCTGCACCATCGGCGACAATTCGTTGATCGGCATGGGCGCGATCGTGCTCAACGGCGCCAAGATCGGCAACAATTCGCTGGTCGGCGCCGGCGCACTGGTCACCGAGGGCAAATCGTTTCCCGACAATTCGCTGATCGTCGGCTCGCCGGCCCGCGCCATTCGCACTTTGGATGAAAAGGCGCACGCGATGATCCGCGGCGGCGCGGATTATTACGTCAACCGCTGGAAGCAGTATGCGAAGGGGTTGAAGAAGGTGGGGTAAGACACCGTGGCGGGTGCGACGTCAGATTGCTTCGCCGAGCGTCGGAATCTTGCCGATCTCTTTGGCCAGCTTCTTTTCGGCAATGCGCAAGTCATAGGCCCGCTGCATGTTGATCCACAGGTCGGGACCATTGCCGCAGAGTTTGCCGAGCCGCAACGCCATGCCTGGCGTCACCGGCTGTTTCTCGTCGAGAATGTCGTAAAGCGTCTGCCGGGAAATGCCGAGCAGGCTGGCGATTTCGGTCTTGGTGCGGTTAAGCGCCGGCAGAACGTCTTCGCGCAACAACTCGCCGGGATGGGTGTTCTTAAGGCCGCGAAGCAGAGGGTTCGTGCTCATCAGTGATAGTCCTCAAGATCGACATCGATGGCGTCGTCGCCGGACCACCCGAACGTCACGCGCCAATTTCCGCTGGCCCACACCGAAAACCGGCCTTTGTCGCGGCCCTTTAGCGCGTGAAATCTTAAACCCGGCAGGTTCATCTGAGCAGGCGCCGTGGCGGCATCCAGCGCCAGCAGAATTCGGCGGATGCGATCCGGGTTCTGCACGTTGAGCTTCGACGTATCGCCCGTCTGAGCGAAGATGCGAAGCCCTTTGCTCTTGAACGACCGGATCACAGCCTAACTTTTGCGCCCATGGATCAATCCGCGCCGATGCGACCGCATATCCATGTCAAATGTAAGGTAATGCCTTACGCAAGTCAAGCGATGCCTTGCAATTGAATTTCGTCGCCAAAAAAAACTGCGGCCGATCCTTGGGGGGAGGATCGGCCGCTCGCGGACCCGGTCTGGGGACGGGGAGGGGTGGGGACGTGACCGGGGCGCGAATTCCTTGTTCGTTTTCCTCGTGCTCAGACAGTGAGCAAACTCTTTTCCCTCCACCATGCGCCACCGGCGCATGGCCCTGTTGTTCGGATCGCTAGCGGGCCGAGACGGTGGCCGGGGCGCCGCGCGGTTCGCCGAGCGCGACCCATGTGTTCTGGTCCGCCTGCGACTGGCGCTTGACGAATTTGTATCCGGTCCGCGTCCAGTCCAGCACTTCGGCTTCCTGGTTATCGAGAATGTATTCGCCGCGATTGGTCTTGACCGTCAGCACGGCGTGGCCTTCGCCCTTTTTGTCGCGCACGACCGTCATCAACAGCGCTTCGCGCGGCCAGCCGGCCTGGATCAGCATCTTGCGCTTGAGCAGCGCGTAATCCTCGCAGTCGCCGTAGCCGTCTTCGCCCATGTTCCAGCGTTCGACCACGCCCCAGTGATCCAAGTCAGTGAGCGGCTTGATCGTCTCGTTGACCCAGTAGTTGACCTTGACCAGATCGTCCCAGGCCTTGTTGGTCAGAACGATGTCGCGCGGCGCCGATGGCCGGGCGGTACACTCGTTCTTGTATTCGATGCAGAACTCGACCCAGCCGATCGGCGCGCGGGTGACGTCGCCGACGGCGGCGTAGACCACACGGTCGGCCGGCGGCGCGACGTAAAGCGAGGCGACACGCTCGCCGGCGGCGCTGCCGGCGGTGGTCATGGCCAATGCGGTAAAAGCAAAAGCGAGCGCGGTGCCGGCCCGCAGAACGTAGCTGAAGCGTTTGTGCATAGTCTTGGTCCCTTCCCCTGTCCTCGGGGACCAAGATGTCGCAAAGCTTTTTCGGCGCGGCTAAGTAGAGACAGGCAATTGTCTGAAAAGGAAAGTAAAGAGAGAGACGAATACTGTAAAACTAAGACTTAAACTCGACTAAAATACAGTAATATCGTATTTATCTAAAAGTTTATACGTTAATAGACTTAAGGCCGGAAAACAGGCGGTCGGAGCATCGGAATCAGCGCGGCGTTTACCGTGACCGTGGTCATCCAAGCGCTGTGTGCGGGGTGGAAAACGCCGACCGGAGCCGGGATTTACACCGCGGCAGTCGGCGCAATTTTAGTGAATGCGTTGCCGCCGCGCTGACCCTGATGCGCAAACGCATCGTCGCGCGTTAGCGTGTCGGTCGAAACGCGGGCGGGTGAGGGGCAAAAGCCGGCATGTCTCGGGCGCCGCGATGACAGCGGCCCGGCGCGCGGCGACGGCGGCGATTATTCGCCGGTGACGTTGTCTTCGATGAAGTCGGGGTGCTGCAGCCGCTGGAATTCGATGGCGAAGCCATGTTCGATATGGCGCACCACCCGGCCGGCGGTCTTGCCGATGGTCACGGCGGCGCCGACCGGCGGGAGCAGATCGGGCGAAATCGCCACGGCGGCGCCCGAGGCCGACAAATCGATGACGCGGCAGGCGACGTTGGTGCCGTTTTGCAGGATCAAGCGGGCCGAGGTGTTGCGCGGCACGAAGCGGCCATGGCGGCGATCTTCCGGCAGATTGAGGATCTGGCGATTGGCCAGCCAGGTGAGCTGGGCGGCGAGCTTGTCGCGCTTGCGCGATGTCGCCGCAATGCTCATGGCAAAGCCATTGTCGATAATGCGGGCGATCTTGCCTTCGAGCCGGCCGAGATGATCGACATAGGCGATCACCCTTTCGCCCGGTTCGCCGCACACCGGCGCTGCCACGGCCATGCCGCCCGGCGACATATCGATCACCTGGCAGGGGAATTCGCGGTAATCGGCCAGCATATAGCGGCCGAGCAAGTTGACCTTGACGCGCTGATGGCGGCGACGTTCGTCGGCCAGCGGCAGGAATTTCGGCTTGATCAGCGGTATGGCCATAGGCGCGGGGGCTCGTTCGGGCGGAATTATCCCGGTATCGGCGAGCCTATTGGCGTAAGATTAATGGTTCGTTAGCCGGCTTTTTCGCCCGGCTGCGTGTCGCGACCGCCATTGTAAACGACAAATGGATGGCGCGGACGGCTCGCCGGCGGCGGCAGGATGTCGCGCGGCTCGCTCATGATGTCCGGCTGTTGCGCCGGAAGGCGCCGCCCGAACACTCTGCCGCTGTCCGGCCCGATATGGCGTAGCGCGCCGAGATGCAGGCTTTCCAGCGGCTTCTCGCCGAGCCAATAGGGTGGCACCATCGGCACCAGCGCGCCGATGGCGCGAATGCGGGCATGTCCGCTATGGGCGAGCGGCAACAGGATCATCTCGAGATCGATCGCGTCGCCATCGGCGGCATATCCGGTCAGCCCGGCGACCGCGCCAATGCGTTCATGGCTGACGATCGCGATCAGGTCGTCGATTGTGTCGCGGCTTGCCGCGTCCCAAAGGCTGGCAAAGGTCTCGCCTTTGATCTCGCGGGAGAACAGCGCGCAGACGCGGGTGCCGGCGAGGCGGAAACGCAGGTTGTCGGCGAAATCGGTCGCCAGCATGAAGACGTCGCCCAGTTCGCGGCGAATGCCGGTCGGCTCAATGTCGACGCGCTCGGGCACCGGACGCGCGCCGCGCTGTCTGTTCCAGTAATCAAACAAGCCCCGAGTCGATGAATGTTTCATGGCGCGCCACCTGTTCCGTCGCGAGACGGGACCGGCTGCTCAACTGTCCCCGTTCGGGACAAAGGCGCCGGCTTTGCGCCGCGACAGCGTCAGATCAGCAGGGCGCGTGCCGCTTCGGTGTGGGCACACGGGACTGCGCGAGTTAGCGTTAAAATCGCAATTGTCTTTGCGATCGCAGCGCGCGCGCCTATGCCTGCGCTCGATCCACAACGGGCAACCGGCGCTCATCGCTTCGGCGATAGCGACGAAACTGAATTGAACCGCGGATCGACGAGGCGATGCGCCTGTGCCGCGAGGCATGGCTATCGCTTTTAAAACGCGGGTCGAGGGAGGGCGCGAGCCCTCCTTTTTTTTATGCCCGCGCTCTGTCATACTTTTTCTGACGGCTCGCGCGCCTCGCCATGAGGCGGGGCAGTGGCCACATCTGTCCCCGCGATCGGAAAAGCTTTTGAAACGCGAACCGCTCTTCAATGTCCCATCGGTTATTGTCGCATCGCTTGTCGTGCTGGCGCTCATTCACGGCGTGCGTACGCTGCTGTTAAGCGAGGATCAGGACATCCAGGTCCTGCTGTATTTCGCTTTCATCCCGGCGCGTTACGATTCGACCGTCGTGCTCGGCGAACTCTGGCCGGGCGGCCTTAGCGCCGATGTCTGGACCTTCGTCACTTATTCGCTGCTGCACGGCAGCTGGATGCATCTCGGCGTCAACGCGGTGTGGCTGCTGGCTTTCGGCAGCGCCGTGGCGCGCCGTTTCGGCGCCACGCGGTTTCTCGCGTTCTTCGCGGTGACGGCGGCGGCCGGCGCGGCGATGCACCTGTTGACCAACGGCGCCTCGCAAGCGCCGATGATCGGCGCCTCGGCCTCGATCTCGGGCGCGATGGCGGCGGCGATGCGTTTCGCGTTTCAGCGCGGCGGACCGCTCGGCGCGCTGCGCAGCGGCGACGACGACGCCTTCCGGGTGCCAGCCTTGCCGTTGCGGCAGGTGCTGAGCGACCCGCGCGTCCTGGCGTTCCTGGCGGTGTGGTTTGGTATCAACATACTGTTCGGCCTCGGCTCGCAATCGATCACCGGCGACAACGAGGTCGTCGCCTGGCAGGCGCATATCGGCGGCTTTCTCGCCGGCCTGTTGTTGTTTTCCTGGTTCGATCCGAAGCCGGTACATCCGCCATTCATCGACGACGGCCCGACATTGCATTAGCTTATGGGCGCTTATGCCGCGCCGCAGCGTAGCCGTTATCGCGATTGTGCTTGACGGAACCGAAGGCGCGGCAGGATCGTTGGCGCAGACCCGAGACTCAAAAGTTTCCCGCGTAACCACAATTCGGGTGACAGGGAGAGTGCCATGAACGTGAAAGCGATCCTGGCCGCAAAGGGCGGCGACATCGTTAGCATCGAACCGACCGCCGATCTTTCGGCGGCGGCGAAACTCCTCAGCGAACATCGTATCGGCGCCGTCGTCATCCGCGGCGCCGGCGGACGTCTGGCCGGCATTCTGTCGGAACGCGACATCGTGCGCGCCATCGCCGAGCAGGGCGCCGACGCGCTCGCGGCGCCGGTCGGTCAGGTCATGACGCGCAATGTCACCACCTGCGGCGAGAACGACTCGATCGCCGACATCATGGAGCGTATGACGGCCGGCAAATTCCGTCACCTGCCGGTGTTGCGCGAGACGGAGCTGATCGGCGTGGTGTCGATCGGCGACGTGGTCAAACAGCGTGTCGGCGAAATCGAACAGGATGCCGAAGCGTTGCGTGGCTATATTCAAACGGCCTGATCATTCGGTCGCCTGTCTATTTGCCACCGCCACTGCTGTAAGGCTGCGACAGGCCGGCGATTGCTTCGGTAATACCGTCCATGGCTTTCTCGGCGGCCTCGGCGCCAATCTTGATGGCGTCGGCGCCGCGGTGAAAGTCGAACCAGCCCACTTTGCCGAGCCGCGGCGAGATCAGCACATCCGGCGGATCGCCCGCCAATCGCGCGCGGGTGATGCGGTCCTGCATGACGTTGAACGCTTCGACCATGACGGTCGGAATGCCGGGGCGGCCGCGCGAGCCGAAGAACTGGCGGCGCAGCGAATGCTCGCCGGTGAACATGCCGCGCAGACCTTGCGGCTTGGCGGCGAGTTCGGCGGCGGCATTGTCGTCTTCTTTATCCGAGCCATGGTCGGCGATGATGGTGCCGCGGCCGAACAGATCGGCGTTGAGATTGACCGCGATCACCAGCCGGGCGCCGAGCGCGCGCGCCGCCGAGACCGGCACCGGATTGACCAGCGCGCCATCGACCAGCCAGCGGCCGCCGACCTTCACCGGCGGAAAAATCCCGGGCAGCGCATAAGAGGCGCGCATCGCGTCGGCAACGCGGCCGCGAGTCAGCCAGATTTCGTGACCGGTGTTGAATTCGGTGGCAATCGCAGCAAAGCGCACCGGCAGGTCTTCGATCCGACTGTCAGCCAGGGCCTCGGTCAGTTTGCTGGCGAGGTGGCCGCCGCTGATCAAGCCGGAGCCGGACAGGCTGATGTCGAGATAGCTGAAGATGCTGCGAATTTTCAGCCCGCGCGCCCAGGTCTCCAGACCGTCGAGCTGGCGGGCGGCATAGCAGCCGCCGACCACGGCGCCGATCGAGGTACCGACGATGACGTCCGGCACGATGCCGTGCGCGGCCAGAGTTTGCAGCACGCCGATGTGAGCAAAGCTGCGCGCGGCGCCGCCGCCGAGCGCCAGGCCAATGCTCGGCCGCGTGCTTTCCGGTTTGACCTGGGTCGTGGCGTCGGCGGAGCGGTCGCCACGCGAGAATAATCCCTCAAACACCAAACATGGTCTCCCGTGGTCCCGGCCGCATCATCGGAGCTACCCCGCCGCCCGCCAAGAATTTCGATCCAACATGGTGAAAACTGATGTCGGTCAGCTGTGACCAAAACGTGACAGAGAGTGTGCGCTGGGGTGATTTCATTATGGTTAAACGCGGCGGGCGGGGATTAATGCCCGGCAGCGCAATTGGTTCAGCGTTTTACGGCGCCGTTATTTGGAGGGACGCTGCATTGCAAAAACGCTGTTCACCGTGGCGTACTGGTCGTAGCCGCAGCGGGCGATCGGCTGCATGGCGGCGGTGTCGAGCAGGCCATCGACGATGAAACGATCGTCGATATAAACGCCGACCACCTGGCCGAAGACGACGTGGCAATCGACGGGCTCGCCGTCGAGGCCCCGCATCGGCACGATCTGCGTCATCTTGCATTCGAGCGCGCAAGGCGAGGCGGCAACGCGCGGCGGCTTGACCATGCGCGACGGCGCCGGGGCCAAGCCCGCACGCACCATTTCATTAACGCCGCGCGCCAGCGGCGCCGCGGTCTCGTTCATTTCATGGCGCAAGTCATAGGTCGCGAGGCTGCAGACGAATTCGCCGGTCTCCTCGATAAAGGCAACCGAGTCCTTGATACCTTCGCTGGCGAACATCACCAGATTGGGCCGGCTGTTGACGCCGTTGAAGAACGAATAGGGCGCTAGATTGATCTCGCCTTTGGCGCTCATCGACGTGATCCAGCCGATCGGGCGCGGCGCGACGATCGCCTTGAACGGATCGTGCGGCAGCAGTGCCTTGTCGCGCTTTTCGGGTTCGTAGAACATGAAACTCTCTTTTCGTTTGGCGCATGACCTTATCCGAAAACCGGTACCCACTTTTCGGGATCATGCGCCGCCGTAATACGTGACGATGGACGCGAGCTTTGGCCGCTCGCGGTCTTCCGGTGGCTTCGCCGCTTTGCCGATGTGGACAAAGCCGGCTATGCGCTCCGACGCCGACAGACCGAAGGCGTCCAGCACGGCGCGGTCATAGGCGTACCATTCGGTCAGCCAGCTCGCGGCATAGCCCAACGCATACGCGGCGGTGACCAGCGGCATCGCGGACGCGCCCGCCGACATCTGCTGCTCCCATTCCGGAATTTTGGCGTGCGGTGCGGCGCGGCTGACCACCGCGATCACCAGCGGCGCCCGCGCCAGACGATTGGCCTCGAATGCGATCTGCTCGGCCGTTGCGCCGGGGTGGTTTGCGCCGAAGGCGGCGGCGATCGGCGCACCGGCGGCGCGGCGGGCTTCACCCGTGAAGACGATGAAGCGCCACGGCGCGAGCTTGCCATGGTCCGGAACGCGCGAGGCGATGGTGAGGAGGGTGTCGATTTCGGCGGCGGTCGGGCCGGGGCCGGTCATTTCCATCGGCTTGACCGAGCGGCGGGATTTGAGCAGTTCTAAAGCATCGAGCATGCGGACTCCATCGAACGGACGATGGGCCGTAGCATAGCGACGCGATGCTGACAAAGCGCGCCGGACATGTGCCTGGTTATGCGCGCGGTTGGGCGCGCCGGTCAGGCCGCCAGGCAACGCGCCTTGACGAGAGTCGCTGACGGCAATTCGCCGAACATCTCTTTATAGTCGCGGGCGAAATGGCCGAGATTGGCGAAGCAGCAGGCCAGGCCGATGCCGGTCACCGAGGCGCCCGGCTGCGCGACCAGCAGCATGCCGCGCGCGGCGTGCAGGCGAACACGCTTGAGATAGGCCATCGGCGTGTAGCCGCGCGCCGCCTTGAAGGTGGCGAAGATGCTGCGCATGCTGGAACCGGAAACCGCGACAAGCTGATCGATCGTCACCTCGTCGCGCCAATGCGCGTCGATCCATTCCTCGACACGCTTGACCTGCCAGGGCGCCGCCGCCGGAGCAGGACCATAGAGGCGCTCGCTGTAATTGTTCGGCATGCCGTAGAGCGCGGCGATGCGGATCATCCGGTCCATCTCGCGCAACATCGGCGCTGGGATAGGCTCGCTCGCCGCGTCGATACAATTGGCGGCGTTCAGGATCTGGCTGTGCAGGCGCCTTGTATGCGCCGCGTCGTAGCCGGCCGACGTTGCGAATGAGATGGCGTCGACCGGCCGCGCGCCGAGAAGCGTCGTCAGGTCGGACGCGAGATCGTCATGGCTCATGCGCAACGAGAGTTGCTCGAGCGAGGGCCCGAATTCCATCGCCGAATCGGATGGCGAGCAGACGATGCTGTTCGTGTCGACCGCGACCGGCACGCCGCCGATGATTGTTCGGCCGCTGCCGGCGGTGCAAACCTGAAAGCGCATGTAATCGTCTTCGCGGAATTCGATGCGCACCGGCGCCTGATGGGCGCAGTAGGACAGGTTCGACGAGCCGAAACGAAAATAGGCCGCCTGCGCAGCGAAGCGGTTGCCGTCGCCGTGCAGATCGAACAGCCGGGCGTCGTAAACATCGAAAAGGATTCCGCGCATCTCGTCGATGTGCCGCGTGCTGGCGACGGTGAAGGCGTTGAGGTGGCTCATCTGTCTCACGGCGTGGCGGGTCAGCGATCCACATAAAGTACCTGTCAGTTGCCACTCTTCATTTGCGAATTTCGCGACAATTGTAACGAGAGGTCCTGGCGTACCGGGGCGTCGGCCCATTTGTTGGTGCGGGCGGTCTCCAAATACCGAATTCGGTATGACTGGCTGCCATGCGTTTCGCGTCAGACCTCTCGCAATCGCTCAATAAAATTCCCCGCGCGGCAGTCCGGGAGCAGCGACTGCATTTTCCGGTCTAACGGGCGATCAACGCGGCGCCCCTAGGTTGCACGCATTCGATCAAGCGTGCGCGCCAGCCAGATACACAATCGCGCACGGTCTTAAATCCAGAGAAAGGCCGAGGCCTATGAACCAGCAAGCCGTTGCTTCCAACACTTCCAGCGCGACATGGGCCGGCTCCGCCGCCGCCGCCGGACAGACACAGTTCGTCAGTTTCGCCATCGGCAACGACCAGTACGGCGTTGACATCATGGCGGTCCGCGAGATCAAGGGCTGGACCGACATTACCCATCTGCCGAAGCAGCCCGACTATGTCCGCGGCGTGCTCGATCTGCGCGGCGCCATCGTGCCGATCGTCGATCTGCGCTGCCGCTTCGGCCAGGGTCTGACCGAAACCACGCCGTTGCACATCGTCATCATCGTGCAGATCGACGGCCGCCAGGTCGGACTGATCGGCGACCGCGTCCTCGACATCGTGTCGGTCGATGCCGCCGAGATCAAGCAGGTGCCGGACACCGGCGGCACCGATGCCGCGAACTTCCTCGCCGGCATCGTGACGCTCGAGAACGTCCTGATCGCCCTGATCGATCTTGAAAACCTGCTGTCGGTCTAGGAGATCGACCGCGCCGCTGAAACCTTGTCGCAGAATTCGTGAACCCAACTTCGTAAGCCACAATCAACCAATCAATCTGGAGTTAGCCACATGTTTCGCTTGTCGAATATCAGTATCGGAATTAAACTTTCCATCATGTCGGGCGGCGGCATTTTGCTCGTCGCCGCCATGATCGGCGCCGGAATGTACGGCGACGTGAATGTGAAGGCCGACAACGTCGCGGCCATGCATCAACAAGAGGTCGCGCGCGATATGGCCGAAGGTGAATTGACCTTCGTCAACATTCGCATGGCGGTCCGCAATATCCGGCTTGCCACCACTATGGCCGAGCTAAATGCCGCCAACAATCTGGATGCCCGGCTGAAAGCATCCGATCAATTGTTCGACAGTCTAATATCGAAGCTCAATAAGCCAGAAAATCGTGAGCGGGCCCTGAAAGTCAAGACTGCGATCCAGACCTATATCGCGACCGCGCTTAACGAAACTGTTCCTGCAAAAACGCAGGAACTTGCGCTTGGACCCCAGGATACGGCGCGGGCGATCGCACTCTATCACGAGACGCAACGCATCCAACACGAGCGCCTTGATCCGGGCGCCGACAAGGGCATTGCCGCTCTGGGCGAAATGCGCAAAGTAGGCGGCCAACTCGCCATCGAAGCTGCCGCTAAGGCGGAGAGTGCAATGGCTACGACCGAACTCATTAATCAGGGGATTGGCATCACTGTCATTCTTATCCTGATCGGATCGGCTTTCTTCGGCGCCTTCACCATTGCTCGGCCGCTCAAGGCGCTGGTCAGACCGCTGGAAGAAGTCGCCGGCGGCAACTTCGCCATCACCGTGCCGGGTATCGGCCGCAAGGACGAAGTCGGTCAGATCGCCGATGCCGTCCGCGAAATGGCGGCCAAGGTCTCCTCGACCATCGGCGAGATCAAGGCGTCGGGCCGCGAAGTGACCAACGCCTCGGCTGAAATCTCGACCTCGACCAGCGATCTGTCGCAGCGCACCGAAGAGCAGGCGGCGAGCCTGGAAGAAACGTCGGCGGCCATGGAAGAGCTGTCGGCAACTGTGCGCAAGAATTCGGAAAACGCGCAGATGGCCAACAAGGACGCCAGCGCCACCCGCGATGTCGCCGATCGTGGCGGTCAGGTTGTCGCCAAGGCTGTCGATGCGATGGCCAAGATCGAGGACTCCTCGCGCAAGATCTCCGACATCATCGGCGTCATCGATGAAATCGCCCGCCAGACCAACTTGCTGGCGCTCAACGCGGCGGTGGAAGCCGCGCGCGCCGGCGAAGCCGGCCGTGGCTTCGCGGTGGTCGCCTCGGAAGTGCGCAGCCTGGCCCAGCGCTCGTCGCAGGCGGCGAAAGACATCAAGGACCTGATCATCAACTCGAA